>NZ_JBFBGS010000124.1:0-1032 GCF_040684795.1 Kitasatospora sp. NPDC089797 | reverse complement strand
GCTTCGGTGCGCAGCGGGTTGATCTCGGAGACGGCGCCGACGAGCGTGGTCTTGCCGACGCCGAAGCCGCCCGCGATGACGATCTTCGCGGAGGTGGTGGCGCGGGTGGGGGCGGCCGCGTTAGAGCTTGCGAAGTCCACTGAGGACCCTTTCGAGCAGCGTGACGTCGGGCTGGTTTCCGGTTTCGCCCCCGGAAGCGGGCTGGTGGATGGCGACGAGACCGGCCTCGGCCAGGTCGGCCACGAGGATGCGGGCCACTCCCAGGGGAAGGGAGAGCAGCGCCGACACCTCGGCTACGGATTTGACCTCCCTGCACAGCGTGCAGATCCGCTGGTGCTCCGGGAGGAGGGTGGCCAGCCGCTGCGGGTCGACGTCGGCGGAGACCAGGGCCTCCAGCGCGAGCTCGTAGCGGGGCCGGGTGCGACCGCCGGTCATGGCGAACGGCCGGATCAGCGGGCCGGAGTCCGGTTCGTCCTCGAACTCCTCGACGTGCCCGGGGCGTCGGTCCGACCGGTGGCCGGGCGTCGGGGCGGGCACCGGGCCGGGCGGCGTCGGGTAGCCGGGCGGCGGGGTGTCGAAGGCGGGCTGCGGTCCGGCGTACTGGCCGTACTGGCCGTACTGTTCCTCGGGCCGGGCGTACGGCTGCGGCTGCGGCTGTCCGTACTGCTGCCGACCGTACTGCTGACCGTGGCCGGCGCCGGGTGCTCCGAAGGCGTCATGGCCCGTGCCAGGGTACGGAACGCCGTACTGGCCGCTGCGGTCGTCGGGCGGTGTCACGGTTCCTCTCCTCACAAGGTGCGGCGGTGCGGTGCGAGCTTCGGTACGAGTCCGGAGCCGGTGGTGCGAAGGCCGTACAACGCCCGAACCCGAGCCCGCCGAAGCGGGCCCGGGAAGGACGCGGAGGTGCTTCGAATACCTGGACGGTATCCGACGAACCGTCAGTGCAGGAGACTGCCCTGGAGTTCTGCGCGGAGTGCGGGGGTGAGGACGGCGCCTGCGCGGTCGACGAGCAGGGCCATTTCGTAGCCGACG
>NZ_JBFBGS010000123.1:0-1065 GCF_040684795.1 Kitasatospora sp. NPDC089797 | reverse complement strand
GACAAGATGGCCTTCAAGCGACTGACCTACAACCCCGCCGTCGTCGTCGAGTACGACCGCGTCCCCAACACCCCGACCAATCCCTACGCCTGGCCCGTCCCCTCGACCTCCGTGCCGTGGGCCGAGAACCAGGGCTGTGACGGCAACTCCATCGGCTGGCTCAACTCCTCCTCCGGGTTCAACGGCTCGGTCAGCCTCAACGCGACGGTCAGCAGCAAGGCGCAGTCCTCGCTGTTCGGCTGGGCCCACATCTGGGACTACGCGAACCTGAGCGCCGACGTCGACTCCGGCTACACCGCCGAGGTGCCCAACAACGGCAACGCGGTGTTCCAGGTCAACCCGAACGTCATCAAGGACGGGCACGTCTACGGCTGGGGCATGATGGCCAGCGACAAGCTGGTCCAGATGTCCGCCTCGACCCCGGTGTGCCGCTTCGGCGTCGACCTGACCCCGCCGACCCTCACCGTCCCCGACGCCAACACCGTGCTGTCGGCCGCCGAACTCACGGACAAGTTCCCGCCGTCCGGCAACGGCCAGGTCACCAAGAAGCACGTCGGCGAGCAGGGCCTGGTGCCCTTCACCGCGACCGACCCCGCACCGGGCGGCAACGCCTCCGGCGTCGCCTGCGCCCGCTGGTCCTTCGACCCGCAGTTCTCCGGAGCGGGCTGGGCCTGCGGCGGCGACTACCCGACCAACGGGATCCCGGTCACCCCGGGCCGCTGGGGCACCAACATCCTCTACCTCCAGGTGATGGACAACGCCCGCAACGTCTCCCCGGTCGCCTCGTACTCGTTCTACGTACCGTGGAACCCGGACGGCCCGCCGCCGGTCTTCGGTGACGTCACCGGCGACGGCGCCCCCGACATCCTCACCCCCGACCAGGCCGGCTACCTGCGCGCCTACAACCCGCCGGGCAACCCGAACGCCAAGAGCCCGGCCGTCGCCACGGTCGCGACCCCGGCGGACGCCCCCGGCGGCAAGGGCTGGACGAACATCCAGCTCACCCACCGCGGCACCCTCACCGGCGGCAACAACATCGACGACGTCATCGCCCACGCCCCTGGC
>NZ_JBFBGS010000122.1:0-1077 GCF_040684795.1 Kitasatospora sp. NPDC089797 | reverse complement strand
GGGCCGGGGCGGGGCTCGCGGCGGCGCGCCCCGGCGCCGCCCCCGCCCCCCGCGCCGGGGGCGCCACCGCGCCCCACCGGCCCGCGCGGGGCCCGCCCCGGCGCCGGGACGCACCCCGATCCGGCCTGAACCGACCACCGGTCCGGCACGAACCGTCTTGACCTCAAGCCGACTCGAGGTCCTACGGTGACGGCGTCCCGGCGATCGAACAGCAGGCGAAGGAGCACGGCGAATGACGCTCAAGGAGTACCCGCACGAGGTCCTGGCCGCCCAGCCCATCGGCGCGTGGACCGGCGAGGTGTACCGCAGGGTGGTCGGCGGCCTGCGCGGGCAGCTCGCCGTCGAGGGCCTGACCCAGCCGCACTGGTGGACCCTCAACCACGCCGCCGGCGCCCCGGGCCGGTGGAACCGCACCACCCTGGTCGAGCGGCTGGCCCGCTACGACGACCTCGGCCTCGACTTCGACGCCGTCTTCGACGACCTCGCCGCCCGCGGCTGGCTGCTGGAGGACGGGGCGAACGGCGGCATGTCGCTCACCGCGGACGGCGAGGCCGCCCGCCTGCGGGCCCGCGAGCGCAACCACCGGGTGCTCCGGCAGGCCCACGAGGGCGTGGCCGAGGCCGACTTCGTGACCACCGTCAACGTGTTGCGCCGCATCACCGCCAACCTGGGCGGCGAGGGCGACCTGCCGGAGTGACCGGCCCGATGTCGACGTTCATCGAAATTCATCGAACAACCGCCCGCACCGTGATCTAGTGTCAGGACCGACCCCTCGCACCGATGTCGGAGGAACCACCATGCTCAAGCGCGTCATCGTCGGTACTGCCGCAGCCGCCCTGCTCGCCCTCGGCGCCGGCCCGGCCTTCGCGGACACCTCCTGGGGCGACGTGGCCCCCCAGCAGGCCGCGCCCGCGACCACCGCCTGGGGCGACGTGACGCCCGCGAACACCTCCTGGGGCTGGGCCACCCCCGCCGACCGGTAACGCCGGCCGGTAGCCCTGGCCGCGACCCCTCGCCCGGCAGTACTGCGCGACCGGCACCAGCCCGGTCGCGTACCGGCAGTACGACGTCCTCACC
>NZ_JBFBGS010000121.1:0-1253 GCF_040684795.1 Kitasatospora sp. NPDC089797 | reverse complement strand
ACCTCCGCCGCGAACGGAGCGATCTTCGCCTCGGCCAGCGAACGCACCGCCTCACGGAGCATCCCGTGCTCCTCGGAGATACGGAAGAGATCGAACTCCTGGCTCATGATCGCCACTCCTGTTTCACGACGGTACTCAGTACCCTTCATTATGCACGTGCGCGGCAAAAAGGGAACTCAGTGCCTTCACAGGGCGGCACTGAGTTCCCTATCCTTTTCCTGCCGAACGACAGCCGAACCGGAGCCGCACACCGCGGTGCGTCCGCCGTCCTTCTGCCGCAGCACTGCCGTCCGAGCCGGTCCGAGCGCAGGGAGATGACAACGTGGTCCACTCAGCCATCGACGCCGACACCCGGAGTACGACGCTGTACTTCCAGCGCTGCACCTGGTGCAACAACCCGACCTTCCAGCGGCTGCTCTGCCCGACCTGCGGCTCCACCGAGCTGCGGCTGGAGCCCAGCGAGGGCACCGGCGTGGTGCGGCGCTGCGCGGTCGAGCAGGCCCGTACGCCGCTGGTCCGTCAGAAGTCGCTGATCCGGATGGCGGAGGGCTTCGACGTCTGGTGCATCGTGGACGGGATGCGCAGCACCGTCCCGGTCGGCACCCGGGTACGACTGTTCTCCTCCCCCGACTCCGACCAGCCCGAGCTGCGGCTGCTGCCGATGGAGGAGCCGCCGCCGGTGCAGGACCCCGAACCGCGCCCGCTGCCGCCGGCCCAGGGCGGGTTCACCCAGCACCTCGCGGCCTTCGCCGAGTAGGCGGGGCGGCGGGGACGCAGCGGCGGAGCGGAGCGGGCGGGGTTCGCGGAACGCCGGAGGGCGTGGCACTCGGTACCGGGGTACCGAGTGCCACGCCCTCCGCGGCGCGCCGGGGGATCAGCCCTTGCGGGTCTTCACCTCGGCGGTGAGCTGCGGCAGCACCTCGAAGAGGTCGCCGACCACGCCGTAGTCGGCCAGCTCGAAGATCGGGGCCTCGGGGTCCTTGTTGACGGCCACGATGGTCTTCGAGGTCTGCATGCCGGCCCGGTGCTGGATGGCGCCCGAGATGCCGTTGGCCACGTACAGCTGCGGGGAGACCTGCTTGCCGGTCTGGCCGACCTGCGAGCTGTGCGGGTACCAGCCGGCGTCGACGGCGGCGCGCGAGGCACCGACGGCGGCGTCCAGGGCGTCGGCGAGCTCCTCGACCACGCCGAAGCCCTCGGCGGCACCGACGCCGCGGCCGCCGGAGACCACGATGGCGGCCTCGGTCAGCTCC
>NZ_JBFBGS010000120.1:0-1336 GCF_040684795.1 Kitasatospora sp. NPDC089797 | reverse complement strand
CGGCTGACAGTGATGATGTTCGTGGTGACGTCGCTGGTGGGTCTGACTCCTCGGCTGACTGACGTCTCGACTGTCCTGTTTGGGATCTGTCGGCTCATCGGTGGCGTCACCACGCACGCGGCCGGACGGGCGTTTGTGACTTCATAGGAGCCTGGCCAGAGGCCCCGTCACTGTCTTGTCCACCCGCCCGACCGGCGCGTGCCGCCCTCGGCTCGGACAATCGGCAAGGACGGACATGACCAGCATGACGCACGACAGGCGAAGGATCACAGGCGGAGTCGACACCCACGGCCTGACCCACCACGCGGCGGTGATCGATCCGCTCGGCCGACACCTGGCCGACCGCGAGTTCCCGGCCACCGTCCAGGGCTACCGGGACCTGTTGGACTGGATGCGTTCGCACGGCACCCTGATCGCGGTCGGGGTGGAGGGCACCGGCGCGTACGGCGCCGAACTCGCCCGGGTGCTGACCGCCGCCGGGGTCACGGTCGTCGACGTGGACCGGCCCGACCGCAAGACCCGCCGAATGCGCGGGAAGTCCGACCCGATCGACGCCTACGCGGCCGCCACGGCGGTGGCTTCCGGCCGGGCCGACGGCGTCCCCAAGAGCCGCGACGGTGTGGTCGAGGGCGTCCGGGTACTGCGGTGCGCCCGTCGCAGCGCGGTCAAGGCCCGCACCCAGGCGATGAACCAGATCCGCGGCCTGCTCGTGTCGGCTCCGGCCGCTCTGCGTGAGCAGGTCGCGCGCATGGAGCGGGCCGCGCTGATCCGCACCCTCGCCCGACTGCGGGCCGGTGCGGACCTGTCGACGCCGCTGGCCGCGACCAAAGCCGCCCTGCGGCGTCTGGCCCTGCGCCACCAGGCCCTCGACGAGGAGATCACCGAACTCGACGGCGAGATCGGCCCGCTGGTCAAGCAGGCCGCCCCCGGACTCCTCGCCCTGTTCGGCATCGGCCCCGAGACCGCCGGCCAGCTCCTGGCCTCAGCCGGGGACAACCCCGAACGAATGCGCTCCGAGGCCGCGTTCGCGCACCTGGCCGGGGTCGCACCGATACCCGCGTCCTCCGGCCGCACCCACCGCCACCGCCTCAACCGCGGCGGCGACCGGGCCGCCAACAACGCGCTGCACACGATCGTGCTCGTCCGCATGCGCTACGACGAGCGCACCCGCGCCTACGTCGCCCGCCGCACCAAGGAAGGCATGTCCAAGAAGGACATCACCCGCTGCCTCAAGCGCTTCGTCGCACGCGAGGTCTACCGCGCGCTCACCGGCGCACCAGCCGAACACACCACGCGAACCGACCTTGCTCCAGCCGCTTGACGTCTATAGGAGCAT
>NZ_JBFBGS010000118.1:0-1602 GCF_040684795.1 Kitasatospora sp. NPDC089797 | reverse complement strand
GGTTCAGCGTTGGCGCTTCAAAGCGGGTACGGGAATATCAACCCGTTGTCCATCGACTACGCCTGTCGGCCTCGCCTTAGGTCCCGACTTACCCTGGGCAGATCAGCTTGACCCAGGAACCCTTGGTCAATCGGCGCAAGAGTTTCCCACTCTTGTATCGCTACTCATGCCTGCATTCTCACTCGTATACCGTCCACGACTGGTTTCCACCGCCGCTTCACCCGGCACACGACGCTCCCCTACCCATCACAGCAGGCGTTGGCCCTATATGCTGCAATGACACGACTTCGGTGATGTGCTTGAGCCCCGCTACATTGTCGGCGCGGAATCACTTGACCAGTGAGCTATTACGCACTCTTTCAAGGGTGGCTGCTTCTAAGCCAACCTCCTGGTTGTCTCTGCGACTCCACATCCTTTCCCACTTAGCACACGCTTAGGGACCTTAGTCGGTGTTCTGGGCTGTTTCCCTCTCGACCATGGAGCTTATCCCCCACAGTCTCACTGCCACGCTCTCACTTACCGGCATTCGGAGTTTGGCTAAGGTCAGTAACCCGGTAAGGCCCATCGCCTATCCAGTGCTCTACCTCCGGCAAGAAACACGTGACGCTGCACCTAAATGCATTTCGGGGAGAACCAGCTATCACGGAGTTTGATTGGCCTTTCACCCCTAACCACAGGTCATCCCCCAGGTTTTCAACCCTGGTGGGTTCGGTCCTCCACACGGTCTTACCCGCGCTTCAACCTGCCCATGGCTAGATCACTCCGCTTCGGGTCTTGGGCATGCAACTCAAACGCCCTATTCGGACTCGCTTTCGCTACGGCTACCCCACACGGGTTAACCTCGCTACACACCGCAAACTCGCAGGCTCATTCTTCAAAAGGCACGCAGTCACGGCCCGCCAGCAAGCTGACGAACGACGCTCCCACGGCTTGTAGGCACACGGTTTCAGGTACTATTTCACTCCGCTCCCGCGGTACTTTTCACCATTCCCTCACGGTACTATCCGCTATCGGTCACTAGGGAATATTTAGGCTTAGCGGGTGGTCCCGCCAGATTCACACGGGATTTCTCGGGCCCCGTGCTACTTGGGAGATGAGCAAGCAAGCCGTACAGATTTCGTCTACGGGGGTCTTACCCTCTACGCCGGACCTTTCGCATGTCCTTCGACTACCCATACGGTTTCTGACTCGCCCAGCCGCCGGCAGACGACTGAAGCTCATTCCCACAACCCCGCATTGGCAACCCCTGCCGGGTCTCACACCAAAACGGTTTAGCCTCATCCAGTTTCGCTCGCCACTACTCCCGGAATCACGGTTGTTTTCTCTTCCTGCGGGTACTGAGATGTTTCACTTCCCCGCGTTCCCTCCACACTGCCTATGTGTTCAGCAGCGGGTGACAGCCCATGACGACTGCCGGGTTTCCCCATTCGGACACCCCCGGATCAAAGCTCGGTTGACAGCTCCCCGGGGCCTATCGCGGCCTCCCACGTCCTTCATCGGTTCCTAGTGCCAAGGCATCCACCGTGCGCCCTTAAAAACTTGGCCACAGATGCTCGCGTCCACTGTGCAGTTCTCAAACAACGACCAGTCACACACCCTCGA
>NZ_JBFBGS010000117.1:0-1613 GCF_040684795.1 Kitasatospora sp. NPDC089797 | reverse complement strand
GAACCGTTCCACGTCCCGTTGTCGGCACCGGTCAGGAACTCGACCTTCGTCCCGTCATCGCCCTTCAGGCGCCACTTGCACCGCGACTGCTCATCGGTCGCCGTGCCGCCGACGCAGGACGCGTCGTCCGGCACCAGTTCACCCGCGTGCCCGCCCAGCGACAGCGTCAGGTTCGGCCCGCCCCAGCACTGGTCCCCCGAACCCGGGATCCCCGCCTTGTCGCACGGACGGTACGAGCGCTCGACGAAACCGACGTTGGTGTCCCAACCGTCACCGACCCAGGAGGCCTGGGCGTTCGTCGACGCCGTCTTCCCGTCCACCGACGCCGAGTCGTACTCGAGGGAGAACGCCGGAGGGGTCCCGACCAGGGCTGGCGGCAGCTGGATCGGATAGCTGTAGCTGAACGAGCCGGAGGCGTTGCCGGCTGCCCAACTCTGGTTGGATGACAGTGGCGTGGCGCTGTACGTTCCCGTCCCGCTCGACGGCGCGGCGTCGAGCGCCAGCAGCACCCGCCCCGGAGCGGCGAGCGACTCGGCGGCGGCCGCGGACTCCGACCACGCCCCCTTCTGCCGGCCGGCCGCGGCGGTGGCGGGCAGCTCGACCTCCGCCACCAGCCGCTTCGCCTGCTCGTCGTAGTGAGAGGCCACCGGCTTCCGAGTGCGGCAACCATCGGCTTCCGGTGTGCTCAGCGCGCACTCCGGCAGCTCCACCAGCCGTGCTCGATGGGCGAAGTCGCCACCGAAACCCAGCCCAGCCGGATCGATCCCGACCCGGACCCGACCCGCCTCTGGCACCTCACCGCGCGAGAGCGACACCATGGTGCCCGGCACACCGGCGGCGGATGCCTCCTTGAGATCGGCGACCCGCACCTGCACTGAGGACACCCCGGTGGAGGGCGCGACCGGGGCCAGCCAGACCGGCAGATCACCGGCCTGCTTCGCTCCGCCCCGGTCCAGCCCCACCACCGCACTGCCCGACTTCGGCTGCGGCACCGACTTCGGAGGCGCCCAGTTCGGCGAACCGGTCACCGGTGCAGACGACTTGGGGTGGTCGGCGACCCCGGAAACCGAGACCGTCCTCGACAACGGCGTGTTCGGAGGTGACCAGATCCCGCCCTTGTCGCCCGAAACCCCAGCTGCTAAGGCCGGTACCACGGGCGACAACAACGACCCCAGGATCGCCAGCGAACTCACTGTGGCCATTCGGGATTTCAGTCTTATCCGAGGCGAACATTCCTTGGCGACTAATCGACGGAACCGGACATTTTTCACGAACACGTCTTTCCCCCAGTCGAATTGCGAGCCGCACCCGCGCGCGGACCGACAGCTAAGGGCGGAGCGTAGGCCCCGCAAGGCACAGCGGTCTAGCGCGTTTTCGAACCACTCCCGAGGTGATCAGCGTCACACTGGTGGAAATATGGAGTGGTGAAGTCAAATCGGACAACTTTGCAGGAAAATGAAGTTGACTAACCTTTTGCCGGACGCGATAACTTGCAAACGCCACTGTCCGAAGCCGACGGACAAGATGGCCTTCAAGCGACTGACCTACAACCCCGCCGTCGTCGTCGAGTACGACCGCGTCCCCAACACCCCGACCAATCCCTACGCCTGGCC
>NZ_JBFBGS010000116.1:0-1667 GCF_040684795.1 Kitasatospora sp. NPDC089797 | reverse complement strand
CGGGTCTGTACGGTCATCGGCTCTGTCTCGTAATCGGTGGTAGCGCTGTGTGGTGATCACTGGAGGAGGATGCGGTGGCGGAGCAGGGGGAACCCGGCTCGGCCGTGCATCTGCCTCATGACCCGCTTGGTTCGTGTGTTGACGCCCTCGGTGCGGCCGTTGTGGTGCGGGGTGGTGAGTCCGGCGTCGACGGCAGCCCGGTCGAGTTCCAGGCCGTTACTGAAGGAGCGCAGGTGGGGCAGGTCAACGGAGCGAACTGACGTGATCCAGTCGGTGAGCTTGGCGTCATTGCCCTCGGCTGGCGTCAGCAGTTGTGCGAACTCTCCGACCAGGCGGGCGAGTTCAGTCAACTCGGGACAGGCCTCGGTGAGTTCCCCCAGTAGTGCCGCGTCCTTGTCGCACACGCTCTCGGGGCGGCTGATGAGGAGGCGGGCGAAGCGCCGCGGAGTGGTGACGGGCTTGTCGCCCTCCACGCGGCCCTGGGTGATGTAGCGGACCAGGAGGTTCGCGCTGCCGGTATAGCCCAGCTCCTTGATCTCACGTAGCAGGTGGGTGACGGGCACCGCGGGGTCCTCGGCCCGACGTCGGCGCAGGTGGTCGCGGTAGGGATCGACCAGCGTGGGCCTGTAGCGGGGTGCGCGGCGGTCGCCGGTCGGCTCCTTCAACCGGGCGTACCGCTTGACGGTGTTCAGCGCGACATCGAGGCGCCGGACGCATTCGAGCAGCCCGACACCCTGGCCGAGCAGGCCGTGGACCTGTTGCCGGCGCTCGTGGGTGGTCTGCTCGCGTACGCCCCCGGGCCGGACGGGTTCACCGCGGTCGCCCAGCAGACGGCGTGGGAGCGGACTTCGGCCAGAACCTTCCCGCACAGGTTGCTCCACAAGTGCCACCTGTCGCTGACCTGCACCGCTTCGGGCAGAGCCTGGCGGATCGCCTCGCCGTAGGAGCCGGATCGGTCCCGGCAGACGTACTCGGCCCCGGGGTGCTCGCGCAGCCACGCGACCAGGGTCTGGGTGGTGCGGTCGGGCAGGACGTCGATCCGCGCGCCGGTCTCGGCGTCGATGAGCACGGTGGCGTATCGCTGGCGTCGGCGCAGGGCGAAGTCGTCGACGCCGAGCACGCGGGGAACGCGCGGCGGCGGCAGGTCCTGGCGTACGAGCAGGCGCAGGGCGGTCGAGCAGGAGATCGCGCAGGCCAGGAAGCGGGAGAGGCGGGCGCCCGCCCGGCCCGCTAACTCCTCTACAATCTTCCCGAGTTGGTCGGGCGAGACGGCGCGTGCGCCGCTGGTAGCGCTCGATCAGGCCGGGGACCTGCTCGCGGAACGTCTGCCGCGGGAAACCCCGGACCGGGCAGACCATGCGCCGGACCCGCACCGACGCCACGACCCGGCGCCCGTCCACCGGCACATCCGCGACCACCCGCCCGTGGAAGCCATGCACCCGCCCCGTCGGCTGCCCGCACACCGGGCACGGCACCGGATCGTCCCGGGTCCGCACCACCACCCGGATGACCTCGCCCTCGTCCGCCACGCCCTCGACGACAAGCGCCGACAGCCCCGAAAACACCACACTCACAAGTTCGTTGACATCGCGCATGCCATGCCAACGACGACCGTCACCGTTCGTTACCACCGATTACGGGACAGAGCCACTGGCTGTACAGACCCC
>NZ_JBFBGS010000115.1:0-2096 GCF_040684795.1 Kitasatospora sp. NPDC089797 | reverse complement strand
CTCACCGCCTACACCGTCACCACCACCCCCACCACCCCCACCCAACTCCGCACCCACCTCGCCACCACCCTCCCCGACTACATGATCCCCGCCCTGTTCGTCACCCTGGACCGGCTGCCCCTGACCCCCAGCGGCAAGGTGGACCGACGGGCCCTCCCCCGGCCCGAGTTCCAGGCCGACCGGGCCGAGGCCCCGTACGCCGCGCCCCGCACGCCCCTCGAGGAACAGATCGCCACGATCTGGGCCGACGTCCTCGGCACCGACCGGGTCGGCATCCACGACAACTTCTTCGAACTCGGCGGCGACTCCATCCTCACCATCCAGGTCATCTCCCGCGCCCGTGAGGCGCTGGGCGGCGGCCTCACCCCGCGGATGCTCTTCGAGGCCCCGACCGTCGCCGAACTCGCCGAGGCCCTGCGCCCGGACTCCACCCCGGCCGGGCCGGCGATCCCGCCGGTGCCGCGGGACGGACTGCTGCCGATGTCCTTCGGCCAGCAACGCCTGTGGTTCCTGGAGGACTTCACCGAGAGCAGCACCGAGTACCACGCCGCGCTCGGCCTGCGGCTGACCGGCGTGCTCGACGCCGCCGCACTGCGCGACGCGGTCGAGGAGCTGGTCGCGCGGCACGAGTCGCTGCGCACCACCTTCGACGTCGTCGACGGCCTCCCGGTGCAGATCGTCCACCCGGAGCTGCGGCCGCACTGGCGCAGCACCACGGCGGAGGACGAGGAGCAGTTGCGCGCGCTGGCCCGGGAGGAGCTGGCCCGCCCGTACGACCTGCGGAACGGTCCGCTGGTCCGGGTGCTGCTGGTGCGGCTGGCCGAGGACCGGCACGTCTGCGTCCTCGGCATGCACCACATCGTCACCGACGGCTGGTCGATGGGCGTGGCGGCCGGCGAGCTCGGCGCGCTGTACACCGCCCGGACCGAGGGCCGGACCGCCGAGCTTCCCGATGTCCCCGTGCAGTACCCGGACTTCGCGGCCTGGCAGCACCAGCGGCTGGCCGACGACGGTGTGGCGGCCGAACAACTCGACTGGTGGCGCGATCAGTTGGAGGGGATCACGCCGCTGGAGCTGCCCACCGACCGGCCGCGACCGGCCGTGCGCTCCTCGGCCGGCGCGGTGCACGGCTTCGGCGTACCGGCCGACACCGCGGACGGGCTGAAGCGGCTGGCCCGCCGGGAGGGCGCGACGCTCTTCATGGCCCTGACGGCAGCGGTCCAGACCGTGTTCGCCCGCTACACCGGACAGCAGGACATCGCGGTGGGCACGGCCTCCGCCGGTCGTGCGCACGGCGGGCTGGACCAGCTGATCGGGTTCCTGGTCAACACCGTCGTGCTGCGCTCGCGGATCGAGCCGGACGCCTCCTTCGCCGGGCTCCTCCGACAGGTCCGCGGCACCGTCCTGGACGCCTTCGCACACGAGGACGTGCCGTTCGAGCGGCTGGTGGAGGCGGTGCAGCCCGAGCGCGACACCAGCCGGACGCCCCTGGTGCAGGCCATGGTCGTGCTGCAGAACACCGCCGCCCCGTACCCCGAGCTGGCCGGGCTGCGGGTGGGCGAGTACGCCATGGAGCGGAGCACCGCGCTCTCCGACCTCACCGTCGAGTTCGAGGAGTCCGGCGGCGGGCTGCGGGCGCTGGTCGAGTACAGCACCGAGCTGTTCGACGCGGCGACGGTGCAGCGCTTCGGCGAGCACCTGAACGTGCTCCTGGCGGCCGCCGTCGCCGGGCCCGAACGACCGCTCGCCGAGCTGCCGTTGATGACGGCCGGGGAGTTGGCGCGGGTGGACGGCGAGTGGCGCGGGGTGCCGGGGGTGCCCGCCTGGCCGGGGACGATCCACGGGGTGGTGGCCGAACAGGCCGCCCGCACACCCGACGCACCGGCCGTGACCTTCGGGGAGGAGACGCTCAGCTACCGGGAGTTGGACGAGGCCGCCAACCGACTCGCCCACCACCTGGTCGAACTCGGCGCCGGACCGGACCGGTTGGTCGCCCTCTCGGTGGAACGCGGCCTGTCCATGGCCGTCGGCCTGCTCGCCATCATGAAGGCCGGCGCCGCCTACGTCCCGCTCGACCCGGCCTACCCCGCCGACCG
>NZ_JBFBGS010000114.1:0-2613 GCF_040684795.1 Kitasatospora sp. NPDC089797 | reverse complement strand
CCAGGACCTCCCCTTCGACCAACTCGTCGAAGCCCTCAACCCCACCCGCACCCCCCACCGCCACCCCCTCTTCCAAACCATCCTCACCCTCAACAACACCACCGCACCCGGCGCCGAACTCGACTCCCAGGACGTGGAGTTCGAGAGCACCGCCAAGTTCGACCTGTCGTTCGCCGTCACCGAGCACCACACCGCGGACGGTGCACCCGACGGCCTCACCGTCACCATCGAGTACGCCGCCGACCTCTTCGAGCCGAGCACCGTCGAGCGCCTGGCCGAGGAGTTCCAGCGGATCCTGCGCAGCGCCGCCGAACACCCCGACACCCCCCTCCACGCCATCGACCTGCTGGACCCGGCCGGCCGGGCCGAACTGGCCGCGCTGGCCACCGGCGCCGTCCACCCGCTGCCCACCACCGCCCTGCCCGAGCTGTTCGCCGCCCAGGCCGCGCGCACCCCGGACGCCACCGCCGTCGTCTGCGGCACCGACACCCTCAGCTACGCCGAACTCGACGCCGCCAGCGCCCGGTTGGCCCACCACCTGACCGCGCTCGGCGCGGGCGCGGAGCGCCGGGTGGCCCTGCTGCTGCCGCGCTCGGCCGCGCTGGTGGTCAGCACGCTGGCCGTGCTGCGGGCTGGCAGCGCGTACGTACCGCTGGCCGAGGGCTGGCCGGCCGAGCGGCTGGAGCTGGTGCTGGCCGACACCGGCGCCGACCTGCTGCTGGTGGACGCGAGCACCCGCGACCTCCCGTTCGTCCGGGCCCGGGCGGCCGCCGGCGGACAGGTGGTGGACGTCTCCGTGCCGCTGCCGGAGGCCGCCGCCCCCGCACTCCCGGCCGTCCACCCCGAGCAGCTCGCCTATGTGATGTACACCTCCGGCTCCACGGGCACGCCCAAGGGTGTCGCCATCACCCACGCGGACGTGGCCGCGCTGGCCGCCGACCGCTGGTGGCAGCGCGACGGCGCCCACCAGCGGGTGCTGTTCCACTCCCCGCACGCCTTCGACGCGGCGACCTACGAGCTCTGGGTGCCGCTGCTCAGCGGCGGCCGGGTGGTGGTCGCGCCGGCCGGTGAGCTGGACGCCGAGCGGATCGGGAGCCTGATCGCCGAGCACCGGGTCACCGCGCTCTGGCTGACCGCCGGCCTGTTCCGGCTGCTCGCCGAGGACGCGCCGCAGAGCCTGGCCGGGGTGCGCGAGGTGATGACCGGCGGCGACGTCGTCCCGGCCGCCGCCGTGCGCCGGGTGCTCGACGTCCACCCGGGGCTGCGGGTGGTCGACGGCTACGGGCCGACCGAGACCACGGTGTTCGCCACCCGGCACCCGATGACCGCCGGGGACGCACTCGGCAGCACCGTGCCGATCGGCCGCCCGCTGGACAACATGCGGGTCCAGGTGCTGGACGCCGGGCTCCGCCAGGTGCCGGTCGGCGTGCCGGGCGAGGTGTTCATCGCCGGCGCCGGCCTGGCCCGCGGCTACCTCGGCCGCCCGGGCGCGACCGCCGAGCGCTTCCTGCCCGACCCCTTCGGCGGGCCCGGCGCCCGGATGTACCGCACCGGCGACCTCGGCCGCTGGCGGCGCGACCGCGCGGGCGAGGGCCGGTTGGAGTTCCTCGGCCGCACCGACGACCAGATCAAGCTGCGCGGCTTCCGGATCGAACCCGCCGAGATCGAGGCGCACTTCACCGCCCGTCCGGACATCGCCCAGGCCGCCGTGCTGCTGCGCGAGGACCGCCCCGGGGACCGCCGACTGGTCGCCTACCTGGTCCCGGCCGCCGGCCGCACCGCGCCGGACCCGGCCGACCTGCGCGCCTCCGCCGCCGCCCACCTGCCCCCGTACCTGGTGCCGTCCGCCGTCGTGCTGCTGGACACCCTCCCGCTCACCCCCAACGGCAAGCTCGACCGCCGCGCCCTGCCCGCGCCGAGCACCGCCACCGCACCCGCCCGCGGCCCGCGCACCCCGCGCGAGCAGGCGCTCCTCGACGTCTTCGGCGCCGTCCTGGGGACGGAGACGGCCGGCATCGACGACAACTTCTTCGACCTCGGCGGGCACTCGCTGCTGGCGATGCGCCTGGTCGCCGCCGTCCGCTCCGAACTCAACGCCGAACTCGGCGTGCGCGACCTCTTCGAGGCCCCCACCGTCGCCCTGCTGGCCGAACGCCTGGAGCAGGCCGCACCCGCCACTGCCCGGCCGGAACTCCTCCCGGCCGAACGCCCCGAGCGGATCCCGCTCTCCCACGCCCAGTCCCGGCTCTGGTTCCTCAACCGGATGGACGAGACCGAACGGGCCTCCTACAACATCCCGTTGGTGCTGCCGCTGCCCGGTGCGGTGGACCCGATCGCGCTCCAGGCCGCGCTGGACGACGTGGTGGAACGCCACGAGACGCTGCGCACCCTCTTCCCCGAGACCGACGGCGAACCCCAGCAGCTCATCCGCCCGGCCAGCTCAGCACTGATCCCGCTGGTCACCGTCCACACCGACGAAGCGGACGCCCACGCACAGATCGCCGAGCTCTCCGCCCGCCCCTTCGACCTCACCACCGAACTCCCCCTGCGCGCCGCCCTGTTCACCACCGCCCCCGACACCCACCTGCTCACCCTCGTCCTCCACCACATCGC
>NZ_JBFBGS010000113.1:0-3242 GCF_040684795.1 Kitasatospora sp. NPDC089797 | reverse complement strand
AGTTGGCGTACGTGATGCACACCTCCGGCTCCACCGGAAAGCCCAAGGGCATCGGCATCACCCACCGCTCCATCCTCGACCTCGCCCTCGGCGGCACCTTCGACACCGACGCCCACCACCGGGTCGCGGTGCACTCGCCGACCGCCTTCGACGCCTCCACCTACGAGTTCTGGACCCCGCTGCTCTCCGGCGGCTCGCTGGTCATCGCCCCCGCCGGACGCCTCGGGATCGCCGAACTGTCGGACCTCTTCGGCCGCCGACGGGTCTCCGGCGCCTTCATCACCGCCGGACTCTTCAACGTGCTGGCCGCCGAGGCCCCGCAGTCCTTCGCCGGGATGCGCGAGGTGTGGACCGGCGGGGACATCGCCTCCCCGGCCGCCCTGCGGCGCGTCCTGGAGGCCTGCCCGGGCCTGCGGGTGGTGAACGCCTACGGTCCGACCGAGACCACCACCTTCGCGACCCGCCGGACGATGACGTCCCCCGACGAGGTCCCGGCCGCCGTGGTGCCGATCGGCCGCCCGCTGCCCAACACCCGGGCGTACGTGCTGGACGACACCCTCCAGCCCGTCCCGGCCGGCGTCCCCGGCGAGCTGTACCTCGCCGGCCCCGGCCTCGCCCGCGGCTACGTCGGCCGCCCCGGGCTGACCGCCGAGCGCTTCACCGCCTGCCCCTTCGACGGGCCCGGCGGCCGGATGTACCGCACCGGCGACCTCGTCCGCTGGACCACCACGGGCGAACTGGAGTTCGTCGGTCGAACGGACGACCAGGTGAAGGTCCGCGGATTCCGGATCGAACTCGCCGAGGTGGAGGCGGCGTTCGCGGCCCACCCGGCCGTCCGCCAGGTCTTCGCGACGGTCCGCCAGGACCGACCCGGCGACAAGCGCCTGGTCGCCTACGTCACCGGCACCGCGCCGCTGGACGAACTGCGCGCCTTCGTCGCCGACCGCCTGCCCGCGTACATGGTCCCGGCGGCCGTCATGCCCCTGGACGCCCTGCCCGTCAACTCCAACGGCAAGGTCGACCGCCGGGCCCTGCCCGCCCCCGACTACGCCGCCGCCACCACCGGCCGGGCCGCCCGCAACGCCACCGAGCAGGCCCTGTGCGCGCTCTTCTCCGAGGTCCTCGGCGTGGCCGGACCGAGCATCGACGACAACTTCTTCGACCTCGGCGGGCACTCCCTGCTCGCCACCAGGCTCGCCAGCCGGATCCGTGCCGCCCTCGGCGTCGAACTCCCGATCCGCACCCTCTTCGACACCCCCACCATCGCCGGGCTGGCCCGGCACCTCGGCGGGAGCACCACCGCGCCGCTGCGGACCGGCCTCTCCCGGCGCGCGCGCCCGGAGCTGGTGCCGCTCTCCCCCGCGCAGCAACGGCTCTGGTTCATCGACCAGTTCGAGGGCCCGAGCGCCCTCTACAACACCCCCTTCGCGATCCGGCTGAGCGGCGCGCCGGACCCCACCGCGCTGGCCGCGGCCCTGGGCGACGTGGTGGCCCGGCACGAGGTGCTGCGCACCACCTTCCCGACCACCGACGGCCGCCCCCACCAGCTGGTCGCCGACACCGCCGAGCCCGCCCTGACGCTCACCCGGGCCGCCGACGAGACCGAGCTGGCCGGCCTGCTGACCGCCGCCATCGGCCACTCCTTCGACCTGTCCGGCGAACTCCCGCTCCGGGCAAACCTGTTCTCGCTGGACGACGACCAGCACGTCCTGCTGCTCCTGCTGCACCACATCGCCAGCGACGGCTGGTCCGTCAGCCCGCTCTTCCGCGACCTGGACGCCGCCTACCGCGCCCGCCTCACCGGTACCGCGCCGCAGTGGGAGCCACTGCCCGTCCAGTACGCCGACTACACCCTCTGGCAGCACGACCTGCTCGGCACCGAGGAGGATCAGGACAGCCTGCTGGCGCGGCAACTCGCCCACTGGACAGAGTCCCTGTCCGACGTCCCGGAGGAGCTGGCGCTCCCGTACGACCGCCCGCGCCCGGCCGCGCCCAGCCACCGGGGCGAGCTGGTCGAGTTCACCGTGGACGCCGAACTGCACCGTCGGCTGGTCGAGTTGGCCACCACCACCCGGGCCAGCCTGTTCATGGTCCTCCAGGCCGCCGTCGCCACCCTCTACACCCGCCTCGGCGCCGGCACCGACCTGCCGCTCGGCACCCCCGTCGCCGGCCGCACCGACGAAGCCCTCGACGACCTGGTCGGCTTCTTCGTCAACACCCTGCTGCTGCGCACCGACACCTCCGGCAACCCGACCTTCCGCGAACTCCTCGACCGGGTCCGCCGGGCCGACCTCAGCGCCTTCGAGCACCAGGACGTCCCCTTCGAGCGCCTGGTCGAACAGCTCAACCCCACCCGCACCCCCGCCCGCCACCCGCTCTTCCAGACCCTCATCGCCCTGGAGAACCAGGCGCGGGCGCCGCGCACCTTCGGTGAACTGGACTGCCAGGAGGTGGAGTTCGACCTCAACGTGGCCAAGTTCGACCTGTCCTTCGGGTTCACCGAGCTGACCGGCGCCGACGGACCGGACGGCGCGGGCGGGCTGTCCGCCGCGATCGAGTACGCGGTGGACCTCTTCGACCACGCCACCGCCGCCACCCTGGCCGAGCGCCTGCTGCGCGTCCTCGCCTCCGTCGCCACCGACCCGGACGCGCCGATCGGCGGGATCGAGATCCTCGGCCACGAGGAGCGCGCACACCTGCTCACCGGCCTCCACGGCCCGACCGCCGCCCTGCCCACCGGCTCCGTCCCCGAGCTGTTCGAAGCCCGCGCCGCCGCCACCCCCGACGCCGTCGCCCTCGTCTCCGGCGACACCGAACTCAGCTACGCCCAACTCAACACCCGCGCCAACGCCCTGGCCCGACGACTCCTCGACACCGGCGTCCGCACCGAGACACCCGTCGCCCTCCTGCTGGAGCGCTCCCCCGCCCTCGTGATCGCCGTCCTCGCCGTCCTCAAGGCCGGCGGCAGCTACGTCCCCCTCGACGACGCCCAACCCGAGGACCGCCTCCGCGCCGTCCTCACCGACGCCCACGCCACCATCGCCGTCACCGACCGCGACCACCCCGCACTGACCGGCCTCACCACCCTCACCGTCGACACCGACGGCGCCGACGACACCGCCGACAACCTCCACCTCCCCATCGACGCCGACCAGTTGGCGTACGTGATGCACACCTCCGGCTCCACCGGAAAGCCCAAGGGCATCGGCATCACCCACCGCTCCATCCTCGACCTCGCCCTC
>NZ_JBFBGS010000112.1:0-3724 GCF_040684795.1 Kitasatospora sp. NPDC089797 | reverse complement strand
GCCGGATCGCAGATCGCCGCGTCCGAGACGCACCGCTCACCCGAGTCGAAGTCCACCCGCGCCGCCGCCTGGTACGCACCACCCGCACCCAACTGATCGGACAGCAGCTGCCCGTAAGCGACCGAGGCCAGCACACCACCCCGGACGTAGGAGGTGTTCGTGCCCCTGCCGCCGTTCTGCCCGCCGCCGCGGGAGTACGAATTGGTCTCCGGCGTGTAGGAGTACGTGGTCAGGTTGCCGTGCGCGTCCACGACGTAGTCCAGGTTCCAGCGCCAGGCCATCTGGCACCAGGAGCCCTTGCCCTTCGAACCGTCGTAGCAGGGATCCCCCACGTTCGGCGAGTACACCGGAACCGTCCAGGCCGACCTGCTCTCCGGCCCCACCTTGGACGGCGAACCGTCCGCCGCCGGAAGCCGGTTGAGACCGAAGTAGAAGACCGTCCCGGCCGTGTCCGTCACCTTCAGGTACGAACCGTTCCACGTCCCGTTGTCGGCACCGGTCAGGAACTCGACCTTCGTCCCGTCATCGCCCTTCAGGCGCCACTTGCACCGCGACTGCTCATCCGTCGCCGCGCCCCCCACGCAGGACGCGTCATCCGGCACCACTTCACCCGCGTGCCCGCCCAGTGACAGCGTCAGGTTCGGCCCGCCCCAGCACTGGTCCCCCGAACCCGGAATCCCCGCCTTGTCACACCCGCGGTATCCCCGCTCGACGAAGCCCGCGCTCAGATCCCAACCGTCACCGACCCAGGAAGCCTGGGCGTTCGTCGACGCCGTCTTCCCGTCCACCGACGCCGAGTCGTAGCCGAGGGCCAGCGACGGAGCACTGCCGCCGAGCGACGGCGGCGTCGCGATCGGATAGCTGTAGGTGAAGGAGCCCGAGGAAGTGCCCGCGGTCCACTTCTGGCTGGCCGACAACGGCGTGGCGCTGTACGTTCCCGTCCCGCTCGACGGCGCGGCGTCCAGCGCCAGCAGCACCCGCCCCGGAGCGGCGAGCGACTCGGCGGCGGCCGCGGACTCCGACCACGCCCCCTTCTGCCGGCCGGCCGCAGCGGTGGCGGGCAGCTCGACCTCCGCCACCAGCCGCTTCGCCTGCTCGTCGTAGCGCGAGGCCACCGGCTTCCGCTCCTGGCAGCCGTCCGCCTCGGGCGTCGTCAGTGCGCACTCCGGCAGTGACACCAACCCTGCCCGGTGCGCGAATTCGGCACCGGCCCCGATCGCGCCGAGGTCGAGCCCGACCTGGACCCGGCCCCCGCCCGCCGTGGCGTCTGCGCCGGACAGGGCAACCACCGTCCCCGGAGAGCCCTTTGCGGCATCGCCGCCGGGCGCGACAACCTGCACCCGCACCGCGGCACCCGCACCGCCCCCCGCCGGTTGCAGCCACACCGGCAGGTCACCGGCCTGCTTCGCCCCACCCGGGACCAGCCCCACCACCGCGCTGCCCGACTTCGGCTGCGGCACCGACTTCGGAGGCGCCCAGTTCGGCGAACCGGTCGCCGGTGCGGACGACTTGGGGTGGTCGGCGACCCCGGGAACCGAGGCCGTCTTCGACAACGGCGTGTTCGGCGGCGTCCAGATGCGATTCTGATCGCCGCCGCTCACCGCCACGGCTGGCGCGGAACCGAGCGAAGTGGCCAGAACGGCCAGAACAGCCGCCGAACTCAGCGTCGCAATACGCAATTCCAGCCATCGATCGGGGGATTTTCCCCTTCCGCTGCCATTGGGTGGTCGTTCGGGAAAATAGGACACTTCAGCCCCCCACGAGAGGTCCACGCCGCGACTCGGCGCGGACGGATCTCGCTGGAGGGTAGAACACTAACGATCCGGCGGTCGAGCGGGTTGAGCTTCCCCTGAGGTTGTGATGGATATCACACGTGAACCATATCGGTGAACGCTCCAGCAAAGCGGACATCCCGTTTCAGTAATCGGATTGACTCCGGATCAGCTTGTGCGGCACGTTGCTGCCCGACCCTTGCAGGCGATCTGAAACTTCGTCTTCTGCAGCAACCTCACTCACTCACTCACTCACTCACTCACTCACTGAAGGGCTTCGCCATGCCTGCCGCTCCTCCCGGAGCCTCCTCTGGCCTGCGCAAGACCGGGCACCCGTCACGGCGCTCGTACGCCGTCGCGGTCGGTCTCGCGCTCGCGCTGACCTCCGTCGGGCCCATCGCGCCGCTCGCCTTCGCCGACAACGCACCGTCCACCCCGGCCGGTGCCACCGCTCCTGGGATCCCTAAGGCACTGGCCGACCAGATCGCCGCCGGGGACGCCAAGTTCGCCGGCGAGAAGCCGCAACTACCGGGCGACAAGGCACTGGCGGAGGCCAAGCGCACCGGAAAGCCCGTCGCCGTACCGGAGTTGACCGACGCCTACAGCGAGACGGTCGCCACCCCGAGCGGACACTTCTCCCGCACCGAACACCCCGAACCCCAGCGGGTGAAGCAGAACGACGGCACCTGGGCGAACCTGGACGGCACGCTCGTCCCCGACGACCAGGGCGGCTACCGCCCCAAGTCCGCCGTGGCCGGCGTCCATCTGTCCGGCGGCGGCAACGGCCCGCTCGGCACCCTGACCAGCCCGGACGGCGAGTCCCTCACCATCGACTCACCCTTCCCGCTGACCAAGCCCACCCTCGACCCGAACGGCGAGGCCCTGGTCTACCCCGAAGTCGCCCCCGGCATCGACCTCAAGGTCACCGCCTCCGAGCTCGGCGGCCTCTCCACCGTCCTGGTCGTCAAGACCGCCGAAGCGGCGAAGAACCCGGCCCTCAAGAAGGTCCGCTTCCCCACCAAGGCCAAGGGCGTCACCCTCCAGACGGACGACGCCGGCAACCTCACCGCCACCGCCAAGGACGGCAAGGCGCGCTGGCACGCCCCCACCCCCCAGATGTGGGACAGCACCACCGCCGGCACTCCCGCCGCGAACGCCACCGCGCCCAAGGGCAAGGCCGCCGCCGCACGCGACAGCGACAACCCGGACCAGGGCCAGGGCCAGGGCCAGGAGCACAACAGCACTCCCGAGGCCCCCGGGAGCAACGCCAAGGTCGCCACCATGAAGACCGCGGTCACCGGCGACTCCGTCGAACTCACCACCGACGACACCGTCCTCGGCAAGGGCCAGGGCCCCTGGTTCATCGACCCCGGCTGGATCTACGACCGCCGCGAGGCCAACGCCTGGACCTGGACCCAGTCCCAGTACCCCGGCACCTCCAACCTCGGCCGCACCACCGCCTCCGGCGACCCGTACGCCCAGCCCGGCGTCGGCTACCAGGGCTGGCGCACCGACAAGGGCATCGAACGCTCCTACTACCAGTTCGACACCCGCTGGTACAACGACATCGTCATCAACAAGGCCACCCTGTCCGTCTGGGAAGCCAAGTCCTCCGACATGTCCTGCACCAACAAGTACCGGGTCGACCTCGCCCTCACCGGCCCCATCAACAACAGCACCAGTTGGAACAACACCCCCGGCGTCGTCGCCTGGTCCGGCGGTGCCGACGTCGGCGGCGCCGGCCAGAGCGGCTGCGGCGGCACCACCCAGTTCGACTACGACGTCACCGGCGTCTACCAGCAGTACGCCCCCAGCCGCGACACCCTCACCTTCGGACTCTTCGCCCACAACGAGTCCGACAAGATGGCCTTCAAGCGACTGACCTACAACCCCGCCGTCGTCGTCGAGTACGACCGCGTCCCCAACACCCCGACCAATCCCTACGCCTGGCC
>NZ_JBFBGS010000111.1:0-3961 GCF_040684795.1 Kitasatospora sp. NPDC089797 | reverse complement strand
CGCAGGCCCGCAGGAATGCGGTGCCCGGGGCCTTCGCCACGACGGCGGGGGGTGGCTCAGGCCGGTACGGCCTCCAGCGCGTAGTACAGGAACGGGCAGGGCAGCGGGGTGACCTGGGCGAGCCGCAGGCCGGCGGCGGCGAAGAGGTGCTCGAACTCGGTGAGGGTGCGCTCCCGACCGGTGGTGACGACCATCATCTCGATGTCGAAGACGGCCGCGCCCAGCGCCTCGACCGGGTCCTGGTCCGGACGCCCCTCGGAGAGCACCGAGGTGAAGACCACCACCCGGCCGTTCGGGCCCATCGCGGTACGGCAGTTGTCGAGGATCCGCCGGTTCTCGTCGTCGTTCCAGTCGTGCAGGATGTTCTTCAGCAGGTAGGCGTCGGCACCGGCCGGCACGTGCTCGAAGAAGGAGCCGGCCTCGGTCGTGCAGCGGTCCGCCACCCCGGCGGCGGCCAGCACCTCGGGCGCCTCCAGGATGCCGTTGGCGGTGTCGAAGACGGTGCCGCGCAGGTGCGGGTTGGCGGCCAGGATCGCCGCCAGGTGGGTGCCGTTGCCGCCGCCCACGTCGGTCACGTGCGCGAACCGGCTGAAGTCGAACCCCTTGGTGATCGCGGGCAGTTGGACGGCGCTGCCGGCCGCCATCGCGGAGTGGAAGACGGCGGCCAGCTCCGGGGCGCCCTTGAGGTGGTCGAACAGGCCGGTGCCGTGCACCAGCTCGAAGGCGGGCTGCCCGGTCCGGACCGACTGCTCCAGCGCGCCCCAGGCCTGCCAGACGGCCGGGGCGGCGTGCATCGCGTCCAGCGGCGCGGCCTGCACCGGCGAGTCGGTGCGGTACATGCCGCCGAGGGGGGTCAGCGCGAACCGTCCCTCCGCGTCCTGGGTCAGCAGCCCGGCGGCGGTGGCGGCGCGCAGCAGGCGCAGCAGGAAGCCGGGGTGCGCCCCGGTCCCGGTGGCCAGCTCCTCGGCCGTCAGCGCCTTCTCGCCGAGCAGGTCGGGCACGCCGAGCCGGGAGGTGACGCCGGCGATCTGGTTGAGGGCGAAGCCGAACAGCAGGGGCAGGTAGGCTGCCGGCGCGGGCTGTTCGGGGGTGGAACCGCTCATGAGGCACTCCCTTGGAATGAGGCGGCCCGCGCGGTGCGGGCCGGCCGGTTCGGTCAGTCCTTGCGGCAGATCACGAGCGTGTCGTAGTCGGCCAGCGGCTGGTGGGTCACGGTGCCGAAGCCGGCGAGCCGCGCCTGCGCGGTGATCTCGGCGACGGTGTACTCGGCGCCGCCCTCGGTGACCAGCAGCATGTTCAGGCTGGCGACCAGGTTCTCGATGTCGTCGCGCTGCTCGCCGAGCATCCGGTCGTAGACCAGCAGGCTGCCGCCCGGGTTGACCGCCCGGAACGCCTTGGCCAGCAGCTCCTGGCGCTGCCCCGGGTCCCAGTCGTGCAGGACGTGGCCGTAGACCAGGACGTCGGCCGATGGCAGCTCGTCCCGGAAGAAGTCCCCGGGGTGGAAGGTGCCCTGGCCGCTGCGGCCGAGTTCGGCCAGGTGCTCGTGGAAGAACGGCTCCAGCTGCGGCAGGTCGAACAGGTGCGCCTCCAGGCCCGGCCGGGCGGCCATCAGCTGGCCCAGCAGGTGGCCCCGGCAGCCGCCGACGTCGACCAGCGAGCGGTACTCGGTGCCGGCCAGCGCGTCGATCAGCGGCCGGCCGAGCCCCTGGGTCAGCCCGTCCATCATCCGTACGAAGTGGCCCAGCGCCTCCGGGTCCTCGAGCAGCCCGGTGAAGTCGCCGTCGGCCTGCGGCCGCCCGGTGCGCAGCGCCTCGGTGAGGTTGCCGTAGACCGGGTAGATGTTGATGTCGGCGCCCTGGAGGAAGCCGCCGACCGCGTCGGGGCGCCCGGGCACCAGGTGGCGGTCGGCGCCCTCGGCGTTGCGGTAGCGGCCGTCGCCGTCGCGCACCAGCAGGCCCAGCGCGGTGAGCAGCCCGAGGAAGTCGGACAGCCCGCGCCCGTGCAGCCCGAGCCGGTCGCGCACCTGGTCGGCGGAGGCCGGTCCTTCGTCCAGGACGGCGAAGAGGTCCAGCCGTACGGCGGTGAGCAGGGCCTTGGCGTCGCAGAACCGGTTGCCGAGCCGGAGGAGGCCGGCCGCGGTGCCGACGTCCGGGGCGGTTGCTGTCATGACCGGGTCTCCCATTTCGTGTCCGGGTGGTGGCTGCCTCGGTGGTGCCCGTGCCCGCCTTCCTGCGGGCAGGCGGCCCGAATGTCGCAGCGCCGGATGGAGGATCGCTGGAGCGTGGCCGACCGGCCGGGTCCGCCGCCCGGGCGGGCCGACCGGCGGGCCGGGGCCGGGCCGGGGCCGGGGGCGGCCGCCGGCGGTTCCGCGCGCCGGTGCGCGGCGGGCTCCACCGGGCGTCGAGCCCGGCCCCAGCGCCGGTGCCGACAGTGGGCGGCGCAGTCCTGCCGTGCAGACGAGAGAGGTGCCAGGTGAGTTCGAACAGCCCGGTCAGCTACCCCTTCCCGTGGGCCCCCGAGCCGGACATTCCGGCCGATTGGCGGACGATGCGCGAGGGCCCGCTGCTGGCGATCACCCTCCCCAGCGGTGACCCCGCGCTGCTGGTCACCCGCTACAAGGACGTCCGACGCCTGTTCGCCGACGAGCGGTTGAGCCGCAACACGGCCCGCTACCCGGCTTCCAGGATCTCGGCCAACAACGACCTGTTCGGCGACCCGGAGATCGACAACGACCCGCCGCGCTACCTGATCGAGCGCAGCGTGGTCATGCGCGCCTTCAGCGCCCGCCGGCTGGAGGCGCTGCGGCCGGTGGTGCGGCAGATCACCGCCGAGCTGCTGGACGCGATGGAGGCCGCCGGCGACCAGGCCGAGCTGATGGAGGCCTTCGCCTTCCCGCTGCCGATCCTGGTGATCTGCCACATGCTCGGGGTGCCGCCGCAGGACCGGGCCAAGTTCCGTGCCCTGATCGACGGTTACCTCTCGGTGAGCGCCCTGCCGGACGACGAGGTGGAGCGCTGCCGGATCCAGTACTGGGAGTACCTGAGCGAGCTGATCGCCGCGAAGAAGGCCGACCCGGGCGACGACCTGATCAGCGAGCTGATCACGATCAGCGCGGAGGACCCGGAGCGGCTGACCGACTACCAGCTCCAGCACTGGGTGAAGACGCTGCTGATCGCGGGCTACGTCACCACCGCCTCGCAGATCGGCACCGGGATGGCCGTGCTGCTGCACCGCCCGGCCGTCGCCGACGAGTTGAAGGCCGACCTCGACCTGGTCCCGTCGGCGGTGGAGGAGCTCCTCCGCTACCAGATCATGGGCACCTCGCTGGGCTCGCTGCGCTACGCCCTGGACGACATCGACCTGCTGGACGGCACGGTGATCCCCAAGGGCTCGACGGTGCTGCTCTCGGTGGAGTCCAACATGGACGAGGAGGTCTTCAAGGACGCCGGCACGCTCGACATCCGGCGCCAGGACAACCACCACATGACCTTCGGCGCCGGGATCCACTTCTGCGCGGGCGCCGCGCTGGCCCGGATGGAGCTGCAGGAGGCCACGGACGGCCTGCTGCGCCGCTTCCCCGGCCTGCGCCTGAGCATCCCCGGTGCGGAGCTGGTGCGCCCGGTCGGCGGGTTCCTGGCCGGGTACGCCGAGATCCCCGTGAGCTGGTGACGGCGGGTGGCCGGGATACGGGTGGGCGCGGACAGTTCGACGTGTGTGACCAGCAGCCTGTGCGTGTACCGGCTGCCGCAGGTCTTCGACCAGGACGCCGAGGGGCGGGTCGTGGTGCTCGACCCGGAGCCGCCCGCGGAGCTGAGCCGCGAGCTGCTGCGGGCCAGGCGCGGCTGTCCGACGCGGTCGATCACGCTGGAGGGCGAGGGGGTGCCGCCGGAGGAACCGCTGGAGTGACCGGCGCCGGGGGTACGGGCAGACGCGTGGGGCGGGACCGTCGAACGGTCCCGCC
>NZ_JBFBGS010000110.1:0-4123 GCF_040684795.1 Kitasatospora sp. NPDC089797 | reverse complement strand
GTACTCGTCCAGCTCCGACAGGAGGCCGTCCACACCCTCCCGGTCCGTGGTGTGGTCGTCCGCGAAACGACGGTCACCCGTCGCGTCCGGCACGTACTTCACACAGACAACGATCCTCAAGCTCACGGCCTTGTCTCCTGTACTGGTCTCGTCCGGCGGCTGCGGCGTGCAAGCGGGCGCGAACACGGTGCGCACCCGCTCCGGGCAGCGAGTTTCCCGATGCCGGTCCGGAACTTCCTGGCAGCATACTCGCCAGTAGTTCAGTGGTCACTACTGGCCAGTAGCTTAGGCCGGACGGCAGGCACTGCCGCTCGCGCCCATCCTGCCCCAGCCGGAGACCACTCCACCCCACCGGGCCACCCGTCACACCGCCAGGCCGAGCGCCGCGATCACATCCGCCTTGCGCGGCAGCCCCGCCGCCCGCCGCACCACCCGCCCGGTCGCGTCCAGCACCAGGACGGTCGGCGTCCGCAGCACCTCCAGCCGACGCACCAGCTCCAGCTGCGCCTCGGCGTCCAGCTCGACGTGGGCGACCCCGTCGACCATCCCCGCCACCTCGGCGAGCACCCGCCGGGTGGCCCGGCAGGGCTGGCAGAAGGCGGTGGAGAACTGCACCAGGGTCGCCCGCTCGCCGAGCGGCCCGCCCAGGTCCGCCTCCGACAGCCGTACCGCCCCGTCCTTCGTGCGCACCCGCAGCCTCCCGTCGTGCCTGATCCTCAGCAGCCCGAACAGGGTCGCCGCCGCCAACACGACGACGCACACCACCGGTCCGGCCATCCCTCCAGTCTGCGACAGCACCCGCGGGCTCCGAAAGGGAGGTCGACCAGTCGACACCGGGCCCGTACGATCGGCAGGTGGACTCCGACCGCCCCTCCCCGCCGCTGCTGACCGTCCGTCGCGCCGTCGACCAGGCCCTGGCCACCACCGCCCGCTGTCGCTGACGCGCCCCACCGCAGCCGCCCGTCGCGACCCTCCGGAGTCACCGTGCAGACCGACCCCCGCGGTCCCCGCTTCGCCGCCGCACTCACCAGCGTGGCGCTGGTCGCCGTCCTCCTCACCGGCAGCGCTCCGCTGCTGGCCGCCCAGGCAGTCGTCTTCACCCTCGCCGCGTCCGGCGGCCCCCGACTCTCCCCCTACGGCTGGCTGTTCCACACCTTCGTCGCCCCCCGCCTCGCACCCCCGACCGAGACCCAGGACGAGCGCCCGCTGCGCTTCGCCCAGGGCGGCGGAGCGGTGCTCGCCGCGGTCGGCACCCTCGGTTACCTCACCGGCGTCACCTGGCTCGGCCTGTCCACCGCCGCCTTCGCGCTGGCCGCCGCATTCCTGAACGCCGTCTTCGGCTACTGCCTGGGCTGCGAGATCTACCCGATCGTCCGCCGGGCCCAGGGCCGGCTCGGCGCCGGGGCCTGAGTTCCGGCGATCTCCCCCGACCCCGGGAGGCGGAAAAGTTCCGGTCCGGGTTCATCACGGAGATCACACCGCGAATATTCGCTTGACTGCCCGCCTCAGGTGACAGCAGGCACTCGTTCGGGGGATCATCTCCGTGTATCACCCGTGACCGCCGCGGCGTGCCGTGCTCCGGTCGGCTCCCGCGCACGGCTCGGGTACCGCCGTACCGGGCCCCGGCCCGTGGAAGTCAGGACTGACCGTGGCAGAGTTCGTCTACCCGCCGGTGATCGGCGCCGCACTCACCGCCTTCCGTGCGCTCGACGTGCGGATCAAGATCATTGGTGCCGAGCACATCCCCGCCAAGGGCGGAGCGGTGCTGGTCAGCAACCACATCAGCTACCTGGACTTCCTCTTCGCCGGCCTCGGCGCCTACCGCGGCGGCAAGCGCAAGACCCGCTTCATGGCCAAGGACGACGTCTTCCGGCACAGCATCTCCGGTCCGCTGATGCGCGGGATGAAGCACATCCCGGTGGACCGCACCGACGGCCAGCCCGCCTACGAGGCCGCCGTCCGCGCCCTGAAGGCCGGCGAGGTCGTCGGGGTCTTCCCCGAGGCGACGATCAGCCGCTCGTTCATGCTGAAGAAGTTCAAGACCGGCGCCGCCCGGATGGCCGCCGACTCCGGCGCCCCGCTGCTGCCGGTCGTCCTCTGGGGCACCCAGCAGCTCTGGACCAAGGGCCGCCCGAAGACCCTCACCAAGCGCCACGTCCCGGTGACGATCATGATTGGCGAACCGATTCACCTGGGCCCGGACGACAAGCCCGTCATGGTCACCAGAAAGCTGCGCGCCGCCATGAGCGAGATGCTCGACCGGGCCCAGCGCGAGTACCCCGGCAAGCCCGCCGGCCCCGACGACACCTGGTGGCTGCCCGCCCAGCTCGGCGGCACCGCGCCGACCCTGGAGGTCGCCGAGGCCGAGGACGAGGCGGAGGCCCTCGCCAAGGCCGAGCGCCGCGCCGCCCGGGGCTGAGCCGCTCCCGCGCTCCGCACCCTGCGCCCCGGCCGGACCGTCCCACCCGGCCACTCCGGCTGGCTACTCCGAGCGACCGAGCGGAAACGATCCGTCGCGTGTCGCCCGGCCACCGGCACCCCCCGTCTGGCACAGTGACAGCTCCTCCAGGGGGCTCTTCCCCTGGATTCGTCCTGCGCCCCTCCCCCTCGGAGCAGGGGCACGGGTGGGAGCGGTCGGAAAGGTCGGAGACGGAGATGACACGGATCACCGGCACACAGCAGCCGCCCGGCAGCAAGGCCCGCACCCGCGCAACCGCCGGTGCGGGCCTCCTGCTTCTGGGCACCCTGCTCACCGGGTGCGGGGCCGAACCCGGCGACATCCCGCTCTCCGAGATCCGCCCGGAGTCCCCCACCGCCGCCCCCGACCCGAGCCCGTCCGCAAGCCCGGGCGTCATCGGCGCCGCGAACAGCGACGCCCACAACGGACTGATCGTCAGCCGGGCCTACACCGACGCCACCCGCACCACCAGCGCCATCGTCACCCTCGGCCCCGACGGCGCCGACCAGCACCCGGTCACCCAGCCGCCCGAACGCGCCCTCGACGACCGCCCCGACTGGTCCCCCGACGGCCGCGCCATCGCCTTCGACCGCACCGACCCGCAGAGCGGCACCGCCCGCCTCTGGACGGTCTCCGCCGGCGGCGACAACCCCCACCAGATCAGCCAGCTCTGCGACACCAGCAGCGCCACCACCGACTGCGCCAACGAGGACGAACGCGCCCCCGCCTTCTCCCCCGACGGCAAGCAGCTGGCCTTCAGCCGTTCCTGGGGCGCCCTCGACGCGGCGCACAACAACCAGGTCCAGTACTCGGACCTCTACCTGATGAGCCCCGACGGCACCAGCGTCCAGCGGCTCACCTTCCTGACCAACGACAAGCCCTACTCCGGTGCCGTCAGCAACCCCAGCTGGTCACCCGACGGCAAGCAGCTCACCTTCGAGTACCGCACCAGCGCCACCGGACAGCCCGCCAACAGCCGGGCCGTCTACGTCGTCGGCGCCGACGGCACCGGGCTCCGCCAGCTCACCCCCTGGGAACTGCGCGCCGGCGACCGGGCCAGCTGGTCCCCCGACGGCACCCAGATCCTTTTCACCACCTACCCGGCCGGCCCGGACAACGCCCCCGGCGGCGGCATCTACACCGTCCACCCCGACGGCACCGCCGTCGGCGCGCTCACCCCGGCCCCGTCCGACGTCTTCTACGGCAGCGCCGCCTACGCACCCGACGGCAAGTCCATCGTCTTCGCCCAGGCGCCCGCGGGCTCCGGCGCCGACCTCTACAGCATGCGGCCGGACGGCACGGGCGTCACCCGGCTCACCAACACCGCGGACAAGTGGCTCGGCCGGCCCGCCTGGGGAACGGCGGCGCCGGCGGCGGCCCAGGCGCCGCAGTCCGACGCACCGACCGCGGCCCCGTCAGCTGCGGCTCCCTCAGCACCGGTTCCATCAGCACCGGCTCCGTCTGACGCTCCTTCGGCCCCGGCCGCGGAGACCCCGGCGCAGGCTCAGGGCCAGCCGAAAACCGATGACACCCAGCTGCCGGACGAGGACGACGACAACTGAGCAGTGGTGGAAATGCGAAAAGCCCCTGATCCGTAGGGATCAGGGGCTTTTCTGAATGATTGTTCGGCGGCGTCCTACTCTCCCACAGGGTCCCCCCTGCAGT
>NZ_JBFBGS010000109.1:0-4127 GCF_040684795.1 Kitasatospora sp. NPDC089797 | reverse complement strand
AGTGTGGCGCACCGCCCGTCGGGCGTCGAGGGGTGGCGGTGGGGCCGGGCCGACTCCCCGCTCCGGGGCGGTGGTCGTCACCGGTCCCGGAGGACGGTGATCAGGCGATCTCGCCGGACTTGGCGATCTTGATCGTGGCCGAGGTGCGGCCGCTCTGCGAGCCGAGGCCCTCGATCTTCTTCACCAGGTCCAGGCCCTCGACGACCTCGCCGAAGACGACGTGCTTGCCGTCCAGCCAGTCCGTGACGATGGTGGTGATGAAGAACTGCGAGCCGTTGGTGTTGCGGCCGGCGTTGGCCATCGACAGCAGGCCCGGGCGGTCGTGCTTGAGCTGGAAGTTCTCGTCCGCGAACTTCTCGCCGTAGATGCTCTTGCCGCCGGTGCCGTTGTGGTTGGTGAAGTCACCGCCCTGCAGCATGAAGGCCGGGATGACGCGGTGGAAGCCGGAGCCCTCGTAACCGAAGCCGTTCTGGCCGGTGGCCAGCTCGCGGAAGTTGCGAGCGGTCTTCGGGACGACGTCGTCGAACAGCTTGAAGACGATGCGGCCGGCCGGCTCGTCGTTGATGGTGATGTCGAAGAAAACGTTGGAACCCATGCAGGGATCATGGCACGAGCGGCAAAGCGCCGCGCGCCACCCCTCGGGACCCGAGGTCACAACGGCGTGTTTCCGCCCCCGCCGTCCGGGCCCCGCCGTCCGGGCACGGGGCGGAGCGGCACGGCGGGGGCTACCATCGCCGTCGGGTTCGAACCTTCGGTCGGAGCGGCGGCGTGGACGGCGGGGTGGACGGCATGCGGATCGGCGAACTGGCCCGGCGCACGGGCGTGAGCGAGCGCTCGCTGCGGTACTACGAGGAGCAGGGCCTGCTGGCCGCGCAGCGCACCCCGGGCGGGCACCGGGAGTACCCGGCGGCGGCGGTGGACCGGGTGGTGCACATCCAGGAGCTGTTCGCGGCGGGGCTGCACAGCCGCACCATCTACAAGATCCTGCCCTGCATGCGGGATTCCGACGGCGGGCCGAACGAGACCGCCACGCCCATGCTGGTCGAGGAGCTGACCGCGGCCCGGGCCCGGATCGACCGGATGATCGCCGATCTGCTGCGCTCGCGGGAGGTCCTGGACGAGGTGATCGCCGGCGCCTCGGGGGCCTCTGCGGCGGCGTAGCGCCGGGGCGGGCCCGGGCTTGCGCCGGTCAGGCCCCGAGCTCGCGCCGGTCAGGCCTAGAGCTCGTGCCCGTCAGGCCTTGAGCTTGCGCCAGACGGTCTCCAGCGCCGCGATGTCCGCCTCGTCCAGCCGGTCGGTGAACACCGGCGCCAGGACGGCCCGTCGGGTGGCGTCGGCCTCGGCGAAGAGGGCGCGGCCCGGCTCGGTCAGCTCGATCCGCACCGAGCGCGCGTCCGAGGCGGAGGGCGTGCGGGCGACCAGTCCGCGCCCGGCCAGGGCGTCCACCACCCGGGAGACCTGGCTGCGGCTGAGCATGGTCTTGGCGCCGAGGTCGGAGGCGGCCACCGGCTCCTGCTGCCCGGCCAGCCAGAGCATCACCTCGAACCAGGACAGCGGCAGCTCGTGCACCCGGGTCAGCTCCCGGTCGATCCGGGCGGCCAGGGTGGTGCCCGCCCAGACCAGGCCGTAGAAGGCGTGGTCCTGCTCCGACAGCGGGCCCAGGGTGAGTTCGGCGCGATCCATGCCGTTCATCGTACCGAGGTTGCGTGCGCGTGCACACAATGGCTACTGTGTGCGTGCGCACGCAACACACTGTTCCCGGACCGGACGAGGGCCCCCGCATGACCGAGCACGACACCGCCGCGGACCGCCTCCGCGCCACCCTGACCACCGCCGCCGCCGAGAACCGCGCCCGCGCCTTCCTCTACCGCTGGCTGGAACTGCTGGAGCGCACCACCGGCGACGCCGAACCCCTGCGCGAACTGCTCGCCGACGACCTGGTGATGACCCTCCCCGACGGGCGGGTGCTGCGCGACCACGACGAGGTCGCCGCCTGGTACGACGGCACCCGGGCGGCCGTCCGGCTCAGCCTGCACCACGTCCGCGGGCTCACCGTCACGCCCGGCCCCGGCCGCACCTACGACCTGGCCGTCGACTTCGACTGGCAGGGCATCGCCGTCGACGGCAGCCCGATGACCGCCCGCACCCGGCACGCCTGGACGCTCACCGACACCGGCGAGTCCCACCTGCGGCTCTCCCGCTTCACCGTCACCGCCGTCGAGCCGTTCACCCCGGTCCCCGCCGAGCAGGCCCTCGCCCACTTCACGGCCGCCCGGACGGCGTGATCCACCGGCGAGGGCCTAGCATCGCCCCCAACCAGCCTGAGGGGGACGGAACATGAGCCGGATCGGGGTCTACCTCGCCCATCCGCGACCGGACAGCTTCAACCACGCGCTGTACCGGGCCGTGGTGGACGAACTGCGCGGCCGCGGCTGCGAGGTCCGGGCGCACGACCTGTACGCCGACGGCTTCGAGCCGCTGCTCACCGCCGCGGAGACCGGCACGGTGGCCGACGCCGGGGCGTCCGCCGACCCCCGGCTCGCCCTGCACCGCACCGAAGTGGCCACCCTGGACGCGCTGGTGCTGATCCACCCCAACTGGTGGGGCATGCCGCCCGCCGTCCTCACCGGCTGGGTCCAGCGGGTCCTGGCCCCCGGCGTCGCCTACAAGCTCGGCACCGCCGACGGCGAACCGGCCGGACTGCTCCGCGCCGGACGGGCCCTGGTGCTGAACACCTCCGACACCCCCGAGGCCCGCGAGCGCGAGGAGTTCGGCGACCCGCTGGACCGGATCTGGACGGCCTGCGTCCTGCCGTACGTCGGGATCACCGACGTCCGGCGGACGGTGTTCCGCACCGTCACCGACTCCCCCGCCGCCGAACGGGCCGACTGGCTCCGCCAGGCCCGGGACCAGGCCGCCGCGCTGCTCGACCCGCAGGCCTGAGCCGCTACAGCCCGGCCTCCGCCACGACCCGGGACGGGCTTCCCGCGCAGCCCCGCTGCGGAACGGCCGCGCTACGCGCCGGCCGGGAAGTCCGTGCCGCGGCCGACGGCCGCCCAGGCCTCGGCCTCCCGGCGCGCGCCCTCCAGGGTGCCCAGGACCGCGTCGACCGCGTCGGTGCCGAGCGCCAGGCGCAGCGGCGTCCGCTCCGCCGCCAGCGCGGTCAGGATCGCCTCGGCGGCCTTCACCGGGTCGCCCGGCTGCTTGCCGTCGGAGTCCGGCAGGCCGCTGCGGACCGGGCCGACCACCGGCTCGTACGCGGCGATCGGGGTGGCCTGGGCGAGCGCGCCGCCGCCCGCGAAGCCGGTCCGGAACGCGCCCGGCTCGACGATCAGCACCTTGATCCCGAAGTCGGCCACCTCCAGCGCCAGGGCCTCGGTCAGGCCCTCCAGCGCGAACTTGGTCGCCGAGTAGCCGCCCACGCCGGGGAAGGAGAAGCGGCCGCCCATGCTGCTCATCTGCACCACGGCGCCGGCGCCCCGCGCCCGCATGTGCGGCAGCACGGCCCTGGTGAGCGCGGCCGGGCCGAAGAAGTGCAGCTCCATGAGGTCCCGCAGCTCACGGTCGGTGGTCTCCTCGACCGCGCCGATCACCCCGCGCCCGGCGTTGTTCACCAGGACGTCGATCCGGCCGTGCCGCCGGACGGTCTCGGCGACCACGGCGGGGATCCGCTCCTGATCGGTCACGTCGAGCTGCACCGGGATCAGTCGGCCCGGGTGGGCCGCGGCCGCTTCGGCCAGCGTCTCGGGGCGACGGGCGGCCGCGACGACGGTGTCCCCGGCCGCCAGCGCGGCGTCGGCGATCGCCCGGCCGAAGCCGGAGTTGGCTCCGGTGATCAGCCAGACCCTGCCGTCGGCGTGCTGCTCGGAGGTGTTGCTCATGATCCCTGGTCTCCCGTGATCGTCGTGCGGTGCAGTCGAGTTGACGATCATTTATGTCACTGCGGCGGCCCGCCCGTCCAGGAAGGTTCGACGCCGGACGAACGACGGCCCCCGACCGCGCGGATGCGGTCGGCCCCGACGGCCGGTGGGCGGACCGGGCCGGTCGTCGGGGCTCGTCCGGGCTGGTCGGCGGGCCGTTACGGCAGGTTGCGGGCCATCACGATCCGCTGGACCTGGTTGGTGCCC
>NZ_JBFBGS010000108.1:0-4132 GCF_040684795.1 Kitasatospora sp. NPDC089797 | reverse complement strand
CTGCCCTTCGTCGTCGCCCTCAACGGCTTCGACGGCCACCAGCCCCACACCGCCGACGAAGTCCGCGAAGCCCTCCAACTCGGCCCCGACACCCCCGTCATCGCCCTCGACGCCCGCCGCCGCGACAGCGCCAAGAGCGCCCTCATCACCCTCGTCGAACACGCCCTCCTCGCCCGACTCCGCTGAACCGGACGGCCCGGAGGCGAGTGCGCGGCGCGGAGGCGAGTGTGCGAGAACACCGCGCCGAGTGCGCGGCCCGGAGGCGAGTGTGCGACAACACGGAACCGTCCGGCCCCGGCGAACCGTCACACTGACGGGTCGCCGGGGCGGCGGTGCCTTACCGGCCGATGTCCTCCCGGGGCCGTGCGCAAGACCCTTGTATAAGCAGCGGATAACAGTTCGGTAGGCATTTTGTGATCAACAATGACGCAGAGTGGCGAAACAGCGTCACTCAGCGCCAGATGACCACGGATTTGCTCCGTCATGTCGTTGATTGTCCGGATTGTTCCGGCGCGGGTGCCTTGCGACGGCTGTTTGTCCCCCATCCCTGCACGTGCTGAAATTCCAGCTACCCCTGAATATCCCGCGTCGGTCGTCCGGTGCCGGGCCAGGGCCCCGGGGGTAGCGCTGGATTGATCCATGGCCGGCAAGTCGGCCGAGAGGTAGTAGTCGAGTGAGGCGTAAGCAGCAACCCGCCCCGCAGCGGCGCTCCGAGCCCCGCCAGAGCGAGCCGAACGGCAACGCCGCGGAACAGGCCGGATTCTCCGCGTTCACTCCCACCGAGGAGCGCCCCCAGGCCACGCCGGCCCCCAAGCCCCCGACGGCCGCCGGGGAACCGCGCCCGGGTGCCGGTCCGGCGGGCGACGACGGCTCCAGCCGGTACGACTTCCTCCGTCCGCGCAACTGGCGCGTGCCGACCCGACTGATCGCGATCCTGCTGATCCCCGTGATCATCAGTCTCGTCTTCGGCGGTCTGCGAGTGAACACCTCGGTCGACGGCTACATCAAGGCCTCCCGCGCCGAGAAGACCGCCGAGCTGGCCAAGGCGGCGACCGAACTCGCCGAGGCGCTCGAGAACGAGCGCGACAAGACCCTGATACCCCTGCTCACCGGGCAGGACCCGAACAACGAGGTCACCAAGCGCCGCGCCGACACCGACGCCGCGCTGAAGGCCTACAACGCCGCGTACGCCGCCTCCGACAAGTCCGGCGAACTGCCGCGCCGCCACGAGGCCTTCGAGGCCATGGTGATCGACCTGCCGCACCTGCGCCAGGCCGCGTACGGCAAGGAACTGTTCGCCAGCGCCACCGCGAGCGCCTACTCGGCGATGTACGCACCGCTGCTGGCCTACGACAACTCGGTCGGCAACGGCTCCTCCAACGCCACCAGCAAGGGCCGCGCGATCTACGCGATGTCGCTGGCCAAGGCCTCCGCCTCGACCCAGCGCGCACTGATGCTCAACCTGCTGGTCGGGATCTCGCAGGGCGTGACCACGCGCTACGAGAACCAGGACATGACCCAGCAGATCCTGGTCTCCGAGAAGCTGGAGCAGGTCTCGCTCTCGGAGTTCAACACCGGTGCCGCCCCCGAGGACGCCCGGAAGTACGGTGACGCCCAGGTCGCCCTGGCCACCGCCCAGGACCGCTCGGCCTACAAGATGCCCAACGGCACCGCGCCCACCGTGCAGGGCCTGCTGGCACTCGCCGGGAACTACGCCGAGGCCGCCGCCGTGGGCCAGCAGAAGGGCAAGGCCGCGGCCGACGCCGCCTACGCCGAGGCCAAGAACTCCGGTCTGACCCCGGACAACTGGAACCAGGCCGCCGGAACCCACATCCAGGCCCTGCGGAACACCGAAATCGCGCTGCTGGACGACGTCCTCACCGACTCCCGCAACCTCAAGGACAACGCGCTCTACGACGCCATCCTCAACACGGTCATCGTCGTCGCCGCGCTGATCCTGGCGGGCCTGCTCACCGGCTACGTCGCCCGCTCGATGATCCTCGGCATGCGCACCCTGCGCAGCGCCGCCCTGGAGATCGCCGACCACCGCCTGCCGGACCTGGTCGAGAAGCTCTCCAAGACCGACCCCGACCGGGTCGACACCTCGGTGACCGCGATCCCGCTGCACGGCAAGGACGAGATCGGCGAAGTCGCCCGGGCCTTCGACCAGGTCCACCAGCAGGCCGTGGCGCTCGCCGCCGAGCAGGCCCTGCTGCGAGGGAACGTCAACGCGATCTTCACCAACCTCTCGCGCCGCAGCCAGAGCCTGATCCAGCGCCAGCTGGCGCTGATCACCGACCTGGAGAACAACGAGGCCGACCCGGACCAGCTGGAGAACCTCTTCAAGCTGGACCACCTGGCGACCCGTATGCGCCGCAACGGTGAGAACCTGCTCGTCCTCGCGGGCGAGGAGGCCGGCCGCCGCTGGAACACCCCGGTCCCGCTGGTCGACGTGCTGCGCGCCGCCGCCTCCGAGGTGGAGCAGTACGAGCGCGTCGAGCTGTCCGGCATCCCCGAGGTCGAGGTCGTCGGCGCCGCCGTGACCGACCTCGTCCACCTGCTCGCCGAGCTGCTGGAGAACGCCACCTCGTTCTCCAGCCCGCAGACCCGGGTGCTGGTCAACGCGACCCGCCTGCCGGACGGCCGGGTGCTGGTCGAGATCCACGACAAGGGCATCGGCCTCACCGCCGACGACTTCGCGGAGATCAACGAGAAGCTGGCCGAGCCGCCCACGGTCGACGCCACCATCTCCCGCCGCATGGGCCTCTTCGTGGTCGGCCGGCTCTCCCAGCGGCACGACATCCGCGTCCAGCTGCGCCCGTCCGGCGAGTCGGCCGGCACCACCTCGCTGGTCATGCTCCCGCCGTTCGTCACCAAGCCCGCGGTGGCGCCGGAGCCGGAGGAGCAGTTCACCGTCTCCCGGATCTTCGCCGACCAGGAGCCGGCCCCCGAGTGGGCTCCGGAGCAGAACGCCGGCCGCAGCGCCGCCGAGCTGGGCTTCGACGACCACCTCACCGGGATCGGCAACTCCGGCTCCTCCGGGTTCAGCCCGGCCCTGGAGGCCGTCCAGCGCTCGCAGCGCCTCGACCAGGTCCGCCGCGCGGCCCTGGAGAGCGCCCCGCACGAGCAGGTGCTGGACGCCGAGGTCGAGGAGGACTACCAGCAGGGCTACGACCCGTACGCCCCGCAGCAGAACTACCAGCAGGACGGCGGCTACCAGCAGGACGGTTACGCCGACGAGCAGTACGGCTACGACCAGACCGGCTACCAGCAGGACCAGTACGCCCAGGACGGCTACGGCCAGTACCCGCAGCAGGGCGGCTACCAGCAGGACGGCTACGCCGACGACCAGTACGGCTACGACCAGACCGGCTACCAGCAGGACCAGTACGCCCAGGACGGCTACGGCCACCGGGCCGAGGAGGCCCCCGCGGGCCACCCGTACACCCCGGAGCCGCCCGCCCTGCCCGCCGCCGAGCCGACCCCCACCCTGCCGTCCGGGCTGCCCCAGCGCCGCCCCGGCCAGCAGCTGGCGGGCGGCAACCTGGGCACCGCCCCGGCCGGCGGCAACGCGTCCGGGGAGACCCCGAACTGGTTCGCCGGCGCCAAGGACACCTCGGCGCCCGCCGAGACCCGCGGCCACGACGTGTCCGCACTGGGCGGATACGGCCCGACCGGCCCGACCGCCTCCCCCTGGCAGTCGCCGAACGACGGCGACTGGCAGCGTGCCGAGCAGCTGCGCGAGCCCTCGTCCGCCGGCACCACCGGGGCCGGACTGCCCCGGCGCGTGCCCAAGCAGAACCTGGTGCCCGGCAACGCCAAGCCCACCCCGCAGGAGGGGCCGCAGGTCTCCCGCAGCCCCGAGGAGGTCCGTGGCCGCCTCACCAACCTGCGCCGCGGCGTGGAGCAGGGCCGCACGGCCGGCAACACCGGAAGCTTCCGGATCGACCCCGATCAGGCAGACCAGTCCGGCAGCGGACAGAACCGGAGCACCGATCTCTTCGGCGGCTCGAACCACCAGGAGCGTTGAGTTGACTCAGATGAGCCAGGCCGCACAGAACCTGAACTGGCTGATCACCAATTTCGTGGACAACACCCCCGGGGTGTCCCACACCGTGGTGGTCTCCGCGGA
>NZ_JBFBGS010000107.1:0-5346 GCF_040684795.1 Kitasatospora sp. NPDC089797 | reverse complement strand
AAATCACCCGTCACGCCCCTCTCCGCACCCACCCCCTCCACCGCCCCCTCCCGCAGCGCGTCCCTCTCGCCTGGGTGGGTGAGGGGGTGGGTGGGTTGCTGGGGGTGGGTGGGTGCGGGTTTGGGGGTGGGTGGGGGTGGGGCTTTGGGCGCGCGGGGCGAAGCCCGCGCGCCCGCTGTGGGGGGTGGGGGTCAGGGGTGGTGGGTGTGGGCGGCTTGGAGCCAGTTGGTGAACTCGCAGGCGAAGTGCCACTGGTGGCCGGTGGGGAGGAGGGTGGGGGCGGCTTCGGGGAACTGGACGGTGAGGCGGATCCGGAGGCCGTCGGGGGTGTCGGCGAACTCGTGCATCACGCGCAGGACTTCGGTGCCGTCGGCGAGGGTGCCGGTGCCGCCGATGCGGACCGGGTAGGTGGCGGCGTCGGGGGCGGTGATGGGGACGTCGTCGTGGAAGTGGAGGAAGAAGCGGGTCGGGGTGGTGCCGATGGTCTCGATGATCTCGACCCGGTCGCCGGTGGAGTCGGCGAGGTAGTGCTCGGGGTTGGCGGCCAGCAGGGCGGTGCGGTCGCCGGCGTGCAGGCGGCCCTGCCACCAGGTGAGGAAGCGGTCGGCGTCGATGCCGGTGGCGGTGAGTTCGGTGACGGCGGTGCGCCAGTGGCCCCGGGAGGCGTGGGCCCAGGCGGTCAGGGCGGTGTCGGCGGCGGTGGTGTCGGGGGTGAGGAGTTCGCGCATCCGGTCGTCGCCGAGGCGCTGCTTGAGGAGGCGCAGGGCGGCGCGGGCGCGGTCGAGTTCCCAGCTGAGGACGGCTTCGCGGGAGTGCGGGGTGCCGTCCAGCGTGGTGTGGACGGTGAGCGGGGCGGTGGTCGTCACGGTGGTGCTCCTCGAAGGGTGAGGGCAGGTATGCGGAGAGAATTTCTCCGCTTGGTGGTGACGCTAGCATAGGAGGAGAGAGTTTCTCCGGTTAGGGAGTGTGGATGAGGGCCGACGCGGAACGCAGCCGGCGCAGGATCCTGGACGCCGCCTGTGAGGTCTTCCTGGAACGCGGGCCGGACGCCCCGTTGGACGCGGTGGTCCGGCGGGCGGGCGTCGGCCCGGCCACGCTGTACCGCCGCTTCCCCGACCGGGAGGCGCTGGTCCGGGCGCTGGTGACGGACCTGCTGGCGCGGCTCGCGGCGGCCGCCGCCGAGGCGCGGGGGGCGGAGCCGGATCCGTACCGGGCGCTGCGCCGCTTCGTGCACGCGGCCGCCGACCTGCGGATGGGGGCGGCGATCGTGGTGCTGCTGGAGCGTCTGGTGGTGGACGCGGAGCTGGTGGCCGTCCGGGAGCGGGCGGTCACCGAGGTCGAGGGGCTGTTGGGGGCGGCCCGGGAGGCCGGGCGGGTGCGGGCGGACGTGGGGATGGGGGACCTGGTGCTGTTGTGCGTCCGGGTCTCGCGTCCGTTGCCGGGGGCGTTGGCGGCGTTGGACGCGGACGGGGAGCTGGTGCACCGGCACCTGGACCTGGCCCTGGCGGGGCTGGCCGGGGCGGACCGTCCGATGGGTGTGCCGTTGGGGTTCGACGAGGTGATCGCGGCCGCCGGGCGGCCCGGGGAGCCCGGGGTGGGAGAGTGACCGCCATGGACGACGAGGCGGTGCGGGCGTGGCGGGAGGCCGAGCGGGAGCCGGGGGCGGTGCTGCTGGACGGGTTCCATCCGTTGAAGCACGCGCTGCGCTTCGGGGGCGCGGTGCGGGTCGTGCTGACGGCGGACCGGGCGGCGCTGCTGGCCCTGGCGGCCGAGCTGGCGCCGGACGTGGTGGCGGCCGTGGACGCCACGGCGGTGGAGGTGGCGGAGGCCCGGCTGCGGGCGCTGGCGCCCCGGCTGCATCCGACCGGGGTGATCGCCCTGGCGGTGCGGCCGTCGGCGGCGGCCAACCGGGCGGTGCTGGCGGAGCGGCCGCGGCGGGCGCCGGTGGTGGTGCTGGAGAACCCGCGGAACCTGGGGAACGTCGGGGCGGTGATCCGGCTGGCCGCCGGGTTCGGGGCGACCGGGGTGGTGACCACGGGCGACCTCGACCCCTGGCACCCGGCGGTGCTGCGCGGCAGTGCCGGGCTGCACTTCGCGACCGCGGTGGAGCGGGTGGGGCTGCCCGAACTGCCCGCCGGGCCGCTGTACGTGCTGGACCCGGAGGGCGTGGACATCCGCGACCTGCCGTTCCCGGACGACGCGCTGCTGGCCTTCGGGACCGAGCGGCACGGGGTGTCGGCGGAGCTCAAGGCGCGGGCGGACCGGCTGGTGGCGGTGCCGATGCAGGCCGGGGTGTCCAGCTTCAACCTGGCGACGAGCGTGGCGATGGGCCTGTTCCACTGGATGTCGGGGCGGCGCTGAGGCGCGGCACCGGGCGGTGCCGCGCCCCGGTGGGGCGTCAGGAGAAGAGCGCGCGCCAGGTGTCCGGGCCCGGGTAGCCGTCGGCTTCGGCGCCGCGCCAGCCCTGGGCGAGCTGGAAGGCCTGGGTGGCCCTGCGGTCCGCCTCCGTCCAGCGCGGGCCGGGGCCGACGGTGTACGAGCCGCCGAAGCCCTTGCGGACCAGCTGTTCGCCGAGCTGCCGGACGTACTCGTTGCTCTGGCCGGGGGCGAAGTAGCCGGTGCCGGGGAAGGCGCCGGTCGGCGGCGGGGGCGGCAGCGGGGTGCCGCCCCCGCCGTCGATGTTGCGGCCCTTGCCGTTGACCAGGAAGTCCCAGGTGTCCTTGCCCGGGAGGCCGTCGGCCTCGCTGCCGCGCCAGCCCTGGGCGAGCTGGAAGGCCTGGGTGGCCTTGCGGTCGGCCTCGCCCCAGCGCGGGCCGGGGCCCTCGGAGTAGAAGCGGGCGCCGCCGCGCTGGACCAGCATCTGGCCGAGCTTGGTGACGTAGCCGTTGTTCTGGCCCGGGCCGAAGTACTGGGTGCCGGGGAAGGTGTTCGCGGAGGTGCCGCCACCGTCGTTGCTGGCGCCGGACAGGCCGGTGTAGCGGTAGGGGACGTAGCCGCCGGAGTTGTTCCAGTACGCGTACGGGGTGGAGCGCTTCTTGGTGCCGGGGGAGGTCTGCTCGTAGGCGACGTACTTGGTGCGGGAGGAGTCCGTCCAGCCGCCGAAGATCGTGACGTGCGAACCGGCCTGCGGGTTGGCCGGGTTGTTGTAGATCAGCACGTCGCCGGGCTGGAGGTCGTCCCTGCCGATCCGTTCGGCGAAGTTCGGCAGGGTCCAGGTGGTCTGGCTGCTGCCGAGGCCCCAGGCCATCGAGACGAAGCCGGAGCAGTCCTGGCGGTAGCCGTCCGACCAGTAGCGGCCCATGCTGTACGGCACGCCCTGGTCGACCCAGCCCTGGGCGCGCTGGATGATCTGGGCCCGGGTGACGGGCTGGGCGGCGAGGCGGGGGGCCGCGAAGGAGCGGGCGCCGGGGGCCTGGCCGTAGAGGCCGCTGACCTCGCCCTGCGGGGTCTGCGGGGGCTGGGCGGTGTTGCTGCCGCCCGGGGTGGGGGTGGGGGCCGGCGCGGCGGCGGCCGTGCCGCCGCCTATCGCGGTGCCCACGGCGGCCACCAGGACGGCGGCCCGGCGGCGGACGCTGCGGGCCGCGGCGTGCCCGCCCTCGTGGACCGGGGCGGCGTTCCGCCGGGCGCGGCGGCGGGCGTTGCAGCCCCCGCATATGCAGTCCTCCTCCGGTTCGACCTCGTCGAACTGCATCAGCGGGGACAGGGGGTCGGTAAGGGTCATGCTCCGCCTCTTTCCTGCGGTCTTCCTGGTCGGCGCCTGACGGCGGGACAGGAGTTGCCTTCCCGGACGGTCCGCGTGTTATCGGGACCAAAGTCCCAAAGCGGGCGGGCTGCGGCGCGGCGGATTGCGCCGGACGGGTGAGGACCCGTTCGGCCGCCGGACGTGGCGTCGGGCGGGCCGAGCGGTTACGAGCGTTGAGTCGGGGTCAGGTCGGCCGGGTGGGTCAGGCCCATTCCCAGCGGATGCCGATGTGGCCCGGCTGCTGGTCCGGGGCCAGCACGTGGGCGCTCGCCGAGGCGCCGACCCAGAGCTGTTCGCGGCGGTGGTCGACGTCGGCGCCCGGCTCGCGGTCGTAGCGCTCGCAGTGCACCGGGACGGCCGCCGGGTCGAAGTGCACCTGGAGGACGTACTCGCGCACCGTGGTGGCGAAGCGGCGGCTGTACTCCAGGGTCGGGCCGCCCGGCGGGATCTCCACCTCGTACTCGAAGACCGTGCTGTCGCCGAGGCCGAGCGGGCGGTCCAGCATCAGCTCGCCGACGGTCAGTCCGGCCTCCGGGCGGCGGCGGACCCGGCCGAGCCGGCCGTGCCGCACCGAGGTGATCTCCGGGCAGCCGGTGGCCTCCTCGTCGGCCTTGTGGACGACCAGGCAGCGGCCGACGCCACCGACCGTGGCGCGCACCACCTGGCGCATCCGCAGCAGGTTGCCGCGCCGCTCGGCGTCGACGTAGTACGAGTCGTGGATGCTCAGCCGCTCCAGCTCGCCGGCCGGCGGGGCGTCCAGCTCGGCGAAGATCGCGGCGATCTCCTGCTCGCCCGGCCAGACGTCCTCCAGGCCGAGGTGCAGGGTGTTGGCGGCGGCGGCCCAGCGGCCGCGCGGGCGGGGCGGGCCGAGCAGCGAGGAGAGCGCGCTGTGCGGCAGGCCGAGCAGTTCCTCCAGCAGGTGGACGGCGCGCAGCGAGCTGGCCCGCTCGGGCTGGCTGCGGCCGCGCCGCCAGTAACTCAGCGTCGTCACACTGACCCTGACGCCCCGTTGGGCGAGGGCGGCCCGGATCCGGTCCAGGCTGAGGCCGCTGGTCTCGATCGCCAGGTGCAGGGCCTCCGCGAAGCCTCCGGCCTGGGCGGGGCGTCCGGTGGTGGAGGGAGTGGTGGCGGCCGGCTGGGGCGGCTCCGGGCGCTCCGTACGCGATCCGACCAGCCGCAGCCGTGCGGCGTCCTGAGGCTGCTGTGCGGCCATGCGGTGACCCTCCCCACCAGGTGAGTTCGGTGGCACCGGGCCGATGCCGGGGTGCGCCGCCAGCGGCTTCACCGAGCTTTGGGGAACCCTATGCACGGTCGAGAGGCTACGTCATCAGTCGTGCGTATGACAGTGGTCACGGCGGGTGGGCCGGATGGTTATCGATCTTGAAACAGTCCGGAAACACGACCGGAACCCGGCCCCCGGGAGGCCGGGGAACCGGGCGGAAACGGACACCGCCGGGGCGGGCCTGCTCGGCGCCGCCCCGGCGGGGGTCGGGGTGCTGCGACCGGCCGGTGGATGCTCCTATAGACGTCAAGCGGCTGGAGCAAGGTCGGTTCGCGTGGTGTGTTCGGCTGGTGCGCCGGTGAGCGCGCGGTAGACCTCGCGT
>NZ_JBFBGS010000106.1:0-5562 GCF_040684795.1 Kitasatospora sp. NPDC089797 | reverse complement strand
CGCTTCGCCGTCGTCGCTCCAGTGGTCAGCTATGCCGCCTCCGGCGGAGGGGCTTGCGGTCCGTGCCGCTTCCGCTGCCCGGGTCGGTCTCCGTCGTTCCCCAGGCGTTGGGTGGGGCTGGTGTCACTACGCCGATCACGGAAGTCCGGTTGCCGCCGAGCCCTGGCCTTGACGGCCCTTCCGCGCTGATCCGTCCCCGTGGCCGGCCGCCGATCGCTGCCGCGCAGCCGGGTTGCCGGTCGCGTTGGTTCCCCCAGGTCCAGGGGAGGACCGGGCAACTATGGGACGATCTCCGGCAAGTGGGGGGACGCGGAGCACGGTCTTGAACGGCGATGTCTCGCGCGCCCGAACTCACCCGTCGGAGGCGGGACTGGCAGGTTCAGCCGATGCCGGGAGCGGGAACTGCGACGGTGCCTGGGCGAGCGCCTGGGTGATGGCCTCGAACTCGGCGAGCGCGGCCCGCAGGTTCTGTGCGATCTCGGCTGCGATGGCCTCGAGCGGGTTGTCGTCCTGCGGGGTCGGGTGTGCGATGGGGCAGATCAGGTCGAGGTTGGCGTCGTTCCGGTTGATCAGGTTTTCGTAGGTGAAGCGCTTGAAGCGTCCGTCCGGGGTCTCCGTTCGGGAGGCGCGGTCGCCGGGGCGCAGGGCCTTGAGGACGCCGGCCAGATCCTCCGCACGCAGGGGGTGCTGTGTCGGGTGGAACGAGTGGCCGGTGCGCAGGTCGTAGACCCACAGATGGGTGGTGGCGGGCGTGTCCGAGGGGGTGTGCGGCTTGGTGAAGTGGAGGACGTTGGTGCGGACCCCCGGCGCGCCGTCGAAGATACCCGTGGGCAGTCTGACGAGCGTGTGGAGGTCGAAGTCGTGCAGCAGTAGCCGCCGCACCGCCTCGGCGGACCCCTTTCCGAACAGGACGCCGTCCGGCAGTACCACTGCTGCCCTGCCACCGGGGGCGAGGACCGACATGATGTGCTGGAGGTGGTTGAGGGCCCTGCCGCGTGTACGGACAGCGAAGTCGGTGCGGTCCGGCGGGGTGTCCAGCATTCCGAACGGCGGGTTGGCGAGGACGATGTCGGCCCGGTTGAAGGCACGCGCGTGGAGCGGGTTGGCGTTGGTGACGTGTACCGGGCCGCCGTACCAGCTGGTGTCCTGAAGGAGCAGGTTGGCGCCGGCCAGGCGGTATGCCGGGGAGAGCTCGTTGCCCTCGATGCGGGGTTCGATCGACGGTGACAACGCGGCGCCGGGGTGCCGCTCGCGGATGTGACGCAGCGCCGCGACGAGGAAGCCACCTGTTCCGCACGCGGGGTCGGCGATGCTGTCGGCTGGTCCCGGTCCCGCGAGGCGTACGAGGGTGTCGACGAGGAGGCGCGGGGTGTGGTGCAGGCCGCTTCTCCGGCTGTCCTGGACGGTGAGTTCGAACAGGGCGTTCAGGACGTCACCCTCGTCCTCGCCCTCGTCAGGGCCCGGAGTGATTCCCTCCTCCAGATCGTCGATCAGTTCCCGGAGCAGGAGCGGATCAGTGACGACCCGGCAGGTGTCGGCGAGCGCGCGCCCGAGTGCGGTTTCGGTTCGGCTGCCGAGGTCCTTCAGGATCCGCTCGTACACCTCTGGCAGGTCGAGGTTCGAAGTGGCGCGGAGCGTGCGCCAGGCTTCGGATGCGGTGGCGAGTTTTGGACGGGCCGGGTGCCCGGGACGGCGTACGGCCCGTCGGTCGGCCCGTTTGAACAACAGAAGGTGGGACACCGTCTCCAGGAACGTCCAGTCCGGGACGCCGTCCTCGCGCAGCCGCTCGTACCGGCTCCACAACCGGTCCGCCAAGGCTGTCGGACGCTCCTGCCGATCGAAGGGCAGGAATGGCTCGTTGGGGCGGCTGTTGCTCATCGGAAGTCGAACTCCTGCTGCTGGTAACCGGCCTCGGGGAACCCGGCCTGATCGCCGGGCCGGGTGGCACCGTCGGTTGCCACAGAGCCGGTGAGCCAGCCAGACAAGGCCTCGGCAAGGATCGACAGTCGCAGCCCGGCGCCGGATCGGCGGGCCTCCTCCACGTGCGTGCCGGTCGCGCTGACGCGCTCCTTCCAGATCTCCGCCGCCCGTACGAGCCGGTCCTGGACGTGGAGGGCGGGAACGGGGACGGTGATGGCCCTGATGTCCTCGAGGCGGACGGAGAGGCTGCCAGTCGTGCCCTTGCCCAGAGCCTGGAGGCGGTAGCGGGTAACGGGGGCGTTCCAGACCAGTTCGAGGAACCGGTGCCGGAGCCGCCGGTCCGGCCTGATGCGAACGAGGTGGTTCTGGTACAGGGCTCCGGGCAGCTCGCCGTGCCAGGTGGCGGCCTGGCCGATGCGTTCGAGGCTGCCGTTCTGCCGGACGACCAGGAGGTCGCCGACGTCGAGGAGACGGCGACGCACGGAGTCGGCGTCGAGCGCGGGGACGGGGATGGTGACCTGGCGGACGTCGCCGAGTGTCATGGTCTCGCGCGCGACGTTCGCAACGCCGAGGTACGGATGCAGGGATCCCTTGTCCGTGGCTGTGGGCGTGCGCAGCCCCGCGGTGACCTCGGCGACCTCCGCGATCGGCAGCAACGGCCCTGTGGCGGGAGCTTCGGCCGGGCCGTCGGCGGCGTCCGCGTCGGTGAGGCACCCGCTGACCACGGCGTTCAGGACGCTGTCCCACAGCCGGGGAAGCCCCTGCCGCGCGGCGTTGTGGGCCGCTTCGCCGGCGTCGAGACGGCCCAGCAGCTCGTCCAGGGCGTCGGCGATGCGCCGTTGTTCGGCCGACGGCGGCACCGGGACGCACCAGTCCCGGACCGGGGCGGACCCCAGGTGCTTGAGACCGGTGACGCCCCTGGCACGTCGGCCGAACTCGCCGCGCAGGGCGTCGAAGGACAGGGCGTGGTAGAGGTAGCGGGAGTCCACCCCGGGCGCCGGCCGAACACGGATGAGGCCGCTGTGGAAGGTACAGTCCTCGATCTCGCCGTTCCACAGCGTCGGGCGGCCGATGCGCTCGACGCTCCCGGAGGCCTCGGCCAGGAGGATGTCGCCCGGGAGCAGGCCGTATCGGCCAGCCTGCTCCCGGGTCAGCTCCGTGGTTGTGACCTTCGTGAGGTCCAGGACTCCCCAGCCGAGGTTCGAGCACCTCAGCTGGCGCCGCGTGAGCGGGCCGGGAGCCTGTGAACGGGAGGCTCCCAGGCCGCGCTGGACCGTGGCGATCTCGCCCACCCGGCGGCGGGACCACCCGGGCGGCAGCGGCGGGGCTTTCACTGGCAACTGGCTCTCGCTTCCCCTCGTGGGCCGTGCGGGGGCGGCCCGGCGACCGCTGTCGGTCACCGAGCTCATATCTTCTGGAGACCGAGCTCGGCGAAGAGCCGTCTGGTCGCCGGATCGACCGAGTACAGCACCGTGCCGCGGATGGAACGCGTCATGAGGACGCCGTAGGCGTTGCAGATCGCCCGGGTGAGCTCCTCGTCGGACCGTATCCGGTCGGCTTTGCTGAGCACGTGCTCGCGGTGCACGACCCACGCGCCGTCCTCCCACGTGAGGTCCGGCCCCATGATCACACCGCCCCACTCGTACTCCAGCCCCTGCGCGGTGTGGACGCAGCCGATCTGCCCGAGACCTCCGGGATCCGTCGCCCAGTACTTGCGCTTCGGAACACCGGGGGTCTTGTGGTCGTCACCGGCGTTCCACGGGCGAGCCCACCCCTCCTCCGGGGCGACCTCCGGCACCGTGCCGCTCGAATCGGTCCACGGCCAGCACATGCCCGCACTCATCCGAGCGCTGGCACCCGCCTCCTGCCGGGCACGCAGGAACCCCTCCATCTCGCCCGCGCTCTCGGCGTAGTAGAGCTGGAACGGCTCCGGGTCCGGACCGTCGTCGGGGTTCCACACGATCGGGGCACCGGCCACGAGCGGCTGGACCCAGGCGTCGTACGTCGCACTGCCGACGGCACGAAGCACCCGGTCCAAGGTGATCGGGACGACCTCCGCCCCGAGACGCTTGATCTCCTCGACGAGTGCTTCCGGAGACCACACCTCCTCGGCGAACAGCCGCTGGTCACCGTCGATGAAGAACACGGGCACCCGTGCTCGGGAGACGATCACGTCGACCGACGACTCGCCGGGCCGCATGTGGAAGGAGCCCTTCATCGGGCGCTCCGACAACCGGTGCGCCTCGTCGCACAGGACGAGGTCGAGTTCGTCCGCCGCTCGGTCGTCGGCGACCTTGCTCAGCGTCGTGAAGGCGGCGCGCCGGCCCGGTGCCGCACGCCGGAAGGTGTCGCGCGAAGCGATGCCCCCGGACACGAAGGAAGCCTGGTAGCCCTCGGACAGTGCGTCTCCCAGCAGGGTCAGCGCGACGAGCGACTTGCCACTGCCCGCCCGGCCGCTCACCACGTAGACCTTCTTGCTTCCGGGGGCGGACGTGGCGCGGACGGTCTCCATCACGTCGTTCACCGTGCGCAGCTGGTTCTCCACCAGGCTGAAACGGGTGTGGCCGTCAATGATCGCGCCGATCTCGTCGGTGAGGAGCGTCTCCGAGCGCCGCCGGTCGAGGAGCGCCTGGGCCCCCTCGGCACCCGACGCCGGGGCGAAGTTGGCCTCGAGGAACTTCCGCAGGTCGGCGGGCCGGCGGGCCGTGAACGTCGGGATTCCGGGGCACGGTGCGACGTTGCCGATCCACTGCGCGTCCAGGCGCTTGAGATTGTGCAGGTAGGAGGCACCGGTGAGGCTGACGTAGCGGCTGTCGAACATGCTGTGGTGCTTCCTGAGCGCGACGACGTTGTCCTGCACCTGGACGGCCGGGTGCTTCTTGTGCTTGTCGTAATCCGGCACGAAGACGCGGTCGACCGCGCACTGCGCGCACAGTCCGTTCCCGCCACCGGACCTGCACGACGCGCACAGACCCTTGGGCTTGTCCGCCCGGGGACGCTCGACAGTGTTCCACTGCTTGAGTTCGATGGCGGCGAAGCTCAATCCGCCCGACGGGTGGCAGCCGGCGAGCACGACGTCGATCGGGTTCATGGCGGGGTCGACGCGGTACTCGACGAACATCCACACCTGACCGCGCCCGAGGCCGGTCAGGACGGTCGCCACCTCGTACAGGCTCTCCCGCCACGACGTCACATCGCCCGTCGACGGGTCCTTCCCCTCGGGGTGGGCCTCCCGGTAACACTGCTCGATCTTCTCGACCAACGCCAGCCGGTTGCGCACCAGCTCCTCGGCCGGCCAGTACGCCTCCAACGCCCCCCACACAGCACCAGTCGCCATCCCGAACCCACTCCCCCGATGACCGACCGGAACCCCGTCGCGGCCGCACCACTCATGCCGAGCCTGCCACCGGCCTGTATCAGTCGACAGCGAACTTTAATGGGCACCGAGTATCCCAGCGCCGGACAGGAGAGACAAGGAATTACCGTTCGGCGTAGCGGCGTCGACGCGCTGACCTCCGCAAGGGCCTGCTCGAATTCGCCTGCAGCACCTCTGCCTCCGACCACTCCGGACCGCATTCTGTAGGCTCCTGCTCTACCTGCTTCTCAAGGACTGCTTCGGGCTCGGCCACTGGAAGCGTCAGA
>NZ_JBFBGS010000105.1:0-5605 GCF_040684795.1 Kitasatospora sp. NPDC089797 | reverse complement strand
CGGGGGCTGGGCGTCCCCGGCCGCCGGGGCGGGCCGGACAGCCCTTTCATGTCCGGCCCGCCCCGCATACCTCGCCGTCTGCGGGCCCGTCACCCTGGCGAGGTGTGACCATTCTTTCCGGCCGCAGCCCGCTGCCGTGGTGCTCATGCGCGAGAGATCGCGTGGCTCGGCCCACGATCTGCTGTCGCTGGACGGGCCCCGGTACCCGACGTCCCCCCGGGGGTGGTGGGCGTTCCCCGGCCCGCCCTGGCATCGGCCACCGCCGCGTCCGGGACTCCTGCGTCGAGACCGGTGCCGGCGTCTGGCGGATCTACTGGATGTGGGGTCCAGACGGCGGCGGGCGACCGGACCCCACGGCCGCGAGGCGCCACGGTGCTCACCGGCTCTGCCCGTCCCGGTCCGGCCCGCCGTCCTGGCGGCCCTGGCCCGCCGTCCGGCGCCGGGGACGTTGTGGTCCTGGCCGCCGCCCGGTCCTGCCCCGCCGTTCCAGTTGGCCTCGGTGTCGCCGCAGGCCTTGGCGTGGCTCACCGTCCGTTATCAGTGGCCCCGGGTTCTGGGCGGGGCTGCGTCGGGTGGTTCCGTTATCGACCACTGGTGACGGAACCACCCGGCCCGTGTGCCGTGTCCTCCCGGAGGCGTCGGGGTTCGGGAACAGGCGGCCGGGGACGGGGCTAGGCGTCCCCGGCCGCCGGGGACGGGCCAAGGCGCCCCGGCGGCCGGGGACGGGCCGGACACCCCTCAGTGTCCAGCCGACCCCGCACACCTCGCCGTTGAGCGGAGCACCGTGCTGGCGAGGTGTGACCATTGTTTCCGGCCGCCGCCTGCGGCCGTGGTGCTCATGCGCGAGAGATCGCGCGGCTCGGCCGACGATCTGCTGTCGCTGGACTGGGTCCTCCTCGGTGCCCGTCCCCAGGGCCCCCAGTGACGTCGGGGACGGCCCTCGCCCCGTCTCCCCGAAGGGGCCGCCGGGTCGCCGCTCCTGCCGATTCGTTACCCGTGGGCTCCGTAGGCGCCACCGGTCCTCCCGAAGGGGCTGCCAGGCCCCGCCCCGCCCCCTGCCATCCGTCCCCCCTCACCCGCACCCTCGACCCCGCCACGGTGTGCCGGGTCATGAGCTGGCTGGAGCGCACCCGCACCGCGGCCCCGCGCCGCGCGGCACCGAGCCGGCCCGGCTCACCCGGCCCGTCGTTCGACGCAGCCGCCTCTGACAGCCCGTCTCCTGGTGAAGGGTGTTGGCCTTGTTGTCCGGCGGGCGTTGGACGGGCGACCCCGGCCTGAGCCCCACACCCGACCCGCCGGGCGGGAAGGAGCCGGTGCCCCGTGACCGACGCCCACGCCGATCTCCCCAGCAGCCGCCGACACCTCGGCTGCGAGGACTGCCACGCCGGACGGGATCCCGACAACATCCGCATCACCGCGGTCGAACCTGGCCTGAGCATCACCGAGATCTGGCACACCGACCAGCGCCCCACCCACACGGTCGGATCCTGATGGAAGCCGGCGCGCAGAGGGTCAGGGAGCAGGAGGGGTGGGCCGAGGAAACCCTTCCCGCCGCCCACAACCGGCTGCGGGAAGCGGCTGCGGCGTCCCGGTCAGCACCGCCGGGCCGCCTTCGTCGCGGCCCTCATCGAGCTCGTCCAGGTCCAGGCCGACGACACCGGCCGCTCTGTCACCGTTCCGACGTGGGCCGAGATCCTCGACCGGCACTTCCTGCCAAAGAACCCGGCCTGACACTCCGGATCCGTCCGACCGGGCGGTGGTGTGGCTGGTGGACAACCGGGTGCTGCTGTCGGGGATCACGACGCTGACCCGGCTGGTCGCCGGTACGCGGGTCCAGGAGATGTGGCCGAGCTGTACCGGAGGCTGGATCAGGCGGTGCAGGGCGGGATGCGGCAGGCGATGCGCGAGCTGTTGAAGGTGTCGCAGGGGAAGCGGGTGTCGGAGCTGGAGCGGCTGCGGACCGGTCCGGTGCGGGTGTCGGGGTCGGCGATGCACGGGGCGTTGGACCGGGCGAGGGAGGTGCGGGAGCTGGGGGCGGGCTTGGTGGACACCGGCGGGGTGCCGCCGGTGCGGATGGCGGCGCTGGCCCGGTATGGGCTGGGGTCGAAGGCGTCGACCCTGCGGGATCCGGAGGAGACGCGCAAGACCGCGACGATGCTGGCCACGGTGCGGCACCTGGAGACCGTGTCGGTGGACGACGCCCTGGACCTGCTCGACGTCCTGATGGGCGGCCGGCCGCTCGGGCGGGCTGAGCGGATCGGCCGGGAGGAGAAGCCCAAGTTGCCGCGGAAGGGGTGCCAGGCCGGCTGCACCCCCGCGCACAGGAGCGGCCCCGTTGTGAGAACGGGGCGCCCGGCTCACCGTGGGTAGGGCCCGCCCCCTACCGCCTCAGGCCTGGGCCTTGGCGGAGGCGTCGACCGCGGCCAGGAACTCCTCCACGGACTGCCGGCTCATCTCGTCGAGGTCGAGGGTGACGCTGTACTGCTTCTCCACATCCGCCATGAGGGCAACCATGGACATCGAGTCCAGACCGATCTGACCGAAGCTGCGATCGGACCACTTGGCCAGGTCCTCGGCGCTGCACTCCGCCTCGGTGCGCCTGGTGATCAAGGCGGTGAGGTCCGCGAAGGTGAGCTCTGCGCTCATCAGAATCTCCGGGTATTCGTGGATGCCTGCCCTCAGGAAGGCGCCTGGGTGGGTCTTGCCCACTCCTGTCGCAGGCATCCGGGTGGCGGGCCGCCGCCCCGCCATGTCCACTCGCGCAAGTGATCATTGGGGATCATGAGTTGACACCCCGGGTGGCCACCTGTGCCGGAGCACGTCGGCACGCAACCTGTCACCGAGATCGATTCAGTGGCGCAGCGCCGGCGGGTCACCGGACGTCCGGTTCCGCGGGAGCCGACCCGGTACGGAGTGCACCGCAGTCGACCGATGCTCGGCGAGGCAGTGTTCCGGGTCGGGTGGTGCTGTGCGGGTTCCCGCGCTCTGGTGCTTCCCGCAAGGTCTGGACCTGTGGCCGAGGTCTTCCTTACCCGAGTCATCGGCTGCAGCGTCCGGGTTGCCGGGGCCCTCAGGGCGTGGTCAAGTCGCAGCGGTGTATGCGGTCGGGCAAGCAGACGGCCGGTCACCTCACAGCACGTTCATCCTTCTTGGGGCCGAAGCCCCTGATCAGAGGTGTCCGTCAAAACGAATCAAGCGCCTCCCAGGGTCCCCGGGTGTGGCGTCGACAGCATGCCCTGGACCGCCGTTGTCCTGGACGACTTCCGGGGCCGACCGGCCGCCCTTTTCGAGGTCCAGCCCCATTGCCACCTGCTGGTGTTGGTGCTGCCGGCCGAGATGCCACCGGTGAAGGGCAGCCTCACGCGGTCCGACAGGACGTGCATCTTGGAGCCGGGCTTGCCGCGGTCGACGGGGCTGGCGCTGGTGTGATCGCTCCCCTTTTTTCGCGCGGACGGACACCGATTCGACGATCACCCGTGAAACATCGAGCACATCCGCGGCACGCAGTCGAAACGAGGCTTTCGGCGGCGGTGAACGAGTCGTTAGCCCTGCAGGACGGTCGAGACTCTGCTTCCTCTGGGCCCTGGCATGCAGCCCTGAATTCGAGGCGTGCTCAGCGGCGGCACTGCCGAGGGATGCCGGTATGGAGCGGCTGGGGGCTTGGACGGAAATATCCCGACCTCACGGCGATTATCGCAGCTTGGGTGCGGTTGGCGGCGCCCAGCTTGGCCAGTATCGCGCTCACATGGTCCTTGACGGTGCTGAACTCCAGGTCGAGAAGATTCGCTATCTGGTCGTTTCTGTGGCCTTCCCCGATCAGGAGCAGGACATCGAGTTCCCTTGGAGTGAGGGTCTCGATGGCCGGCAAGGTGAGGCCGTCCGGCTGTGGGCGGCAAAGGCGCGCCTCCAGGGCGGCCCACGTGCTGGCAGGCCAGAAGGCCACCCCGCCGTTGCTCAGCAGGTGTATGGAGTGAACCAAGTCCTTGACGGTGATCGCCTTCGACAGGATTCCGGTGGCGCCGGCTTGCAGTGCTTCGTGATGGTGTTCTGGAGTTTCGCAGCTCGTGATGAGTGCGACGGGGATCGGAGCCGGATGTGAGCATGCGCTCCGGATGAAAGGAAGATAATTCGCGCAGTTTTCAAGTTCGGACGAATGGCAGAGGACTACCTGGGGGTGCCGGTCTGCGATGCTGGCCAAGGCCTCGGTTTCGGAGGAAGCGCTGACGCAGTAGAGATCCGGATTCGAATTAATGGCGAGCCGGAGGCATTCTGTTATGAAGGGTGATTCGTTCAAGATCAGGACATTTATGGGCATGGGGCGTTCTCCCGGGTGGTGTTCCTGGTTGGCCCGGCCGGTTCAATCCGGAAGCTCGGTGTCGCAAGGGCGTCTGGAGTGAGGACGGGGACGTGCCAAGAAGTCGGAGGTGTACCCCGTCGGTGCGGCGGGCCGGAGCGACTGGAGGTGATCGGTGTGTTTTCCGGCGGCCGGAGGCGGCGCGGCGAAGCTGACCGGCCGTTCGCCCGGGCCCGAGGACTTGGCCGGCACGGTTGGGCAGTGGATCTGGGGCGTGTACGGAAAGGCCCTGGGCCCACCTGTACGGGGGTGCGGCGGGCCCAGGGCCTTTCCGGCTGCCGTTCCCTCCCCGGAGGTGCGGGGAAGTCGGGAACGGGAAGCCGGGCGCAGGGGAATGCGTTCCGGCGGCCGGAACCGGCGGACACCCCACTGTGTCCGTCGGTTCCGCAGCCCCCGCCGTTGATTGGGCCGCCGCCTCGGCGGGTTGTGAATATTTTCTCCGGCCGCCGCCTCGGCCGCGGTGCTCATGCGCGAGAAATGGCGCGGCTCAGCCCACGATCTGCTGCTGCTGGACGGGACGCCTTGTCCGCCGACGGCGTTGAGGCCCTGGTTGTTGGCTCTGCCCCGGTCGCCACGCTCGCCGAACCGGCCGGCGGCGCCGCCCGTGCCGCTGATGCCGGTGCCTCCCGGCCGGCCTGGCCGGTCCGAACGCAGTCGGCCGATCACCTCGACCGGCAGGTCCACGAGCACGTGAGCCAGGCGGGCCACGTCGTAGCCGGCGTCCACCACGATGAGGATGTCCGGATCACCTCGGCGCCAAAGCCCTGCCGCGATGATGCGGTCGACGACCTCGCGCAGTTGGACCGCGGTGACGGAGGTCGCGTCGTCGGCCGGTCCCAGCCGGACCACGTCCAACAGCCCGGCGTAGTTGCGAATCCTCCGGGCGCTCTCACCGCGAGCGGCGGCGGGTGTGGCCAGTCCGGCGACGGCCTTCGAGGTCGTCGTGGGGTGATGTCCGCCGGGCCGATCGGGCTTGGGTCTGAGGGAAGGGTCATACCTCAGAAGGAGTGGGGCGTCTGCCCGACCGCCGAAACAAGGAGAGCACTCCATGCCTGAGGGGGACATTCCGGGGGCGGGCAGGTCATGAGGATGAAGTGAGAGGCGAGCATCCGTTTGCGTGTCCTCACCCTTCGCGCTCTGACGACAGGAGTCCACATGACCTTCCCCGCAACCGCCGTCCGTACCGGCCTGGCGGCCGCCCGCGCCACCGGCCTGAACAAGGTCTACGGGGAGGGGGAGACCCGGGTCGTC
>NZ_JBFBGS010000104.1:0-7242 GCF_040684795.1 Kitasatospora sp. NPDC089797 | reverse complement strand
CCGGGCGCCCGTCCCACAACGGGTGCCCGGGCCGGCCCGTCCGTCAGCCCACGAGCGGGATGTCGTGGGTGGCGCAGTGGATCCCGCCGCCGCCGGCCGCGATGGCGTCGATCCGCACCGGGACGGTCTCCCGCCCCGGGAAGTACTTCCCGAGCACCTGCTGCGCCCGTTCGTCGGCCCGGGCGTCGCCGAACTTCGGTAGGTAGACGCCCTTGGAGCCGATGTAGAAGTTCATGTACGAGGAGACGAAGGCGTCCCCGCGCCCGGTGATCCGGTCCGGGTCGGGCTGCTGGAGCTCGATCACCTGAAGCTTCCGGCCGGTCGCGTCGGTGGCGTTCCGGAGCACACCGCGGGCCTGGTCGGCCGCCCGGGACCAGACGTCGGCCGGGCCGCCGGGGAAGGCCTGGTCCAGCAGGACGACCCCGGGGGCGACGAAGCGGGCCAGGCAGTCCACGTGGGCGTCGGTGATGTCCTTGCCCTTGACGCCCGCCAGCCAGATCACCTTGGTCACGCCGAGCGCCTTCTTCAGCTCCGCCTCGACCTGGTCCCGGCTCATCCCCGGGTTGCGGTTGGCGTTGACCACCGAGCTCTCGGTCACCATCAGGGTGCCCTGGCCGTCGGTCTCGAAGGAGCCGCCCTCGGCGACCAGCCTGGTCCCGATCCGTTCGACGCCGTACTTGGCCAGCACCGTCCGGGCCACCTTGGCGTCGTTGCCGCGCTGCTGCTTGCCGCCCCAGCCGTTGAAGTTGAAGTCGACGCCCTTGACCTTGCCGCCCTCCTCGACGAAGACCGGCAGGGTGTCGCGGGCCCACAGGTCGTCGACGGCGATCGGCACCACCTCGACGGCCGGGCCGCAGGCCTGCTGGGCGGCGTCCTTCTGGTCGGGACGGGCCATCAGCACCACGGGCTCGCGGGCGGCGATCGCCTTGGCCAGACCGGCCACGTCCCGGCGGACCTCCGGGAGCTGCTCGCCCCAGACGTCCTCGGTGGCGGGCCAGGACATCACGGTGCGCAGGTGCCGGTCCCACTCGGCGCCGAAGCGCCGGGCACCGGGGGTGGCACCGGGCTGCCCGGTCGGCGGGACGGCGTCGTCGCTCCCGTCGACACCGGCGGGGTCGCAGGCGGTCAGGCCGAGGGTGAGGGCGCCGACTCCGGCGCCGACCCCGGCGATGGCGCGGATCATGCGGCGGCGGGACAGGGCATCGGTCATGCGGGGTGCTCCGGTCTGTGGGCGGTGCGGCGGACGTGGGGGCGTAGCGGCTACGGCAGCGGCTCGTGCATGGTCGAGCAGTGGATGCCGCCGCCCCCGGCCATCAGCCGGTCGACGTCGAGCTGCACCACCTCGCGGCCGGGGAAGGCCGCGGCGAGCGTCTCCCGGGCGGCGGCGTCCTTGTAGGCGTCGCCGAACTGGGCGGTGATGACGCCGCCGTTGACGAGGTGGAAGTTCAGGTAGGAGTCGACGAACTTGGAGCTGCGCGAGCGGACGGTGTCCGGGCCGTGCACCACGACGACGTGCAGGCGGCGGCCCCGGGCGTCGGCCGAGGCGGACAGGATCGCGAACTGCTCGCGGGCGTCCCGCGCCCACTCGTCGTTGCGGTCGGCCGGCGGCAGCTGCACCATCACCACGCCGGGCCGGACGAACCGGGAGGTGACGTCCACGTGGTCGTCGGTGATGTCCTGGCCCTTGATGCCGGGCAGCCAGATCATCTTGTCCGCGCCGTACGCCTCCAGGACGGACTCCTCGATCTCGTCCCGGCTCATGCCGCGGTTGCGGTTCTTGTTGACCAGGCTGCTCTCGGTGGCCATCACCGTGCCGTCGCCGTCGGTCTCGATCGCGCCGCCCTCGCCGACGAAGTCCGCGAAGGTGTGGCGCAGGCCCCGGCGGGCGGCGATCCGCTCGGCGACCCGGGCGTCGTCGTAGTGGACCTGCTTGTTGCCCCAACCGTTGAAGTTGAGCACCACGGCGTCCAGGCCGCCGTAGCCGTCCCGGCGGAACACCGGCGCGGTGTCGCGCATCCACAGGTCGTCGGTCGGGATGGCGGTGATCACCTCGACCGCGGGGCCGCACCGGTCACGGGCCTTGTCCGCCGTCCAGTCGTCGGGAGCGCACATGACCACCGGCTCGAACTCGGCGACGGTGCGGGCGATCAGGGCGATGTCCTCCTGGACGCCGCCCAGGCGCAGCCCCCACACGCCCCGGCGGGAGGGCCAGGACATCCAGGTCCGCGCGTGCGGGACGTCGTCCGCGGGAACCCACGGGTCGTGCTCGGCGGAGCGGGCGTCGTGGTAGCCGGTCATGAGGGTCTCCAGTTCGTGCGACGGTGCCGGGGGAGGGGGGATGCGGGGCCGCCAGGACCACTCTTCGCGCCGCAACGCACCGGCGCACCACGGGAACGGGCCGGCGGCAGCACCCCGCCCTGCGGCCTCAGGCTTGCACTGACTGAAAAATCAGTCAAACTCGGCGGCGCGCCATGACGCCACCGGTGGGACGTCCGTACGGAGCGTGACGACAAGGCCGGACGGCGGGCCTTCCGGGGGCGGGACCGCCGGAGCCCCCGCTCAGCCGCCGAGCCGGGACACCTCGGCGTCGACCGCGTCCAGCATCAGCGTGCGGGCATGGGCCAGCGGCAGGCTGCCGCTCAGCCACCGGGTGCTCAGCCCCTCCAGCAGCGCGGTCAGCCGCTCGGCCGCACCGGCCAGCGCGACCGCCGAGGACATCGGCCGCACCAGGCCGAGCAGTTCGGCGACCTCCTGGACCCAGACCCGGGTGGCCCGCGCCAGGTCCTCGCGCAGCGTCTCGTCGAACACCGCGCTCGCCCGCAGCTCACCCCACGCGGTGCTGTTCTCCCGCACCTCGACGGTGTCCTGGAGCTCCAGCAGCAGGGTCTGCTCCAACTCCTCGCGGGCCGTCAGCGGCGGCGCGTCCGCGGCGCGCTCGGTCGTGTACCGCTCGGCCCGGTCGTTGATGAACTCCAGGGTCTGCCGGAGGATCCCGGTGCGGTCCTTGAAGTGGTAGTAGATCAGCGCGGTGGACACCCCCGCCTCGGCGGCGAGCTCCTCCACCCGCAGCCCGCGCACACCGCGCCGCGCGATCACCCGCGCGGCTGCTTCCATGATCGACGTTTTACGACTGGCCACGGTGCACCACCTTACCCGCGGGCCGGGGCGTGATCGCCCGGTGTGCTGAAAGTCCCGTCAGCAGGGGCGACCGGGGTTCCGGGGAGCCGGATGACGGCTTTCGGACAAGGTGGAGTCCGGAGGCGGAATTCCTGGATCCTCCGCTGAACTTTCACGTGATCATCACCTAGGGTGACTCCCGTTCCGCACCGTCCCCAACAGCACTGGAGTGCACCGGACATGATGCTGCGTCGGATATGGAAGCGCGTGACGGACCGGGTCGCCGGTCGGGGGGCCAGGGCCGCCGCGGCGTCGGTCGCCCTGGTCATGGCCGTCGCCCTGGGCGGCACGGTCTCGGGGATGTCGGCGGCGGAGGCCGGGACGACGGGCTGGGGCTTCCCGGGCAAGTGGAGCTGCTCCGGGCAGCCCGTCGCGGCCGGGAACGTCATCACCGACCACGACAGCGCCGGCTGCAACGGCTCCGGCTCCTGGTACCAGCAGTCGGCCAAGGACGGCATCTGGACCTGTTCCGGCTCCCCGGTGGTGGCCGGCTACGTGATCACCGACCACCTGACCACCGGCTGCCGGGGCATCGGCTCCTGGCGCCACAACCTCGTCCACGACGGCATCTGGACCTGCTCCGGTTCGCCCGTCGTGCCCGGCTACGTCATCAGCAACCACCTCCGGGCCGGCTGCGGCGGCATCGGCAGCTGGCAGCACAACCTCCCGCACGACGGGATCTGGACCTGTTCCGGCTCCCCGGTCGTGGCCGGCTACGTGATCACCGGGCACACCGTGTCCGGCTGCGACGGCGCCGGGGCCTGGCGTCACAACACCGCGCGGGTGGGCCTGTGGACCTGCCCCGGTTCGCCCGTCCCGCCCGGTTTCCGGTCCACCCTCTACAACGCCGGCGCCTGCGACGGCCTCGGCGGCTGGGTGCTCGCCCGCGCGTGAGGCCGGGCTGCTGACTCCGCCGAGGCCCTGACCGGCCCGGCTCCGGCGCTCACCGCTCCGGGTCGGTCAGGACGGCCTGCGCCGCGTTGTGTCCCGGGATGCCGCTGACGCCGCCGCCCCGGACCGCGCCGGCCCCGCACAGCAGCACGTTCGGGTGGGCGGTGGCCACGCCCCAGCGGGCGGCCGCGCCCACCGGCTCCTCGTCGGCGAAGGGGAAGGCGAGGTCCCGGTGGAAGATGTGACCGCCGGGCAGCCCCAACTCCCGCTCCAGCTGCGGCGGGGTCCTGGCCTCGATGCAGGGCCGCCCGTCGGCGTCGACCGCGAGGCAGTCCGCGATCGGCTCGGCCAGCACCGCGTCCAGCTGCGCCAGGCTCGCGGCCAGGGCGCGTTGCTCCGCGGCCGGGTCGCCGAACAGCCGGGCGGGCATGTGCAGTCCGAACAGGGTGAGGGTGTGCAGCCCCTGCCGGGCGGCGTCCGGCCCCAGGATCGACGGGTCCGTGAGGGTGTGGCAGTAGATCTCGGACGGCGCCGCCGAGGGCAGCCGGCCGGCCAGTGCCTCGGCGTACGCCGTCTCCAGCTGCCGGTAGCCCTCGGCGATGTGGAAGGTCCCGGCGAAGGCCTCGCGCGGGTCGGCGGCGGAGTCCCGCAGCCGCGGCAGGCGGCGCAGCACCATGTTGACCTTCAGCTGCGAGCCCTCCGGGGCCGGCTCCCGCGGCTCCTCGCCCAGCAGCCGGGCCAGGACCGCCGGCGCGGCGTTCACCAGCACCCGGCGGCCGGCCACCGTCGTCCCGCCGTCCCGGTGCCGGTACGACACCTCGGCGTCGCCCCGCCCGTCGGTGGCGACGGCGGTGACCTCGCAGCCGGTCCGGATCTCGGCCCCGGCCGCGCGGGCGGCCTCGGCGAGGGCGTCCGTCACCGCGCCCATCCCGCCCACCGGGACGTCCCAGTCGCCGGTTCCGTTGCCGATGACGTGGTACAGGAAGCAGCGGTTCTGCCGGAGTTCCGGGTCGTGGGCGTGGGTGAAGGTGCCGATCAGCGCGTCCGTCAGGACCACGCCGCGCACCAGGTCGTCGGTGAAGCGGCGTTCGAGCTCCTCGCCCAGCGGGCGTTCGAACAGGGCCGTCCAGGCGCCCTCGTCGTCGATCCGGCGACGGAGTTCGGCGCGGGTGGGCAGCGGTTCGGTGAGGGTGGGGAAGACCCGGCGGGCGACCTCCCCGGTCGTCCCGTAGAAGTCCTGCCAGGCCTGCCACTCCCGGTCGCCGCCGGTCAGCGTCCGGAAGTTGTCCCGGGTGCGGGCGGGGTCGGCCGCGTCCACCAGCAGCCCGGTGGGCTTACCGTCGCGCACGACGGGGGTGTAGGAGGAGACCCGGCGGCGGCGCAGCTCCAGCCGCAGCCCGAGGTCCCGGACCAGCTTCCGGGGCAGCAGGCTGACCAGGTAGGAGTAGCGCGACAGCCGGGCGTCCACGCCGGGGAACACCTGGGCGGACACGGCGGCGCCGCCGATCCGGGGGAGCCGTTCGAGGAGCAGCACCCGCCGGCCGGCCCGCGCGAGGTAGGCGGCCGCCACCAGGCCGTTGTGCCCGCCGCCGACGATCACGACGTCGTACCGGGAACGCTGGATCGTGGTCACGTGGTCACGCTACGGCACCGGGGCGGAGTGCGGAACAGGTGCGCGGGAGCGGCTCGGGGCAACCGTCGACGTCCGTCAAAACTCCGTATTCGTATCGCGTTCGGCCCCCATTCACCGTTTGCCGACGTACAGTTGGCACACATCGGCATGTCCACCTCAGGACATCGGACAAGAAGGAGTGCCTTTCTTGACCACTCACCTCAGGAACGGTGCACGCGCGCGGATGCTCCCGGTGCTGGCCACCGCGCTGTGCGGGATCGTCGGCGGCACCGCCCTCGGGACCACCCCGGCGGCCGCGGCCGACCAGCGCCACGCCATCTACGCCATCGCCCACCGGGTCGACACCCTGAACGGGGTGGACGCCGCCCTCAAGCACGGCGCCAACGGCATCGAGATCGACGTCTGCGCCTGGTGGAACCCCAACGAGTGGCGTGCGTACCACGACTGTTCCTCGGCCGGCGACAACCGCCTCGGCCCCAGCTTCGACAGCATGATCGACCGCATCCTCTCCAACGCCAACGCGGGTCGGCGGCTGTCGCTGGTCTGGCTGGACATCAAGGACCCCAACTACTGCGGCGAGGCGCCCAACCGCGCCTGCAGCGTCGCCGGGCTCCACGACAAGGCCCAGCGGCTGACCGCTGCCGGCATCCAGGTGATCTACGGCTTCTACGAGTACCACCCCGGCAACACCCCGGACGTCGGCGGCCGAGGCTGGAAGAGCCTGGAGGGCAAGCTCGGCAGGCTGGAGGGCATGACCACCACCGGATCGCGGGACAAGGTCGTCGGGGCCTTCAACAGCTCCGGCGGAGGCATCCCGGTCGGCCACCGGGCGATGGACTACGGCGACACCGACATCACCAACGGCTTCGGCAACTGCACCGAGGCGACCTGGAACACCTGCGCCGAGCTGAAGAAGGGGGCGGCGGACCGGGCCTCGGGCCAACTCGCGGCCACGCTCTCCTGGACGACCACCTACAACGACCCCTGGTACGTCGACAAGCTGCTGGGCGACGCCAGGGTGGACGGCATCATCGCGGGGTACGGCGCCTTCACCGGCGTCCGTGAGTACGACGACAGCTGGCAGTGCGCCAACGCCATCAACCTGGTCAAGGACTGGGTGAACCACCACAGCGGCACCCACCGGATGGCCAACAGCGGCGACCGCCTCTTCCGGTAGCCACGCGGGGTACTGAGCAGGTGACAGCCCGGCCCGGACCGTCCTCGCACGGCTCCGGGCCGGGCATTTGTCTCGACGGCCGGGGAGGGGTACTGTCTCCCAGTCGCCAGAGCGACCACCCCACTCAGCAGGACCCACTCCCGCACTTCGGCGCCCATTCGGTTGGGTTCTTCGGCGTTGCCGTCGACGAGATGCGGGCGTGAATTTCGAGTAACACTCGGAATGCGCTAACGTGGTGGTCGTCGCGAAAAGCGGCCCCGGCCAGTTCGGGAAAATCGGATGAATGAAACTCCGGAAAACGGAGCGGAAAACATCTGGTAAGCTGGAAACACGAAAGAACGAAGCGCCCGGAGGGCCCGCTGGA
>NZ_JBFBGS010000103.1:0-10268 GCF_040684795.1 Kitasatospora sp. NPDC089797 | reverse complement strand
CGCGTACCGCGGGCACGGTCGTCAAGGACGAGGGCGAGGGCGGCAAGCAGCTCGCCGCGTTCCTCGCCGACCAGAAGTTCATCTAGCCCGCGCCCGTCAGCGCATCCAACGATCGATCAGGAGCAACGAATCATGGCTGAGATCCTGGTTCTGGTGGACCACGCCGAGGGCGTGGTCCGCAAGCCGGCCCTCGAACTGCTGACCCTGGCCCGCCGCATCGGTGAGCCGTCCGCGGTCGTCCTCGGCGCCGGTGCCGCGGCCGCCGACATCGCCGCCAAGGCCGCCGAGTTCGGCGCCGCCAAGGTGTACGTCGCCGACGGCGCCGAGTTCACCGACCAGTTGGTCGTCCCCAAGGTGGACGCCCTGGCCCAGATCGCCAAGGCCAACGACGCCGCCGCCGTGCTGGTCACCTCCTCCGGCGAGGGCAAGGAGGTCGCCGCCCGCGTCGCGCTGCGGATCGGTTCCGGCATCATCACCGACGCCGTCGACCTGGAGGCCGGCGACGGCGGTCCGGTCGCCACCCAGTCGGTGTTCGCCGCGTCCTTCCAGGTGAAGTCCAAGGTCACCAAGGGTGCGCCAGTCATCACCGTCAAGCCGAACTCGGTCGCCCCGGAGGCCGCTCCGGCCGCCGGCGCGGTGGAGAACGTGTCGGTGGAGTTCACCGGCAACGCCGCCAAGGTCACCTCGCGCACCGCGCGGGTCTCCACCGGCCGCCCGGAGCTGACCGAGGCCGCCATCGTGGTCTCCGGCGGCCGCGGCGTCGGTGCCGCCGAGGGCTTCGGCGTGGTCGAGGAGCTCGCCGACGCCCTGGGCGCGGCGGTCGGTGCCTCGCGTGCCGCGGTCGACGCCGGCTGGTACCCGCACAGCTCGCAGGTCGGCCAGACCGGCAAGCAGGTCTCCCCGCAGCTCTACCTCGCGGCGGGCATCTCCGGCGCGATCCAGCACCGGGCCGGCATGCAGACCTCGAAGACCATCGTGGCCGTCAACAAGGACCCCGAGGCCCCGATCTTCGAGCTGGTCGACTACGGCGTGGTCGGTGACCTCTTCGCGGTGCTGCCGCAGTTGACCGCCGAGGTGAAGGCCCGCAAGGGCTGATCCGCCGGCGAGGACCGGAGGGCGTGGCACCGGGTGCTCGGTGCCACGCCCTCCGTCGTCCTGCCGGGCGGTCCCGTGCGGATCGCCCGCGCCCCGGACCGCGGTCGGCGCCCGGTCGGCCCGTAGAGTCGGCCCGACGGTGCCCGGGGGCGGGAGCCTCCGGCGCGATCAGGGCGAGGACGAGGGCGAGGACGGAAGCATGGCACTGCTGACGGCACTTCAGGGCGGCCACGGCGACGCGGCGGACGCGGTGCGGATCGACGGCCGGGCGCTCTCCCGGGAGGAACTGCTCGGCGCGGCGACCGCGGTGGCCGACCGGGTGGCCGGGGCGCCCGCGCTCGCGGTGCTCGCCCGGCCGACCGTGGAGACGGTGACCGCCGTGGTCGGCGGTCTGCTGGCGGGCGTCCCGGTGGTGCCGCTGCCGCCCGACTCGGGCCCCAAGGAGCGCGAGCACATCCTGCGCGACTCGGGCGCGGCCCTGCTGGCGCACGCCGTCGGCGAGGCGGTGCCGGACGGCGTGTCGGTGCCGGCGCTGCCCGTCGACCCCGCCGAGCGCTCGGCGACCGCGTACGCCGAACCGGCCGCCGACGCGACCGGCTTCGTGCTCTACACCTCCGGTACCACCGGCGCACCCAAGGGCGCAGTGATCCGCCGGGCGGCGGTCGCCGCCGACCTGGACGCCCTCGCCGCCGCCTGGCAGTGGACCGCCGAGGACACCCTCGTCCACGGCCTGCCGCTGTTCCACGTCCACGGGCTGCTGCTCGGTGTGCTCGGCGCCCTGCGCACCGGCAGCCGACTGGTGCACACCGGCCGCCCCACCCCGGAGGGGTACGCCGCGGCGGGCGGCAGCCTGTACTTCGGCGTGCCCACCGTGTGGTCCCGGGTGGCGGCGGACCCGGCGGCCGCCGGGCGGCTGGCCCCGGCCCGGCTGCTGGTCTCCGGCAGCGCCCCGCTGCCCGTACCGGTGTTCGAGAAGCTGGCGGCGCTCACCGGCCACGCCCCGATCGAGCGCTACGGGATGACCGAGTCGCTGATCACCGTCAGCACCCGGGCGGACGGCGAGCGGCGCCCCGGCAGCGTCGGGCTGCCGGTGGACGGGGTGCGCACCCGACTGGTCGGCGAGGACGGCGAGCCGCTCCCGTACGACGGGGAGAGCGTCGGCGAACTGCAGGTCAGCGGGCCCACGCTGTTCAGCGGTTACCTCAACCGGCCGGACGCGGACGCCGAGGCCTGGACGGCCGACGGCTGGTTCCGCACCGGCGACGTCGCGGTGATCGGGGCGGACGGCTTCCACCGGATCGTCGGCCGCGCCTCGGTGGACCTGATCAAGAGCGGCGGCTACCGGATCGGTGCCGGCGAGGTGGAGGCCGCGCTGCGCGACCACCCGGCGGTCGCCGACGCGGCGGTGGTCGGCGCGCCGGACGAGGACCTCGGACAGGCGATCGTCGCCTTCGTCGTCCCGGACGGCGCCGTGACGGGGGAACAGCTGACGGCCTTCGTGGCCGAGCGGCTCTCCGTGCACAAGCGGCCGCGCCGCGTCGTGCTGGTGCCCGAACTGCCCAGGAACGCGCTGGGAAAGGTGCTGAAGAAGCAACTGCTCGGGGAGGCCGGGGGCCGCTGACGGCGGGATGACGGACCCTCCGACGGTGACGGGTGTTCACCCTGATGCGCCGTCGGAGCCCGTCGCCCGGGAAACCTTCCTTTGGCGCACTCCACTGCGCGCCGTGAGCGGACGCGTGCCTAACGTGACACGCAGGCAGAACCGAATCCCCGGGTGACGTGCCGTGGCCTCGGGCCCCGCGGCCGGAGGCCACGGCACGTCACCCGGGATCCGCGATCTGCCGAGCGGACGAACCGGCCCCGCCGGGGCGTACCGCGTGTCCGCAGCAGTTTCCGCAGCCGCCGGTCCGGCGGCCGTACGCCGCAGTGCGTTCGCAGCAGTGAAGGAAGTCAGCAGGATGACCACCGTCAACACCGGCGCGCCGGATGCCGCCGACGAACCGACCGGGCAGCACGCCCCCGCCACCACCGTCCGTACCGCCACCGCCGCCCGTCCCTCGCGGGGCGCGCGGATCCGCCGGGGGATAGGAATGGCGGCGGTGATCGCGGTCGGGGCCGGGGCGATCGGCCTCGGCACCGGTGTGAGCCCCGCCGCGGCGGAGCGGGCACCGGCGCACGCCGGGTGGGACGGCTCGCGGTACTGGTTCAAGAACAGCCAGGGGCAGTGGCGCTGGACGACGCACTACAGCGTGTACCTGGCGCGGACCGGCGGGAAGTCCGCTCCGAAGTCCTCCACCAAGTCCTCGTCGAAGTCTTCGAACGGCGGGATCAAGCAGGGCTGGGACGGTTCGCGGTACTGGTTCAAGAACAGCAAGGGGGAGTGGCGCTGGACCTCCCACTACGACATCTACCTGGAGCGCACCGGCGGTTCCTCCTCCGGTTCGTCGGGTTCCTCGTCGGGCTCGTCCGGCTCCTCGGGCGGCTCGTCCGTGGCGGCGGACCGGAACGTCGAGACCGCGGTGGAGTACGCGCTCGCCCAGCTGGGCAAGCCGTTCCGGACCGCGGGCAACGGGCCGGACGGCTACGACTGCTCGGGCCTGGTGCAGCAGTCGTTCCGGCGCGGCGGGATCTCCCTGCCGCGGGTCGCCAACGACCAGTACGCCGCCACCACCCCGATCAACGCGAGCCAGCTGCGCCGCGGTGACCTGCTGTTCTGGTCGCCGGACGGCACCAGGCGGGGCATCCAGCACGTGGCGATCTACCTGGGGAACAACAAGTACGTGGAGGCCGCGCGGCCCGGGACGCTGGTCCGGATCTCCGGGATCAGCAGCGGCTACTACCCGGCCTACATGGGGCGGCCGTAGCCGCGGCGGTCGTGGTCCGTCCGTCGTCGCGCGGGAGGGGTGTGCCGGCCGACCGGCCCGCACACCCCTCCCGCCGGTTCCCGGTCAGCGGCCGAACAGCCGGAGGTCGTCCGGGCGGGGGAGCGCGCCGCGGGCGCCGGGCGCGGTGACGGCGAAGGCCCCGGCGGCCACGGCGGTGGCGGCCGCGTCGGGCAGGTCGGCGCCGCGGGCGAGCCGGGCGGCGAGCGCGCCGCGGAAGACGTTCCCGGCGCCGGTGGTGTCGACCACCCGGACCGCGGGCGCGGGCAGGCGGGCGAGCACCCCGCCGGTGACGAGCAGGGCGCCCTCGCCGCCGAGGGTGACCACCGCCCCCGCACCGTGCCGGGCGAGCGCGCGGGCGGCCTCGGCGGCGGTCGCGGCGCCGGTGAGCCGGCGGGCCTCGACGGCGTCGGCGACCACGAGCGGGCGGCGGCCGGTGGGGCCGGGGTCGGGCAGGTCGCCGGCCGGGTCGGCGTCGTGCAGCCAGCGGGTGCCGCCGTGCGGACCGGTGGTGGGCAGCGCGGCGGCGGCCGCCCGCACGCACTCCGCGGGGACGTCGTTGCTGGTGAGGACGACGTCGACCGGGAGCAGGTGCAGCCGGGTGAGGGCGGTGGTGACCGCCTCCGGAGTCAGCCGGGCGTTCGCGCCGGGGACGACCACGGTGCTGTTCGCGCCGGCGGGGTCGACCATGACGATCGCCTGGCCGGTGGGCGCGTCGGGGTGCGGGCGGACGGCGCCCGTCTCGACCTGTGCGCCGCGCAGATCGGCGAGCGCCGCCTCGCCGTCCGCGTCGCTCCCGATCGCGGCGATCAGGTGGGTGGCGGCTCCCATCCGGGCCGCCGCGACGGCCTGGTCGGCGCCCCTGCCGCCGAACCCCCGGGCCGTACCGGTGGCCGGCACGGTCCCGCCGGGTGCGGGGAGCACGGGGCAGCGCAGGATCCGGTCGGTGGTGACCGGGCCGATGACGACGACCCGGCCGGCGGGGAGCAGCCTCATCGTTCCTCTGTACGCGGCGGCGTGCGGAGCGCGCAAGCACCGTGCGGCCGGGAGCAGCGGGACCGGGGAGCGGAACGGGCGGCCGGGGTCGGAAGGGGCGGCCCGGGTGGGAAGGGGGAGTGGCGGGGCGCAGGGACGGCGCGAGCGGCGTACGGGTGGGGCGCGCGCCGGAAGTCGGCCGGTCCGACTTCCTGTGCGCGAGCCATGGTGGTGGGATGGCGGCGGGGTGCGGCTTTGATGTCGGCCGGTCCCCATATATCCGTACCGCGCCCGTGGCCAGGGCACATGCCCCTGTCAAGAGGCGGGCCGGGGCGCGTGGGCGGGCGCGGCGAGCAGTTTTGGGGAGCGGCGTAGCGCGGGTACCACCTCGGGTGGCGCTGGTTCGGCCGACGGGGGCGCTGCCCGGTGCGAACGGCACCGGGGCAAGTCGAGGGCAGGGGACGTTGTGATCGTCTGGGTCAATGGCACATTCGGGGCGGGCAAGACGAGTGCCTGCCGCGAGCTGGTGGAACTGCTGCCCGGGAGCGTGCTCTTCGATCCCGAGCTGGTGGGCTTCGGACTGCGCCGGATGCTCCCGGCCGACCGGCTGGCCACGGTGTCCGACTTCCAGGACCTCGCGGCCTGGCGCCGGCTGGTGCCGGAGACGGCGGCCGCGCTGCTCGGTGAGGTCGGCGGGCCGCTGGTGGTGCCGATGACCCTGCTCAGAGAGGACTACCGGGACGAGATCTTCGGCGACCTCGCCGCGCACGGGATCGCGGTGCACCACTTCGTCCTGGACCCAGAAGAAACGATCCTGCGTGACCGCATCGCGCGCCGCGAGGAGTGCCCCGGTGACCCGGAGGCCAGCGAGCGGGTCCGCACCTGGTGCCTGGAGCACCTGCCGCGCTACCGGGCCGCCCGCCGGTGGCTGGTCGGCGACGCCCGGATGATCGACACCGGCGCGCTCACCCCGCGCGAGACCGCGCACCGGATCGCCGAGCTGGTCCGGGTCGGCGCCGCGCGCTGCCCCATCGTCCAGACCCCGGACCCGACCGGGGACACCGTGGCCTCGGCCGTGCTGTTCTTCGACGAGCAGGACCGGGTGCTGCTCGTCGACCCGGTCTACAAGCCTGACTGGGACTTCCCCGGCGGGGTGGTCGAACGCGGCGAGGCCCCCACCGACGCCGCCCTGCGGGAGACCGCCGAGGAACTCGGCCTGCGGCTCGACCCCACCACGCTGCGCCTGCTCGCCGTCGACTGGGAGCCGCGCACCGGCCCCCGCCGCGGCGGCCTGCGGCTGATGTACGACGGCGGGCTGCTGGACGACGCGGGACGGCAGAACCTGCTGCTGCAACAGGAGGAACTGCGCAGCTGCCGGTTCGTCAGCCTGGACGAGGCGGCCGACCTGCTGCCGCCGAGCCGCTACCGGCGGCTGTCCGCCGCGCTGGACGCCCGGCGGAGCGGGGAGCTGCGGTACCTGGAGGCGGGGTGCCGGGTGGCACTCGGACTGGCCAGCACGGCGGACGCCGCGTAGCGACCGGCCGTGGCCCCGGTTGGTGGGGTGGTCGGTGCGGGCGTCAGGATGGGGGCATGCCGTTCACGCTGAGCCACCCCGCCGCCGTCCTGCCCCTGCTGCGCGCCGCCGGGGAGCGCGGGCCGCTGGTGGCCTCGGCGCTGGTGGCCGGGTCGATGGCGCCCGACGTGCCGTTCTTCGCCGAGTCGTTGCTGCCCGGGGTGTACCGGCACGGTGGGCTGACGCACGCCTGGTGGGCGGTGCCGACGCTGGACGTGGCGATCGCCGGTGCGCTGGTGGCGGGGTGGCACGGGCTGCTGCGGGCGCCGGTGGTGGGGCTGCTGCCCGAGCGGTGGGCGGGCGGTGCCGAGGCGCTGACGGTCCGGCGGAGGCCGGTGGTCGGGGGCGCGGCCCTCGGGCCGGTCCCCGGCGGCGGGGCCGGGGCTGAGACAGGTGCCGGCGGCGGGGGCCTCCGGCGGGCGGACGTGCTCTGGTTCCTGGCCTCGGCGGCCGTCGGCGCGCTCACCCACGTCGGCTGGGACGCGTTCACCCACGGTGGCCGGCTGGGCGTGCGGCTGCTGCCGGTGCTGGACCGGCCGGTGGCCGGGGTCCCGGGGTACGAGCTGCTGCAGTACGGGAGTTCGGCGCTCGCGCTGGCGGCGCTGGGCGGTTGGGCGGCCCGCGCCGTCCGGGCGGTCGAGCCGGTGCGCCCGGCCGTGCGGCTCGCGCCGCGGACCCGCCGGGCGGCCGTCGTCGCGCTGGGCGCGGCCACCGCGGCCGGGGTGCTGCACCGGTTGAGCCCGCTGCGGCGCAACCTCGTCCCGGAGGTGTGCTTCGGCGCCGGGGCCGGGCTCGCGGTGGGCGCGGTCGGCTACGCGGCGGTGGTCGCGGCCGCCCGCCGGTGGCGTGGCGGGCGGCCCGGGACCGGTGCGAACTCCCGTCAGACGGTGCGCAGTTCGGCGTAGCGGCGGAGGAACAGGGCCTCGGTGAGGGCCATCCGCTCCAGCTCCTGGGGGTCGACGCTCTCGTTCACGGCGTGGATCTGGGTGGTCGGGTCCTCGACGCCGATCAGCACGATCTCGGCCTCGGGGTAGAGCGACCGCAGGGTGTTGCAGAGCGGGATCGAGCCGCCCTCGCCGGAGGTGACCATCGCGGTGCCGAAGGCCTCGGCCATCGCCTCGCCCATCGCCTCGTAGGCCGGGCCGGTGGTGTCGGCGAGGAACGGGGAGCCGCTGCCCCGGCGTTCGACCGTCAGCCGGGCGCCGAGCGGGACCTGCGCCTCCAGGTGGGCGACCAGGGCGTCCTGGGCGGCGTCCGGGCCGGTGCCCGGGGGGACGCGCACGCTGATCAGGGCCTTGGCGGTGGACTGCACGGAGTTGGCGGCGCCGATCACCGGCGGGCAGTCGATGCCGAGGACGGTGACGGACGGACGGGCCCACAGGCGGTCGGCGACGGTGCCGGTGCCGGTCAGGTCGACGCCGTCGAGCACCTTGGCGTCGGTGCGGAACTGCTCTTCCGGGTACTGCACGCCCTCCCAGGTCTGGTCGTTGGCCAGCCCGGCGACCGCCACGTCGCCCTTCTCGTCGTGCAGCGAGGCGAGCACCTTGATCAGCGCCTGCAGCGCGTCCGGGGCGGCGCCGCCGAAGACACCGGAGTGCAGGTTGCCGGCCAGCGTGCTGATCGAGGCCTCGACCACCGTCATGCCGCGCAGCGAGGCGGTCACGGTCGGCAGGCCGGGGGCGAAGTTGCCGACGTCGCCGATCACGATGGCGTCGGCGGTGAGCAGGTCGGGGTGGGCCTCGGCGTAGCGCTCCAGGCCGCCGGTGCCCTGCTCCTCCGAGCCCTCCACGATGATCTTCAGGCCGACCGGGTAGTCGTCGCCGTACACCTGGCGCAGCGCCCGCAGGGCGGTCAGGTGCATCAGGATGTTGCCCTTGCAGTCGGCGGCGCCGCGTCCGTACCAGCGGCCGTCGCGCTCGGTCAGCTCGAAGGCTGGGCTGTGCCAGTCGCGCTCGTCCAGCGGGGGCTGGACGTCGTAGTGCGAGTAGAGCAGGACGGTGGGGGCACCCTCGGGGCCGGCCAGTTCGCCGTAGACGGACTGGGTGCCGTCCGGGGTGTCCAGCAGCTGGATGCCGGTCAGGCCTTCGGCGGCGAAGGCCTCGGCGACCCACTGTGCGGCCTTCCGGCACTCCTCGACCGGGAACTGGCGCGGGTCGGCGACCGACGGGAAGGCGACCAACTCGGCGAGGTCGGTGCGGGCACGGTCCATCAGGGACCGGACGGCGTCGGCCAGGGGCTGTGACATCGGGGCTCCGAAGGGGGCGGTCCGCCCAGGGGGTGGTGCGGGCGGAGTGCGGTCGATTGGGGTACCGCCGATCATAGGCGGAGTCGTCGGGGGCGCTCCGGGGTGCTTCGGGGTGCTCACGGGTCGCCGGGTGGTGCGGCGTCCCGGCAGGTGGGCGGACGCATAGGATTGGTCGACGTGACTGACTCCGGAAGCCCTGATTCCCGTAGCCCGCTCAACAGCCCGCTCGACGAGGCTCCGCAGCCGCCCGACGGCGTCTGGGACGTCGTGGTGGTCGGCGCCGGACCGGCCGGGGCGTCGGCCGCGTACGCCGCCGCCGCGCAGGGCCGTCGGGTGCTGCTGCTCGACAAGGCCGAACACCCCCGGTACAAGACCTGCGGCGGCGGCATCATCGGCCCCTCCCGGGACAGCCTGCCGCCGGGCTTCGAACTGCCCTTGCAGGACCGGGTGTCGGCCGTGACCTTCGCCTACGACGGCCGCTACACCCGGACCCGCCGGGCCGGGCGGATGCTGTTCGGGCTGGTCAACCGGGACGAGTTCGACCTGCGGCTGGTGCAGTCCGCCAAGCAGGCCGGGGCGGTGCTGGTCACCGGGGTGACCGTCACCGGGGTCGAGCAGCGCGGCGGCGAGCACCGGACGGCCGTGGTGACGGCGGCCGACGGGCGCACCTTCGAAGCCCGGGCGGTGGTCGGCGCGGACGGCAGCGCCAGCCGGATCGCCCGGCACGTGGGCGTCACCTTCGACCAGATCGACCTCGGTCTGGAGGCGGAGATCCCGGTGCCGCCGCAGGTCGCCGCCGACTGGTCGGGCCGGATCCACCTCGACTGGGGTCCGCTGCCCGGCAGTTACGGCTGGGTGTTCCCGAAGACCGAGACCAGCAGCCTGACCGTGGGCGTCATCTCGGCGCGCGGCGACGGCGAGCGGACCAAGCAGTACCTGGCCGACTACATCCGGCGGTTGGGCCTGTCCGGCTTCGCCCCGCGGATCGAGTCCGGGCACCTGACCCGCTGCCGGGCCGAGGACTCGCCGCTCTCCCGCGGCCGGGTGCTGGTCGCCGGGGACGCGGCCGGGCTGCTGGAGCCGTGGACCCGGGAGGGCATCTCGTATGCGCTGCGCTCGGGCCGGCTGGCCGGCGAGTGGGCGGTGCGGGTCGCCGAGGCGGGCGACGCGGCGGCGGTGCGGCGCGAGGCGCTGAACTACGCGTTCGCGGTCAAGGCCGGTCTCGGCGTGGAGATGCGGGCCGGCAAGCAGCTGCTGGCCGCCTTCGAACGACGGCCGTACCTGTTCCACGTGGCGGTCTGCCTGGTGCCGGCGGCGTGGCGGGCGTTCGCCCGGACCACCCAGGGGCACACCACCTTCGCCCAGGTGCTGCGGCAGAACCGGGCGGCGCGCAAGCTGATGGCGATGGCCGCGCGGTAGCGCGGGCCGTGCCGGCCGGCGGGGGGCCCCCCGGGGGGGGGGGGGGGCGGCGGCGCCGGGGGGCCGCGGGGGGGGCCCC
>NZ_JBFBGS010000102.1:0-10779 GCF_040684795.1 Kitasatospora sp. NPDC089797 | reverse complement strand
GAACCCGGAAGCTAAGCCTCACAGCGCCGATGGTACTGCAGGGGGGACCCTGTGGGAGAGTAGGACGCCGCCGAACAATCATTCAGAAAAGCCCCGCCGGGTTCACCCGGCGGGGCTTTTCGCGTTGGTCGGAAATCGGTCGGAATCGGGCGGAAAGCCCCCGGCCGACCCCCGCCGAGTGGCTGCTCCTTCGTCAATATGCCGCTAAAACCGCCTGATCAGTGCACTGATCAGCGGAAAGTCGCCGGTCACGCCGTAGTCTCGAAGGCAGGGGGAACAGGTGTCCGGGGGTGGCTCCCGGGCGGAGCCGGATCAAGAATGGTGCTCATGGGACGAGGCAGGCTGCGCATCTACCTCGGGGCGGCCCCCGGGGTCGGCAAGACGTACGCCATGCTGGCCGAGGCACACCGGCGGCAGGAGCGTGGTACGGACGTCGTGGTGGCGTTCGTGGAGGACCACGGCCGGCGACGGACCGCGGACCTCGTCGCCGGGCTGGAGGTCGTGCTGCGGCAACAGGTGGTGCACCGGGGCGCCCGGTTCTCCGAGATGGACCTGGACGCCGTCCTGGCGCGCCGCCCGCAGGTGGCGCTGGTGGACGAGCTCGCCCACACCAACGTCCCCGGCTGCCGCAACGAGAAGCGCTGGCAGGACGTCGAGGAACTGCTCGCGGCCGGGATCGACGTGATCTCCACCGTGAACGTGCAGCACTTGGAGTCGCTCGGGGACGCCGTCGAGGGCATCACCGGGGTGCGCCAGCGGGAGACCGTCCCGGACGAGGTGGTCCGCCGGGCGGACCAGATCGAGCTGGTGGACATGTCCCCGCAGGCGCTGCGGCGGCGGCTCGCGCACGGCAACGTCTACATGCCGGAGAAGATCGACGCCGCGCTCGCCAACTACTTCCGCCCGGGCAACCTGACCGCGCTGCGCGAGCTGGCGCTGCTGTGGACCGCGGACCGGGTGGACGAGTACCTGCAGAAGTACCGCGCCGAGCAGGGCATCGTCGGCACCTGGCAGGCCCGGGAGCGGATCGTGGTCGGCCTGACCGGTGGACCGGAGGGGGCGACGCTGATCCGCCGGGCGGCCCGGATCGCGGCCCGCGTCTCCGGCGGTGAGCTGCTGGCCGTCCACATCTCCCGCTCGGACGGGCTGGCCGGCTCCGGCTCGCCGCAGACGCTGATCGAACAGCGCGCGCTGGTGGAGAGCCTCGGCGGTTCCTTCCACAACGTCCTGGGCGACGACCCGGCCGAGGGGCTGCTGGACTTCGCCCGCGGGGTCAACGCGACCCAGATCGTGCTCGGCACCAGCCGTCGGCCCGGATGGCAGTACCTGTACGGCCCGGGCGTCGGCACCCTGGTCACCCAGAAGGCCGGGGACATCGACGTCCACATGGTCACCCACGAGCACGCCGGGCACGTGCGCCGCGGCAAGATACCCGTGCGGCGGATCACCGACCTGGGCCGGACCCGGACCATCGCCGGATGGCTGATCGGGCTGGCCGGCCCGCCGCTGCTGGCGATCGTACTGACCACGATCGGCGGGCTGGGGCTGTCCACCGACATGCTGCTGTTCCTGTCGCTGACGGTGTGCGCGGCCCTGGTCGGCGGACTGTTGCCGTCGATCGGCTCGGCCCTGGTCGGCTCCTCGGTGCTGAACTTCTACTTCACCCCGCCGCTGCACACCTTCTCGATCAACGAGCCGCAGAACATCATGGCGGTGGCGATATTCACCGTCGTCGGCTGCTCGGTCGCCTCCGTGGTGGACCTGGCGGCCCGGCGCACCCACCAGGCGGCCCGCGCCCAGGCCGAGGCGCAGACGCTCAGCGCGCTGGCCGGCACGGTGCTGCGCGGCGCCCCGAACGGGGACGGCGTGCTGACCGCGCTGATGGAACAGGCCCGGGAGACCTTCGCACAGGACAGCGCCGCGCTGCTGGAGCGTCCGGAACCGACCGCCGGTTGGGTGGCGGTCGCCACCGCCGGGCCGCGCCCGCCGGAGCGGCCGGAGGTGGCCGACGTGGACGTGCCGGTCGGCGAGAGCCTGGCCCTGGTGCTGCGCGGCCGGGTGCTGCCCGGGGCGGACCGCCGGCTGCTGGGGGCCTTCGCCGCCCAGGCCGCCGTGGTGCTGGAACGCCGCCGACTGGCGAGGGAGGCCGCGGCGGCCCGCCGGGAGGCCGAGGGCAACCGGATCCGCACCGCGCTGCTGGCCGCCGTCTCGCACGACCTGCGCACCCCGCTGGCCGGCATCAAGGCCTCGGTGACCTCACTGCGCTCGGCCGACGTGCAGTGGGACCCGGAGGACGAGGCGGAGCTGCTGGAGGGCATCGAGGCCGGGGCCGACCGGCTCGACCACCTGATCAACAACCTGCTCGACATGAGCCGGCTCCAGACCGGCACCGTCACCCCGCTGATCCAGGAGACCGACCTGGACGAGGTGGTCCCGTACGCGCTCGGCGGCGTGCCGCCCGAGTCGGTCCGCCTGGACGTGCCGGAGACGCTGCCGATGATCCGGGCCGACGGCGGGCTGCTGGAGCGCTCGCTGGCCAACCTGGTCGAGAACGCCGTCAAGTACAGCCCCGAGGGCGTCAAGGTGCTCGTCAAGGCCGACGCCCTCCAGCCACCGGGCCGGCAGGCCCGGGTCGAGCTGCGGATCGTGGACCGCGGCCCGGGCGTGCCCGAGGACGCCAAGGAGCGGATCTTCGCGCCGTTCCAGCGCTACGGCGACGCGCCGCGCGGTGCCGGGGTGGGCCTCGGGCTCGCGGTGGCGCGCGGGTTCGTCGAGGCGATGGACGGTACGGTCACGGCCGAGGACACCCCCGGCGGCGGCCTCACCATGGTCGTCAGCCTGCCCGCCGCCGAGCGGCCGCCCGAACCGGACGAGCCCCCCGGCGAGGGCCGCGACCCGTTCTCGGAGCTCATCACGTGAGGCCCGGCCGGCTCCCGCCCGGCCGACCGGACGGGAGCCGGCTCCTCGGGGGAGGCCCGGCGGCGCACCCCGGCGGCCCGTCGCTCCCGGCGGGCCGCGTCGTACGAACAGCAAGACACAGTCCGTAAGATCCGACAGCCTGAAAGGCGGAGCCCGTAAATGACCCGGGTCCTCGTCGTGGACGACGAACCGCAGATCGTCCGCGCGCTGGTGATCAACCTCAAGGCCCGCAAGTACGAGGTCGACGCGGCCCATGACGGGGCGAGCGCGCTGGAACTCGCCGCCGCCCGCCATCCGGACGTGGTCGTCCTCGACCTGGGCCTGCCCGACATGGACGGCGTCGAGGTGATCCGCGGCCTGCGCGGCTGGACCCGGGTGCCGATCATCGTGCTGTCGGCCCGGCACGCCTCCGACGAGAAGGTCGAGGCCCTGGACGCCGGCGCCGACGACTACGTCACCAAGCCCTTCGGGATGGACGAGCTGCTCGCGCGGATGCGCGCCGCCGTGCGCCGGGCCGAGCCGGTCGCCGGGGAGGACGACTCGCTGGTGGTCACCGAGAGCTTCACCGTCGACCTCGCCGCCAAGAAGGTCAACCGGGACGGCACCGACGTACGCCTCACGCCCACCGAATGGCATCTGCTGGAGGTCCTGGTCCGCAACGCCGGCCGACTGGTCAGCCAGACCCAGCTGCTCCAGGAGGTGTGGGGCCCGGCGTACCGCACCGAGACCAACTACCTGCGGGTCTACCTCGCCCAGCTGCGCCGCAAGCTGGAGCGCGACCCTTCGCACCCGCGCCACTTCATCACCGAACCGGGCATGGGCTACCGCTTCGAGAGCTGACCGGCCGCCGTCCCCACCGGCCCCCGGCGGCTGCGACTCCTGCCGCCGGGGCACCCGAACCCGGTACCCTGCCGACATGAGTGGTGACATCAGCAGTGGCCAGCCGCAGGGGCGGTTCCGCCGCATGCTCAACCGGCTGACCTCCTCGGCCGAGGAACTGGACGCCGAGGACCTGCGCCAGGAGAGCGCGGCCGAGTCGGGCTGCACGCCGATCGCGGGCTGCGCCGACCGCCAGCTGGTCACCGTCGCGGGCACGCTGCGCACGGTGACGCTCCGCCCGCGGGCCGGGGTGCCGGCCCTGGAGGCCGAGCTCTTCGACGGCACCGAGGCACTGGAGGTCGTCTGGCTGGGCCGCCGCTCGATCGCCGGCATAGAGCCGGGCCGCCGGCTCGTCGCCAGCGGTCGGATCAGCCACGCACGCGGGCGCCGCGTGCTGTTCAACCCCCGCTACGAACTGCGTCCGGTCGGACTCGGGAGCGAATGAGCGTGAGCAACCACCCCGGCGGAGACGCCGCCCGGATCGACCTGGACGCCGCCGACGTGGCCGCCTGGCAGGACGCCGCCGCCGCGGAGGCGGTGGACGGACTGTCCCGGTCGATCGAAGGCACCGGCCCGGCCGCCGACCGGCCGCTGGACCCGGCGGCCGCCGAAGCCGCCCGGCAGGCGGCCTCCAAGGAGGCCGCCGACACCGTCCTCCAGGCCTTCGGCGGCGTGCGCGGCATGGTCGACATGACCCTGCCCGGCCTGGTCTTCATCGTCACCTACAACATCACCCACCAGGTCAGCGCCGCCGCCTGGGCCGCGCTCGGCCTGAGCGCCCTGTTCGTGGTGGCCCGGCTGGCCCGGCGGGAGACCATCCAGCACGCCTTCAGCGGCGTGTTCGGCGTCGCCCTCGGCGCCTGGATCGCGATGAAGAGCGGCAAGGCCGAGGACTTCTACCTGCCCGGCCTGCTCTGGAACGTCGGCTACTGCCTCGCCCTGGCGGTCTCCGCACTGGTGCGCTGGCCGATGATCGGGGTGATGCTCGGCCCGATCACCGGTGAGATGTTCACCTGGCGCAAGGAGAACCCCGGCCGGCTCGCCGCCTACACCAAGGCGACCTGGGCCTGGGTGGTGATCATGGGCCTCAAGCCGGTGATCCTCTTCCCGCTGTACCTGACCCACAACGTCAACCTGCTCGGCTGGTTGAAGGTCGCCCTCGGCATCCCGCCGCTGCTGCTGGCGATGTACGTGACCTGGCAGATCCTGCTCAAGGCGCCGCCGCCGATCAAGGCGCAGCTGGACGACGAGGAGGAACCGGCGAAGTAGCGGACCGGCCGCACGGCCGCTCCCGCTCCTCTTCCGGCTCCCGCCGGTCCCGCCGGTACGGCCGAGGGCCCGCACCCCCAGCGACGGGGGTACGGGCCCTCGGCCGTGCGCGTCCGGACCTACTGGGCGCCGGAGGTGGCCGACAGCAGCTGCTCCAGCTCCTCCTCGCGCTCCTGCGCGGCGACGAAGAGCAGCTCGTCGCCGCCCTCCAGGACGTCGTCCTTGCCCGGCACCAGCACCCGGCCCTCGCGGATGATGCTCACCAGCGCGGTGTCCTGCGGCCAGGAGACGTCACCGACCCGGGTGCCGACCAGCTCGGCCTCGCCGGCCAGGGTCAGCTCGACCAGGTTGGCGTTGCCCTGGCTGAAGCGCATCAGGCGGACCAGGTCGCCGACGCTGACCGCCTCCTCGACCAGCGCGGACATCAGACGCGGGGTGGACACGGCCACGTCCACGCCCCAGGACTCGTTGAAGAGCCACTCGTTCTTGGGGTTGTTCACCCGGGCGACCACCCGCGGCACCGCGTACTCGGTCTTGGCGAGCAGCGAGACCACCAGGTTGACCTTGTCGTCACCGGTCGCGGCGATCACCACGTGGCAGCGCTGCAGCGCGGCCTCGTCCAGCGAGGTGATCTCGCAGGCGTCGGCCAGCAGCCACTCCGCCATGGGCACCCGCTCCACCGAGATGGAGTTGGGGTTCTTGTCGATCAGCAGGACCTCGTGACCGTTCTCCAGCAGCTCGCCCGCGATCGAGCGGCCCACGGCACCGGCCCCGGCAATGGCGACCCGCATCAGTGACCCTCCTCCTTCGGCCCCTGCGCGAACGCGGCCTCCACGGCCGTCAGGTCGGCCCGGCGCAGCATCACGTGCACCAGGTCGCCTTCCTGCACCACCATCTGCGGCGAGGGGAGCACCCCCTCGCCGAGCCGGGTGACGAACGACACCCGGGCGCCGGAGACCTCCTCCAGGCTGCTGATCCGCTGGCCGACCCAGGCCGGGTGGTAGGCCACCTCGGCCAGCTGGACGCTGCCGCTCGGGTCGTTCCACAGCGGCTCGGCACCGCTCGGCAGCAGCCGGCGCAGCATCTGGTCGGCGGTCCAGCGGACCGTCGCCACGGTGGGGATGCCCAGGCGCTGGTACACCTCGGCCCGGCGCGGGTCGTAGATCCGGGCCGCGACGTTCTCGACGCCGAAGGTCTCCCGGGCGACCCGGGCGGCGATGATGTTGGAGTTGTCACCGCTGGAGACGGCGGCGAAGGCGCCGGCCTCCTCGATGCCCGCCTCGCGCAGGGTGTCCTGGTCGAAGCCGACCCCGGTGACCCGGCGCCCGTTGAACCCGGCACCGAGCCGACGGAAGGCGGTCGGGTCCTGGTCGACCACGGCGACCGAGTGACCCTGTTTCTCCAGCGTTCTCGCGAGGGCGGAGCCCACGCGGCCGCAGCCCATGATGACGATGTGCACCGGCGCTACCTCACCCGTCCCGAAGGGGTCTTGACCTGCGCAAACACCGTTCATCTCCGTTTCCCGCCCGGGTCTGCCGGGGCGAGGGTCCTCGTGGGGCGTCGGCCGGACCGTGCCCGGACTGTGCTCGACAACCAGAGTGTTGCCCACCGACTCGTATCCGACACGCTAGCCGGTCCACCGAACGCAGTCGCGACGAAGGGGGGGATAAACGGCGCAAGCCCGGCCGGGAAACCCCTACGATTCCTTAACGTGCCTATGCCGACTGACCTTCCGAAACGCCTCCTGATCGGGCGAGCCCTGCGCAGCGACAAACTCGGGGAGACGCTCCTCCCCAAGCGGATCGCGCTGCCCGTCTTCGCCTCGGACGCGCTCTCCTCGGTCGCGTACGCCCCCGAGGAGATCCTGCTCACGCTCTCCGTCGCGGGGGCCTCGGCGATCCACTTCTCCTGGCAGATCGGCGTCGTGGTGGCGATCGTGATGCTCGCCGTCGTCGCCTCGTACCGGCAGAACGTGCACGCCTATCCCAGCGGGGGCGGCGACTACGAGGTCGCCACCGTCAACCACGGCCCGGCCGCCGGACTGGTGGTCGCCGCGGCCCTGATGGTCGACTACGTGCTGACCGTCGCGGTGTCGACCACCTCGGGCGTCGCCAACGTGGTCTCCGCCGTACCGGCGCTGCGCGGACACGAGACGATCGTGTCGGTCATCGTGGTCGTGCTGCTGATGGGCATGAACCTGCGCGGGGTGCGCGAGTCCGGCAGCGCCTTCGCGGTGCCCACGTACGCCTTCATGATCGGTGTGGTCGGCATGGTCGGCTACGGCTTCCTGCGGAACGTCGTGCTCGGCCAGTCCATGCCCGCCGAGAGCGCCGGCTTCCACCTCGCCGCCACCCCGGGCAACGAGTCGCTGACCGGCTTCGCGATGGTGTTCCTGCTGCTGAAGTCCTTCTCCTCCGGCTGCGCCGCGCTCACCGGCGTGGAGGCGATCTCCAACGGCGTGCCGGCCTTCCGCAAGCCGAAGAGCAAGAACGCGGCGACCACGCTGCTGATGATGGCGAGCATCGCCGTGGTGATGTTCATGGGCATCATCTGGCTGGCCCGGCTGACCGGCGTGCAGATGGCCGAGCACCCGTCCGAGCAGTTGGTCGGCGCCGGCTCCGGCTACCACCAGAAGACCGCGCTGGCGCAGATCAGCGAGGCCGTCTTCAGCAACTTCACGCCCGGCTTCTACTTCGTCGCCGCCGTCACCGGACTGATCCTGGTGCTGGCCGCCAACACCGCCTTCAACGGCTTCCCGGTGCTCGGCTCGATCCTCGCCCAGGACCGCTACCTGCCGCGCCAGCTGCACACCCGCGGCGACCGGCTGGCCTTCTCCAACGGCATCATCCTGCTGGCGATCGCCGCGATCCTGCTGATCATCGCCTTCGACGCGGACCCGACCCGGCTGATCCAGCTCTACATCGTCGGCGTCTTCGTCTCCTTCAACATGAGCCAGTCCGGCATGATCCGGCACTGGACCCGGCTGCTGCGCACCGAGACCGACCCGGCGAAGCGGCGCCACATGCAGCGCAGCCGGGCCATCAACGGCTTCGGCCTGGTGATGACCATGGCCGTGCTGATCGTCGTGCTGGTCACCAAGATCGGCCACGCCTGGATCGCGATCGCCGCGATGGTCGTGCTGTTCGTGATGATGAAGGGCATCCGGCGCCACTACGACCGGGTGTCCGAGGAGCTCACCGCCGCCGAGGAGCCGGACGACGCGGTGCCGCCGACCCGGGTCCACGCCATCGTGCTGGTCTCCAAGCTGCACAAGCCGGCGCTGCGCGCCCTCGCCTACGCCCGGCTGGCGCACGCCCACACCCTGGAGGCCGTCACGGTCAACGTCGACCCGGCCGACACGGCGGCGCTGCGGCGGGAGTGGGACGAGCGCGGCATCGAGGTGCCGCTCAAGGTGCTGGACTCGCCGTACCGGGAGATCACCGGCCCGGTCCTGGACTACGTGAAGAACCTGCGGCGCAGCAGCCCGCGCGACGTGGTCGCGGTCTACATCCCCGAGTACGTGGTCGGCCACTGGTACGAGCACCTGCTGCACAACCAGAGCGCGCTGCGGCTGAAGGGGCGGCTGCTGTTCAAGCCCGGGGTGATGGTCACCTCGGTGCCCTGGCAGCTGGAGTCCTCCGAGCGGCGCAGGCCGCAGAAGGCCTGGTCGCCGCCCGGTGCCGTCCGCCGTGGCGAGCCGCGGGCGCCGAAGGCCGTAAAGTCGAAGGATTCCGTCCGTACCGGTGCGAGCGCCGGTGCCACCCCCGACCGCAGCAAGGACTCCTCCCAGTGACGCGCAACACTCCGTCCCGCTCCTCCGGCGCCTCCGGCAAGGGCAAGGGCGCCCGTCGGGGCGGCGGCTCCCAGCCCGGGCAGGTGGCCCGGCCCCGCTGGGGCAAGCCGCACCGCCCGGAGGCCACCGACCGTGAGGGACTGACGGCGCGCACGGCGCCGGTCGTGCCGGGGGAGGCCCCGGTCGAGAAGCCGGTGCCGGCCGAGAAGCCGGCTCGGGGCGACAAGCCGGTGCGGGGGGAGAAGCAGGCTCGGGGCGAGAAGCCGGCGCGCGCGGAGAAGGGCGCCCAGGGTGAGAAGGGTGCCCGGGCCGAGAAGGGCGCTCAGGGCGAGAAGGGCGCGGCGGGAGCGGCCCGGAAGGCGCCGCGCAAGCAGGCGGTGCGGCCGCCGAAGGCGCTGCGGGGCGCGGGAACGCGTCCGGCGCGGCCGGAGACCCCCTCCGGGGAGCCGCTGGCCGGTCAGCGCTACGAGGTCGAGGTCGGTCCGGTCGCGCACGGCGGCGGGCACTGTGTGGCCCGGCACGAGGGGCGGGTGCTCTTCGTCCGGCACGCGCTGCCCGGCGAGAAGGTGGTCGCCCAGGTGACCGAGGGCACCACCACCTCGCGGTTCCTGCGCGCGGACGCGGTGGAGGTGCTGGAGCCCGCCAAGGAGCGGATCGAGGCGCCCTGCCCGTTCGCCGGGCCGGGCAAGTGCGGCGGCTGCGACTGGCAGCACGTCACCCCGGGCGGGCAGCGCAAGCTCAAGGCGGCGGTGCTGACCGAGCAGCTCGCCAAGCTGGCCGGGCTGACCCCGGCCGAGGTCGGCTGGGACGGCAGCGTCGAGCCGGTCGGCGGCAAGCTGCAGGCCGGGCAGGTGCCGGCCTGGCGCACCCGGGTGCAGTACGCGGTGGAGGCGGAGACCGGCAAGGTCGGCCTGCGCAAGCACCGCTCGCACGAGGTGCAGGTGATCGACCGCTGCCTGATCGCCGCCGAGGGCGTCACCGAGCTGGGCATCGAGTCCCGGGACTGGCCGGGCGTGGCGAGCGTCGAGGTGGTCGCGGCGAGCGGCTCCTCGGACCGCCAGGTGGTGCTGACCCCGCGTGACGGCGCCCAGCTGCCGCTGGTCGAGCTCGACAAGCCGGTGTCGATCGCCCGCGTGGACGCCCAGGGCGACCTCCACAAGGTGCACGGGCGCTCGTTCGTGCGCGAGCGGGCGGTCGGGCGGACCTGGCGGGTCAGCAACGGCGGCTTCTGGCAGATCCACCCGGAGGCGCCGGACACCCTGGTCGACGCGGTGCTGGACGGCCTGGACCCGCAGTGGGGCGAGAACGCGCTCGACCTGTACTGCGGGGTCGGCCTGTTCGCCGGCGCGCTGGCCGACCGGGTCGGTGAGGACGGCGCGGTGCTCGGCATCGAGTCCGCCAAGCAGGCCGTGGTCGACGCCCGGCACAACCTGGCCGCGCTGGACAACGTGCGGATCGAGTGCGACCGGGTCGAGACGCTGCTGCCGCGTACCGGCATCACCGCCACCGACCTGATCGTGCTGGACCCGCCGCGGGCGGGCGCGGGGCGCGAGACCGTCGCCCACCTGGTCGGCCTGGAGGCGCGCCGGATCGCGTACGTGGCCTGCGACCCGGCGGCGCTCGCCCGGGACCTGGCGTTCTTCCGCGAGGGCGGCTACCGGCCGGTCTCGCTGCGGGCCTTCGACCTGTTCCCGATGACGCACCACTTCGAGTGCGTGGCGATCCTGGAGCCGGTCGGGGTCTGATTCCGGAGGGCCGGGGCACCGGAGCGGCGGTGCGCCGGTACCGCTGGACCCGCGGATCGGTGGAGCGGCGGAAACGCCGAGGAGGCGGCACCCGTACACCACGGGGTGCCGCCGACACGCGGGGTGCCGCCCCAGCCGCGGGGGGGTGGGCGGGGGGCCGGGGCGGGGGGCGGG
>NZ_JBFBGS010000101.1:0-11613 GCF_040684795.1 Kitasatospora sp. NPDC089797 | reverse complement strand
CAGACGTCGCCGAACTCGCCGGTGCGGACGGCGGTCAGGAAGGAGCGCCACGCCCCGGCGGGGAAGGCGAGTCGGGGACCGTTGGGGTCCTTGGATGCGGCCGAGCCCCGGCCCGGCGAACGGGGTGACGGACAGCCCCGAGCGCGCCGCCACCATCCCCGGCACCACCGCCGGGCCGAGCCCGGCCCGGACGAAGCCCAGCACCGCGTCCATCTCGCCGCCCTCGACGGCGAACTCGGGCTCGAACCCGGCCGCCCGGCAGGCCGCCAGCGCCGCCTCCCGGACGTCGTAGCCCTCCCGGAACATCACCAGCGGCCGCCCGCGCAGCTCCGCGACCCGCACCGAGCGCCGGGCGGGCCCGGCCGCCGAGACCAACACCAGCTCCTCGTGCAGCAGTTCGGTGACGGCGAGGGCCGGCGCCGCCTCCCCGCTGGGCGGGGTGATGATCAGCGCGAGGTCCAACTCACCCGCCGCCAGCCAGCGGACCAGATCGCGCGAGCCGCCCTCGCGCACCGCCAGCGCGACGCCCGGGTAGCGGTCCCGGAACACCCGCAGCACGTCCGGCACCAGGCTGGTGCACAGGCTCGGCGGCGCGCCCAGCCGGACCCGGCCGCGGCGCAGCTGCACCGTCTCCTGGACGGCCAGCCGGGCGCTCTCGGTGTCCGCGAGGATCCGCCGGGCCAGCGGCAGCAGGGCGTCCCCGGCGTCGGTGAGGGCGATGTTGCCCCGAGTGCGGTGGAACAGCTCGGCCCCCAACTCCCGCTCCAGCGAACGGATCTGCTGGGAGAGCGAGGGCTGGGCGACATGCGCGGCCTCGGCGGCCCGGGTGAAGTGCCGGGTCTCGGCGACGGCCAGGAAGTAGCGGAGTTGCTGGAGCTGCACGGACCCAGGCTACGCCGTGACGATAGGCTCCGGCTATCGTCACCAGCCGCAGCATGTCTTGGACGCACCGTGGTGCCGTCCCTACCGTTGCTGCCATGACAACCGCGACGCGGACGGGCCGGCATCCGTCCACCCTGGCGACCCTGTGGCGGTCGACCGTCGGCAAGAAGGCGGTCATGGCCGTCACCGGGCTGGCCATGCTGCTGTACCTGGTCGCGCACATGCTGGGGAACCTCAAGGTCTTCTTCGGCCCCGACGACATCAACGGCTACGCGGCCTGGCTGCGCACCGTCGGGCAGCCGTTCCTCGGCCACGAGTGGTTCCTGTGGATCGCCCGGGTCGGCCTGGTGGCCGCCGTCGTCCTGCACGGGGTGTCCGCGTACCAGCTCAGCCGCCGGGACCTCGCCGCCCGCCCGAGCAGGTACGTGCACCAGCGCCGCCGGGCCAGCTACGCGACCCGGACCATGCGCTGGGGCGGGGTGATCCTGGCGCTGTTCATCGTCTGGCACATCCTCGACCTCACCACGCTCACCGTGAACCCGGTCGCCGAGCACGGCCACGTCTACCAGAACGTGGTCGGCACCTTCGGCCGCTGGTACAGCGACGTGTTCTACATCCTCGCGGTGGTGGCCCTCGGCTTCCACATCCGGCACGGCTTCTGGAGCGCCGCGCAGACCCTCGGCGTCAACAACGCCCGCCGCCATCGGGCACTGAAGCTGACGGCCGACGGCCTGGCGCTGCTGCTGACCGTGGGCTTCCTGTCCGTCCCCGTGGCCGTCATGTTCGGAGTCGTGAAGTGAGCTACCAGGACTACGCCCTCGGCGCGCCGATCGCCGACACCCGGGCCCCCGCCGGACCGATCGAACAGCGCTGGGACCAGCGGCGCTTCGACGCCAAGCTGGTCAACCCGGCGAACCGCCGCAAGCACACCGTGATCGTGGTCGGCACCGGCCTGGCCGGCGGCGCGGCCGGTGCCACGCTCGCCGAACAGGGCTACCACGTCGTGCAGTTCTGCTTCCAGGACTCCCCGCGGCGGGCCCACTCGATCGCCGCCCAGGGCGGCATCAACGCGGCCAAGAACTACCGCAACGACGGCGACTCCGTCCGCCGGCTGTTCTACGACACCGTCAAGGGCGGCGACTTCCGCGCCCGCGAGTCCAATGTGCACCGGCTCGCCCAGGTGTCGGTGGAGATCATCGACCAGTGCGTGGCCCAGGGCGTGCCCTTCGCCCGCGAGTACGGCGGTCTGCTGGACACCCGCTCCTTCGGCGGCGTCCAGGTCTCCCGCACCTTCTACGCCCGCGGCCAGACCGGCCAGCAGCTGCTGCTCGGCGCCTACCAGGCGCTCTCCCGGCAGATCGCGGCCGGGAACGTGGAGCTCCACCCGCGCACCGAGATGCTGGACCTGCTGGTCGTCGACGGCCGGGCCCGCGGCATCGTCGCCCGGGACCTGGTCACCGGTGCGATCAGCTCGTACACCGCGGACGCCGTGGTGCTCGCCACCGGCGGCTACGGCAACGTCTTCTACCTCTCCACCAACGCCAAGAACTCCAACGCCACCGCGATCTGGCGGGCCCACCGGCGCGGCGCCTACTTCGCCAACCCGTGCTTCACCCAGATCCACCCCACCTGCATCCCGCGCTCGGGCGACCACCAGTCCAAGCTCACCCTGATGAGCGAGTCGCTGCGCAACGACGGCCGGATCTGGGTGCCCAAGGCGGCCGGCGACACCCGCCCGCCCGGGCAGATCCCGGAGGAGGAGCGGGACTACTACCTGGAGCGGATCTACCCCGCCTTCGGCAACCTGGTGCCCCGCGACATCGCCTCCCGGGCCGCCAAGAACGTCTGCGACGAGGGCCGCGGCGTCGGCCCCGGCGGGCAGGGCGTCTACCTGGACTTCGCCGACGCGATCCGCCGGATGGGCCGGGACGCCGTCGAGGCCAGGTACGGCAACCTCTTCGAGATGTACGAGCGGATCACCGCCGAGGACCCGTACCGGGTGCCGATGCGGATCTACCCGGCGATCCACTACACGATGGGCGGGCTCTGGGTCGACTACGACCTCCAGACCAGCGTCCCCGGCCTGTTCGCGATCGGCGAGGCCAACTTCTCCGACCACGGCGCCAACCGGCTCGGCGCCAGCGCGCTGATGCAGGGGCTCGCCGACGGCTACTTCGTGCTGCCGCCCACCCTCAACGACTACCTGGCCCGCAACCCGGTGCCCGCCGTGCCCGCCGACCACCCGGCGGTCGCCGAGGCCGAGGCGGAGGTCGAGGACCGGCTCAACCTGATCCTCTCCGTCGACGGCGACCGCACCCCGGACTCCTTCCACCGCGAACTCGGCGAACTCCTCTGGGACGAGTGCGGGATGGCCCGCGACGCGGCCGGGCTGGAGCGCGCGCTGGAGCGGATCCCCCGCCTGCGCGAGGAGTTCTGGCGACGGATCAAGGTGCCCGGCACCGGCCGGGAGCTCAACCAGTCGCTGGAGAAGGCCAACCGGCTGGTCGACTACTTCGAGCTGGCCGAACTGATGTGCCTGGACGCCCTGCACCGCGCCGAGTCCTGCGGCGGGCACTTCCGCACCGAGAGCCAGACCCCGGACGGCGAGGCCGCCCGCCGCGACGAGGACTTCTCCTACGCCGCCGCCTGGGAGTTCACCGCCACCGGCGAACCGCCCGTCCTCCACCGCGAGGACCTCGACTTCGAACACGTCCACCCCACCCAGCGGAGCTACGCATGAACCTCACCCTGCGCATCTGGCGCCAGGCGGGGCCGGACGCACCCGGCTCGATGACCACCTACCGGGTCGGCGGCATCAGCCCGGACATGTCCTTCCTGGAGATGCTGGACACCCTCAACGAGGAGCTGATCACCCGCGGCGACCAGCCGGTCGCCTTCGACCACGACTGCCGCGAGGGGATCTGTGGCGCCTGCGGCATGGTCATCAACGGCCAGGCGCACGGCCCCGAGCGCACCACCACCTGCCAGCTGCACATGCGGCACTTCCGGGACGGCGACACCATCGACGTCGAGCCGTGGCGCGCCGCGGCCTTCCCGGTGGTCAGGGACCTGGTGGTGGACCGCTCGGCCTTCGACCGGATCATCGGCTCCGGCGGCTACATCACCGCCCCCACCGGCAGCGCCCCCGAGGCGCACGCCACGCCCGTCCCCAAGGAGGCCGCCGACACCGCCTTCGAGCACGCCGAGTGCATCGGCTGCGGCGCCTGCGTGGCGGCCTGCCCGAACGGTTCGGCGATGCTCTTCACCTCCGCCAAGGTGGTGCACCTCAACGTGCTGCCGCAGGGCGCGCCGGAACGCGCCGCCCGGGTGCGGAACATGGTCGGGGCGATGGACGCCGAGGGTTTCGGCGGCTGCACCAACACCGGCGAGTGCGCCACCGCCTGCCCCAAGGGCATCCCGCTGCCCAGCATCGCCGCGATGAACCGCGACTTCCTGCGGGCCGCCCTTGGCTGAACCCCCTCGATCGGTCGGCCCCTCGCTCTGGTGCTCAGGCGGGGGGCCGACCCCGTTCTCCGGGGCGTGCGGCGCCGACTCACGCTCCCCGTACGGGTGGTGGATCCCCGCGAGCGGTGCTTGTTGACGGAAAATCGCGCTACGGTGGTGCTCCGCCACGGAAGGACGGCATATGCCCGAGGTTCAGTCCTGCTCCGGTTGCGGCGGCTCCGGGGGGACCCAGAAGACCGAGGCGACGGTCGAGCTGGACGAGGAAGGAAGCATGGTGCCCAGCGTTCACACCTTCTGGTCACCGTGCGGTCGGTGCCACGGATCCGGGACGGTGATCATCGGATGAGGTTGGTCTTCGAGTGCGTCGAGTGCGGCGGGCACTACCTGCCGCCGGAGGGCATGGTCTATCCGGACGGGCCCGCCTCGCCGGTCTGGTGCTCCTCCTGTCAGGTGTCCAAGCGCACGGCGGGCCTCGCGGAGGACCCGCTGCTCGCCCGGGTCGCCCTGGCCGCCGCCCGGGCCGCGCTCGCCCGGCGCGCCGCCGAGGGCGCCGAGGCCGCGGGCACCGGACGCGGTGACGTCCGGCCGTCCCGGCCGCCACTGTCCCGCCGGGCGCGCCCGGGGCCGGGCGGGGTGCGCGGCAAGCTGGGCTGAGCCGCGTCCGACCCACCCCCTGCCACGGTTCGTCAAGCCGGGTTTCCGACAAAGAGCTTGTGCACGCCCGGAGCGTGCTGGTTTATTGTCGTCGCTCGTTTGACAGCCTTGGGGGAATGCTCATGCAGCCGACCGAACCGGTCGCACCGTCGGGAGTCCGACCGACCGGCGCCACTCCGCTCCCGTACGTCCCGCCGCCGGCGCCGCCGGCCGGGGACCCCGTGGGCACCGGGCCCTCGGCCTCCGTCGGCCCGCCGCCGAGGCCCGCCCACGACCCCTCCGCCACCCGGGTCGCCGTCACCAACCGCATCCTCTGGATCGGCTCGGCGGCGTACCCGCTGGCCACCGTCGCGCGGGTCAGCATCACGATCATCCTGCCCGACGTCCTCGGCGCCATCAAACGGTTCCTCAAGTTCATCGGCATCGTCGTCCCGGCCGCGCTGGTCATCGCCGGGCTCAACGCCCTCTCCCACTCCTCGGGCTTCGGCAGCAGCAGGGACAGCCAGAACTCCGGCTCCGGCCCGATCGTGGTGGTGACCCTGGCCCTGCTGGCGTCCTACTTCCTGTTCGCCACCCTGCCGGTGCTGCTCCAGCGCCGGCTGCACGCGCTCACCATCGACACGGCGGGGCCGCCGACCGCGCTGCTGGCCTGGAAGGACGCGAAGCACGCGTACGAGCTCCAGGCCAGGATCACCCACGCGATCGAGAACCCGCAGACCGAGTTCCAGCAGTTCGTCAGCAACGTCCTGGTGGACCTGCGGCAGTACCAGTACGGCGACAACGTCAACATCTACGGCGGCCAGGGGAACACGGGGGTCATCAAGTGAGCGGCGACGGACCGCGGTTCCACGTCGGCGACAACGTCACCCTCCACGGCGGGCACCACAACGTCGGCATCCAGCACCACCACGCACCGGCCGCCGACCAGGCCCTGCCGCCCGGGGCCGCCGCGCTGTTCGCCCACCTCGCCGTCCTGGTGGCCGAGTTGGCCCGGGACCCCCGGCTGCCCGAGGAGGACCGGCAGAGCCTCCGGGAGACCCTGCCGGTGCTCGGCGACCCGGCCGGCCAGGAGCGGCGCAGCCGGCGCAACACCCTGCACCTGTTGGCCGGGCTGACCGGGGACCTGGGCGAGGCCGCCGCGCCCGCGCTCGGGCTGGTGACCCGGTTGCTCGCCCTGCTCGGGAGCCGGTGACCGGGAAGCGGTGACCGGGGACCGGTGACCTGGAGCCGGTGACCTGGGACCGGTGACCTGGGACCGGCTGACCGGGGGTCGCCGACCGGTCAGGGCGCGGTCTCCGCGAGGAAGCGCCCGACCAGGTCCGCCACGGCCTCCGGGGCGTCCTCGGGGCTGTAGTGGCCGACGCCCGGCAGTTCCACCGCCCGGCCGCGCGGGAACGCCTCGGCGAACAGTGGCAGGAAGTGTCGGGCGGCGAGCGTCCGGTCGGCGGCGCCCCAGACCGCGAGGGCCGGCAGCGCCGCCAGCGCCGCCCGGGCCCCGGCATCCGGGGCGGCGAACCGGTGCGCCCCGGTCGCGAAGCCCTCGGCCCAGCCGATCGCCCCGGCCGCCTCGGCCCGGTTGGGGAAGGGTGAGCCGTAGGCGCGCAGCCAGGTGTCGGTGATCAGGGCGTTGTCCTCGAAGCCGTTGAGCTTGAGGGTGCTGAGCACGGTGTAGTCGAGGGCGCCGAGGACGGCGCCCAGGCTGCCGTCGGCGTGCGCCCGGGCGATCCAGCGGAACCACGGGGAGTCGGCCGCGTTGACGGCCAGCGCCTCGGCCAGGCCGGGCTGGCCGAACGGGGTCGGGGCGTTGAGGCTGACCACCCGGGCGATCAGCCCGGGTCGGCGGGCGGCCAGGCCCATCCCGACCGGGCCGCCGAAGTCGTGCAGCAGCAGGGTGAGTTCGCTCAGGCCGAGGTCGTCGACCAGGGCTTCCAGGTTGTCCACGTGGTCCTGCACCAGGTAGCCCCGGTCGGCGGGCGTGGCGCTCTTGCCGAAGCCCATGTGGTCGGGCACCAGCACCCGGTGGGTGGGGGCCAGTCGGCGGATCAGGTCGCGGAAGAGGTAGCCCCAGGTGGGTTCGCCGTGCAGGCAGAGCACGACCGGGCCGGAGCCCTCGTCGACGTAGTGCATCGGGAAGCCGGGGGCGGTGCTGAAGTGCGGCCGGTACGGGAAGGTGCCGTCGAAGGTCTCGTGGGCAGCGATCATGGTCGGGCTCGCTCCATGCTGGTGGCAGATTGAAACCGTATGGCCGAGACTAGGCCTTGCGGTTTTAATAAGCAACCACGATCAGGGGGCGCCCCGGCTCAGAACAGCGCCTCCTGGGTGTCCGGCTCCGGCGGGCGGACCCGCTCCTCCAGCCGCAGTCCCTCGGCCGCCCGGCCGGTGACCGGCGTCAGCGCCCAGCCGGTCAGCCGACGGGTGTCCAGCAGCAGCGGGCCGGAACCGTCCGGCTGGTCCAGGAAGAGGTGCCGGCCGACCGGCGGGCGCAGCCGGCCCGCGACCACCGCACCCGCCACCAGGCCGGTGATCTCCCGGTAGGCCTCCGGGGCGCCGCCGCCCAGGCCGTAGCGCTCCACGTGGTCCACCACCGGGCGGTCGGCGAGCAGCTCCACCGCGTGGCCCTCCAGCAGCCGGTGCGCCCGGGCCCGGGCCTCGCCCAGCACGGTACGGCGGTGCGGTGCGTCCCCGTGTGCCCACCAGTGGTCCGTCTTCAGCCGGGACTTGTACCGCTCCCGGGCCAACCCGGAGGCGGCGACGGTGAGTTCGGCGCGGCGCACGGCGGGCAGGCCGCCGCGTGCGGTGAACGCGTAGGCCAGCGCGCCCTGTTCGAGCAGTCGGCTGTCACCGCGCTGCTCGGCGGTCAGGCCGACCTTCAGCAGCCCCTCGCCGAACCAGGCGAGGTAGAGCAGGTAGGTGCGGCCGTCGTCGAGGATCTGGTCCCGGGCCAGCGCCAGGCCGCGGTCCACGCTCTGGCAGGCCGGGCACTGGGTGGCGCTGCCGTCCGGATCGACCACCGCGTGGTGCGGGCAGGGCGTGCGCTCCGTCGCCCCGGCCAGCCAGGCGCCGGTGCAGCGGCGCGGGCCGCCGAGCAGCCAGCCGACCTCCGCGCCCGGCGCCACCTCCCGCTCGTGCACCTGCGGGCCGCGCGCGGCACCGAGCAGGGCCCGGCCGTCGTGCCAGCTCAGGCCGGTGGAGATCCAGCCGGCGGGCCGGTCCGGGTGCTGCGGTGCGGGGATCGTCACGGGCATCCCTTCCTGGGGTCTGGGCTCCGGCCAGGCTACCCGCCCCCGCCGACAGCGGTTCGCGCCTACCATCCCCCCATGATCGACTCACCGACCCCGGACGACCTCGCCCTCGCCGTGCGCCTCGCCGTCGACACCCTGGCCGCCGCCCCGGCGGACGCGGACTGGTCCCGGCCCGCCGGCACCCTCGACTGGAGCTGCTGGGACACCGTCGAGCACCTCGCCGACGACCTCTTCGCGTACGCCGCCCAACTCGCCCCCGCCAGGCCCCCGCGCGGACGGTACGTCCCCTTCGTCGCGACCCGCGGCTTCCCCGGCGGCCCGAACAACGTCGTCCGCGCGGACCCGGCCGCCGGCGTCCCGGGCCTACTCGAAGTGCTCGATGCCAGCGGCGGGTTGATGGTCGCCGTGGCCCGGTTCGCCCCGCCGGACGCCCGTGCCCACCACCCGTGGGGCCTCGCCGACCCGGGCGGGTTCACGGCCATGAGCCTGGTCGAGACCCTGGTCCACCTGCACGACGTCGCCCGGGGCCTGGGCCTCCCCTGGGAACCGCCCGCCGACCTCTGCACCCGCGCCCTGACCCGGCTCTTCCCCGACGTCCCGCCCGCCACCGCCCCCTGGCCCACCCTCCTCTGGGCCACCGGCCGCACCGCCCTCCCCGACCGCCCGCCGCGCACCGCCTGGCGCTGGTACGCCGACGTCCGGGAGTAGCGGCCGCCCCCGGCGGACCCGGAGCCCGGAAACGCGGGCGGGCGGCCCGGAGCAGGAGAGCCGCCCGTCCGCCGGGCCGTCAGCTCCCGTCACTGCACCGCAGGTCGCGGGCGCTTGGCCGTGCCCGGTGTCCACGTTCTATTGTGGCGGGCGCGGTCGGCGCTGCGGCCGGGAGGCGGCGCGGGACGGCCGGGTCGGCGTGAGTGCGAAGGGGTGGCTGGTGGCGGGGCGGCGGAACACTGGGGTGCTGGCGGTCTGGGCGGAGGCGCAGCGGCAGCAGCAGCGGCGCGAGGAGGCCCGTTGGCGCGCCGAGGCGGCGGAGTTGCGCCGGCACGAGCGGGCCCAGCGCGAGGCACAGCGGGCGGCCGCCCGGGACGAGCGGGAGGCGCAGCGCTCGTACCAGCAGTCGCGGGAGGCCGAGGCGGCCGCGCGGACGGCCGAACTGGACGCCAGGGTCGAGGAGTTGCGCGGGCTGCTGGCGGCGGGGCTGGCCGCGCCGGCGTTCGGGCCGCAGGCGCTGCTGGCACCGCGCCCGGTGCCGCCGTTCGACCCGGGCCCGCTGGGCGAGCCGGTGCCGATGCCGGACCAGACCTCCGCCGCGTACGCCGTCCCGCCGCCGGACGCGGCGCAGTCCCGCAACGCCGGGGTGCGGCGGCAGTACGAGCAGTACCTCGCCCAGGCCCGGGCCCGGTTCGAGCAGGACTGGTACGCCGCGCAGGCGCGGGAGGCGGACCGGCAGCGCCGGCTGGCCGCGTACCACCAGGAGTACCTGGCGTGGGCGGAGCGCTTCCGCCGCCAGGAGGAGGAGCGCGGGGCGGGCACCGAGGAGTTGCTGCGGCGGCTGCGGGCGGGTGAGCCGGAGGCGGTGCAGGAGTACTTCACGGCCGGCCTGTACGCCTCGGCGGCCTGGCCGGAGGGCTTCCCGCACCGGCTGGTGGCGGCCTGGGAGGCGCCGAGCCGCCAGCTGGTGGTGAACTGGGAGCTGCCCGGGCCGGACGTGGTGCCGGCCGCCGGCCGGGTGCGGTACGTGAAGGCGGACGACCGCGAGGCGGAGGTGGCCCGTCCGGCGACCGAGCGCAAGGCGCTGTACCGGGAGGTGCTGGCGCAGTCGGCGCTGCGGGTGGCGGTGGAGCTGTTCCGGGCGGACCGGGACGGGATGCTGGACTCGGTGGTGCTGAACGGCTTCGTGCTCGGCATCGATCCGGCGACCGGCCGGGAGGCGGAGCGGTTCCTGTCCACGCTGACCGCGACCCGGGCCGAGTTCGCCGGGCTGGCGCTGGACCGGGTGGCGCCGGTGGAGTGCTTCCAGGGCCTGGGCGGCAAGCTGTCCGCGCGGCCGGAGCGGCTGGACGAGGTGAAGCCGGACCGGCTGCCGGAGACCGTCGGCGGGAGCCTGGCCGGGCACTTCGGCGAGGAGGACCCGGACCTCTTCGAGATGGACCCGATCGAGTTCGAGGACCTGATCGCCGAGCTGTTCCGGCTGCGCGGCTTCCGCGTGATGACCACGGCCCGCAGCGGCGACGTCGGGGTGGACGTGGTCGCCGAGGACCTGGACCCGGTGACCGGCGGCAAGATCGTGATCCAGGCCAAGCGCTACAAGAAGACCGTCCCGCCGACGGCGGTGCGCGACCTGGAGTCCACCGTCCGCCACCACGGCGCGATCAAGGGCATCCTGGTCACCACCGCGGGCTTCGGCAAGGGCTCGTACAGCTACATCGAGGGCAAGCCGCTGACCCTGGTGAGCGGGCCGGAGCTGGTGGAGCTGCTGGCCGACCAGGGGCTGCGCGGCCGGCTCGGCGGCGGCGCTCCGAGCGGGGCGGCGGAGGCCGTCGCCCAGGAGCCGGCGGCCGGGCCGGGCGTGCCGCAGAGCAGCCTCACGGTCAGCTGGCAGAGCCGCACCGCCGCCGGGGACCCGGTGGAGCTGGACGTCACCGCGTTCCTCTGCGCCGGCGGGCGGGTGCTGAGCGACGAGCACTTCGTGTTCTTCAACAACCCGCAGGACCCGGACGGCGCGATCCGGCTGCACCCCACCCACTCGGTGCCGGGCGAGCCGGCCCGGGCGGCCCGGCTGAGCCTGGACCTGCACCGGCTGCCGACCGCCGTGGACGAGGTGGTGCTCGCGGTCTCCACCGAGGAGGAGGAGCCCCCGGCGCTGCCGCTGGGCTACGTGTACGGGCTGGCGGTCGCCGCCGAGTACGGGCCTGGCGCGGCCGGGCCGGCCAGGTGGCCCGGCGCCAACGGCGGCATGCCGGACAGCGCGATGCTGCTGGGCAGCTTCCGCCGGGCGGCGGAGGGCTGGCAGTTCGCGCCGTCGGGCCGGGCGGTGACGAACGGTCTGACCGGGCTCGCGACGGCCTTCGGGGTCGCGGTGGAGTGACGCCGCCGAGGACCGGGGGGACTTTGGTCCTCAGGGGACGGGTCATACCTGAGGAGGATGACGCCCCCGCCGCCCCGCCGGGTCGGCGGGGGCCCACCGTCCCCTCGGCATACGCATCGGGCTCGAACCACTTGGCAGGATGGATCGGTAGGAAAATCCGATTCGTTCCCAGGAGTCTTCGTGACCTTCCCCGCAACCGCCGTCCGTACCGGCCTGGCGGCCGCCCGCGCCACCGGCCTGAACAAGGTCTACGGGGAGGGGGAGACCCGGGTCGTCGCCCTCGAC
>NZ_JBFBGS010000100.1:0-11657 GCF_040684795.1 Kitasatospora sp. NPDC089797 | reverse complement strand
CTCACCGCCTACACCGTCACCACCACCCCCACCACCCCCACCCAACTCCGCACCCACCTCGCCACCACCCTCCCCGACTACATGATCCCCGCCCTCTACATCACCCTCGACGCCCTCCCGCTCACCCCCAGCGGCAAGATCGACCGCCGCGCCCTCCCCCGGCCCGAGCACCACACCGCCCCCACCGAGACGCCCTACACCGCCCCCCGCACCCCCGCCGAACAGCAACTCGCCGCGATCTGGGCCGACATCCTCGGCGCCGACCGGGTCGGCATCCACGACAACTTCTTCGAACTCGGCGGCGACTCCATCCTCACCATCCAGGTCATCTCCCGCGCCCGGCAGGAGGGCCTGCGGCTCACCTCCAAGCTGATGTTCGTCCACCAGAGCGTCGCCGAACTGGCCGCCGCCATCGGCGGGTTCGAGGAGACCGCCCCCGCCGGCCCGACGGCGGCGGACCGAGCCGAGGAGACCGGGTCGGTCCGGCTCACCCCGATCCAGCGGTGGTTCTTCGCCGAGCACACCGTCGACCCCGACCACTACGCCATGTCGGTCCACGTGGGCCTGGCCCCCGACACCGACCCGGCGCTGCTGGAGGCGGCCCTGCTCGCCGTCGTGGACCAGCACGACGCGCTGCGCCTGCGCTACACCCGCACCGCCACCGGTGACTGGATCCAGGAGTACGGCGACCGGCCCACCGACCTGCTGGCCGTTCGCGACCTCACCGGCGCCGCGGACGTGCCGGCCGCACTCCACCTGGCCGCCGCCGAGGCCCAGCAGTCCCTGGACCTGCACCACGGCGTCCTGCTGCGGGGGGCCTTCCTCCGACTGCCGGACGGCGCCGCGCCGCGGCTGTTCCTGGCCGTGCACCACACCGTGATGGACGGGGTCTCCTGGCGGATCCTGCTGGAGGACCTCGCCACCGCCTACACCCGCCTCGCCGGCACCGACGACGCCCCGGCCGACGGCGCCGGCACCGACGACGCCCCGGCCGACCTCGGCCCCCGCACCACCAGCTACCGCCGCTGGGCCGAGCGCCTCTCCGAGCACGTCCGCAGCGGCGGCTTCGACCAGGAGCTGGACTACTGGCGCCAGGCCTCCGCCGCGTCCGTCGAGCTCCCCGTCGACGGCACCGCCACCGGCACGGGCGCCCCCCGGTCGGACACCTACGGCGAACTCGTCGTCGAGTCCGTCCACCTCGACCGCGCCGGGACCCAGGCCCTGCTCCAGCGGGTGCCCGCCGTCCACCGCACTCAGATCAACGACGTGCTGCTGGCGGCCCTCGGCCGCACCCTGCGGAACTGGGCGGGCGCGCCCGTCACCATCGCCCTAGAGGGCCACGGCCGCGAGGAGCTGTTCGAGGACGTGGACCTCTCCCGCACCATCGGCTGGTTCACCTCGCTCTACCCGGTCACCCTCGACGTGCCCGCCGGCGACTGGGCGCCCGCGCTGAAGGCCGTCAAGCGCCATCTGCGCAAACTGCCCGGACGCGGCATCGGCTACGGCGCCCTGCGCTACCTCTCCGAACCGGGCAGCCCGGCGCACACCGCGCTCGCCGCCGCCCCGCACCCCCGGATCAGCTTCAACTACCTCGGGCAGTGGGACGGCGCCACCGGCGCGACCGGCCTGGTCCGGGAGCAGTTCGGGGCGCTGGGCGCCGACCAGGCGCCGGAGCAGCCCCGCCCGCACCGGATCGACGTGGTCGCCGCCGTCAGCGACGGCGAGCTGCGGATCGACTGGATGCACTCCCCCACCACCCACTCGCCCGCCACCGTACGCCGCCTCGCGGAGGACTTCCTGGACGCCCTGCGCCAGATCGTCGCCGCGACCGGCGCCTGACCGACCGAAAGGTTCCTGTTGTGGCCCGCTACGTACTGAACGACGACGAGAAGAACCAGGTGGCCGCGCTCGCCGACGACTACCTCGACCGGCACCCGGTCTGGGAGCCGCTGGAGCAGGCCGACGCGATCCGGATCGAGGCGGAGCGACTGCCCGTCGGCGTCCGGCAGTTCCTGGTCACCGCCCGCGGCGCGGAGGACGCGCTGATCCGGGTCGCCAACCTGCCGGTGGACGACGCGCTCGTCCCCACGCCGGCGAGTTGGGAGATCGCCCGGAAGGAGGGGGCGGCCGTCCGGGAGGAGCTGGTGCTGCTGCTGATCTCCTCCGTGCTCGGCGACCCGTTCGCCTGGACCCACCAGCAGGGCGGCCGGCTGGTCCACGACGTCTGCCCGGCCAAGGGCCAGGAGAACTCGCTGACCAGCGCCAGCAGCGAGCAGCAGCTGACCCTGCACACCGAGGACGTCTTCCACGCCTGCCGGGGCGACTACGTGGCCCTGATGTGCCTGCGCAACCCGGACGGGGTCGGCACCACGGTCTCCACGCTGGACGCGGTGGACTTCGCCGAACCGCTGCGCCGCGTCCTCCAGGAGGACCGCTTCCGGTTCTTCCCGGACGACTCCCACCACGTCGTCCCCACCCACACCGCCGAGCGCCCGTCCGCGCTGGAGGAGCGCCCGTTCGAGGTGGCCTCCGTGCTGTTCGGGCCCGCCGACTCGCCCTACCTGCGGATCGACGCCGACTTCACCGACTCGGTGCCCGAGGACACCGAGGCCCGGCGTTCGCTGGAGGCCGCCGCCGGGCTGCTGGCGCGGGCCGCCGACCGGGTGGTGCTGAGCCCGGGCGAGGCCGTCTTCATCGACAACTACCTGACGGTGCACGGCCGGGACACCTTCACCCCGCGCTACGACGGCACGGACCGCTGGCTCAAGCGCACCAGCGTCGCCCGGGACCTGCGACGCGCCTACGTGCACACCAAGTCCCGCTCCCGGCTGCTCGCCTGATGGCCGCCGGCACATCGGGCGGACGGGGGGCGGGGCGCGGCTTCACCCTGCTGTGGGCGAGCCAGGCGTTCAGCGAGTTCGCCTACAGCACCTCGCTGATCGTGCTCCCGCTCCTCGTCCTGACCCTCACCGGATCGCCGTCCCAGGCCGGGGTGATCGGCTTCGTCGACGCGGCGGCGATGCTCCTGGCGGGCCTGCCCGCCGGGGTCGTCGCCGACCGGTACGACCGGCGACGGGTCATGCTGTGGTGCGAGGGCGCGATGGCGGCGGTGTTCGGCGGGCTGGTCCTGTTGTTCTGGGCCGGCCCGGTGTCCCTGGCGCCGCTGGTGCTGCTCGCCCTGGTCAACGGCGCGGCCACGGCGGTGGTGCTGGCGGCGGGCGAGGCGATGATCCCGGGGCTGGTGCCGGAGGAGCGGCTGTCCAACGCCGTCGCGATGAACTCGGCCCGCACCTACGCGGGCCAGCTCGCCGGGACGTCGGCCGGCGGCTTCCTGCTCGCGGCGAAGCAGGCCCTGCCGTTCGCCGTCGGGTTCCTGGCCCACCTCGGCGGGCTGGTGCTGCTGCTCTTCCTGAAGCCGCAACGGCCGTCCCCCGCCCCCGCCCCCGATCCCGATCCCGGGAGCAGCGAACCGGGCGGCGGCCGACGGGAGTTCCTGGAAGGCGTGCGCTGGATCGCCCGGCACCCGTTCCTGCGGCTCGGGCTGCTGTGCGCCACGGCGGTGAACTTCTTCTTCGGCCTGGTCTACTTCGTGGTGATCGCCTCCGCCAGGACCGGCGGGGTGGGCTCCGGACCGATCGGTGTGCTGGCCGCCCTGCTCGGGGTCGGCGGCCTGCTGGGGGCGCTGGCCGCCCCGCTGCTCCAGCGGGTGCTGACCGGCGCCCGACCGGTGCTCACCGTGCTCTGGCTGTCCGCGCTGCTCACCGTCGGCATCGCGACCCTCCCCGGCACGTACACCCCCGGGGTCCTGCTCGGTCTGATCGCCTTCGCCGCCCCCACCTCGAACGCCTACTTCACCACCGCCCAGCTGCGGTTGACCCCGGACAGCCACCGCGGCCGGGTGATCAGCGTGGCGGCGATCTGCAGCGGCGCGGGCGGCGCCGTCGCCCCACTGGCCGGCGGTCTGCTGCTGGACCACGCCGGGCGGCTGACCGGCCTGCTGGGCTGCGCCGCCGCCCTGGGCGTCCTCGCGCTGGGCGCCGCGCTCAGCCCGGCCCTGCGGAACGCACCGGCCCTGGCCCCGGCCCCGCGGCCGGCCGAGGAACCCGCCGAACTCCCGGTGTGAGCACCCCCGTCACCCCGGCCCCGACCCCGACGCCCCCGACAGACGCCCCCGACAGACGACAGACGACAGACGAGGACAGACCGGCATGACCATTGATCTGGGCGACCCCGACCTCTACACCACGGACGCCAGGTTCGCGATGTGGCAGGACTACGCCGCGGCGAACGCCGTGGTCTGGAGCGAACCGGGCATCTCCCCCGGCGGGTTCTGGTCGGTCTTCTCCCACCGGGACGTCTCCGCCGTCCTCTCCCCCAAGGCCCCGCTCACCTCCGAGTACGGCATGATGATCGGCTTCGACGCCGACCACACCGACAGCTCCGGCGGCCGGATGCTGGTGGCCAGCGAGGGCGAGTGGCACGCGCTGCTCAAGCGCGCGATCGGCCCCTTCCTGTCCCGGCTGCGCGCGCCCGAGCTGGAGTCGGTGCTGCGCCGGGAGGTACAGGAGATCGTCGACCGGCTCCGCTCGGGCGGCCCCACCGACGTCGCCCTGGACATCGGCCCCCGGCTGCCCGCCGCGATCGTCTGCGAGATCATCGGCGTGCCGCCGGCCGAACGCGAGCAGCTGATCGAGCTGACCAACCACGCCTTCGGCGGCGCGGAGAGCGCGTTCAACAGGATGACGCCCGCCCAGGCGCACACCGAGATCATGTTCTACTTCGACGAGTTGATCGAGCAGCGGCGGCGCCGGCCCGGCCCGGACCTGGTGAGCGCGCTGCTCGCGGACGAGCGGCTGAGCACCGAGGACGTCCTGGTGAACTGCGACAACGTGCTGATCGGCGGCAACGAGACCACCCGGCACTCGGTCACCGGCGCCTTCCACGTCCTCCAGGAGTTCCCGGAAGTGCTGGACGTGCTGGCCGGGGACCCCGGGCTGATCGACCGCGCCGTGGAGGAGCTGGTCCGCTGGACCTCCCCGGCCGCCCACGTGCTGCGGGTGGCCACCGAGGACTGGGAGGTCGGCGGGCAGCCGATCCGCAAGGGCGAGGCGGTGGTGGCCTGGCTGGCCGCGGCCAACCGGGACGAGCGGCTGTTCGCCGACCCGGGCCGGTTCCTCGCGGACCGTGCGCCCAACCGCCACCTGGGCTTCGGCAACGGCCCGCACCACTGCCTGGGCGCCGCCCTGGCCCGGGTCGAACTGCGTGAACTCCTGGGGCGACTGGTCACGGAGGTGCGGTCGGTGGAATCGGCGGGAAATGTGAACTGGATGCGATCCAATCTGGTCCAGGGATACAGTAGCCTGCCGGTCTCGATCAGTTATCGCTGACCTGCGCTTTTAACTGTCATGAATCAATCGGGGGAATTCACGTGCTGGAGTTGCGACTCAGCGTCGACGATTTATCGCGCATTCGCGTCATCGATACCCTCGGCCTGGCCTTCGAGGCGCACCTGGCCTGGAACCGGCTGACCGAGCAGAGACGGGACGTGTTCTCGGAGTGGCGCCGGACGGTCCGCGGCCGCTCCCGCAGAACACCGCTCGCCGCGGGACCGGACGGGTCCCGCGGCACCCTCCTGGAGGCACTGACCTCGGGCCGACCGCCGGAGGGGGACTCGTTCCCCACCGAGGCGGTCGAGCCGTTCTGGGGCCGGATCCACCAGTTCCTGCGGGCCGAGCGCGACGCCTGCGGCCGCGAGGTGGTGACGGCCGGCATGGAGCACGTGCTCAACAACCGGCACCCGTCCATCGTCTGGCGCTCGCCGACGCTGCGCGTCGACAACGTCCAGCCCTCCCGGGAGATCGTCCTGGTCGGCCAGGGCCTGACCCTGGTGCCCTCGCTGTTCGCCCCCCGCCCGTTCCTGATCGACAAGGAGATGGGCTGGCACGGCCTGCCGATCCTGGTCTACAACGTCGTCCCGTCGGTCGAGGACGCCGCCGCGCTCTGGAACGGGCAGAGCGCCCGGGCGGCGCTCCAGGACCTGCTCGGCCGCACCCGTGCGGACGTCCTGGGCACCCTGCGGGAGTCGCAGTCCACCGGGCAGGTCGCGGACCGGCTGCACATCTCCACCCCCTCCGCCAGCAAGCACATCACCGTGCTGCGCCGCGCCGGGTTCGTGACCACCGAGCGGCGCCACAACTCCACCGTCCACGCCCTCACCCCGCTGGGCGAGACCCTCCTCGGCTGACCGGCCGCCGAACGGACGAGACGAATCGAGCAGGCATGTCGTACCTGAGCCGTCACTCCTCCCCCGACCGCCCCGCGCTCCGCCTGGTCTGCTTCCCGCACGCGGGCGGCGGCGCGAGCTTCTTCCGCTCCTGGTCCGGCCACCTGGACCCCTCGGTGGAGCTGCTGGCCGTCCAGTACCCGGGCCGGGAGAATCGTTTCCGCGAACCGCTGGTCCCGGACCTCGCCCCGCTGGCCGAGGCGGTCGCCGGGCAGCTGCGCCCGCTGTCGCCGCTGCCCACCGTGCTGTTCGGGCACAGCATGGGCGCGGCCGTCGCCTACGAGACCCTGCTCCGCCTGGAGGCGGCCGGGGACACCCCGGTCACCCGGCTGTGCGTGTCCGGCCGCGCCCCGGACACCCCCGCCCGGGACGACGACTACTCGGACGAACGGCTGGTCCGGGCGGTCGGGCGGCTCGGCGGCACCCAGGCCGCCGTGCTCGACGACCCCGACCTGCGCGAGCTGGTGCTGCCGATCCTGCGCAACGACTACCGGCTGATCGACCGCTACCGGCGCTCCCCCGACGCGCCCCGGCTGCGCGCCGACGTGCTCGCGCTGACCGGCGACCGGGACCCGCAGGTCACGGTGGAGCAGGCCGGGGCCTGGGCGGCCACCACCGCCGGCGCATTCTCGCTGCACGTCCTGGCGGGCGACCACTTCTATCTCGTGGCGGCCGCCGCCGAAGTCACCGGGATCATTGCGGCAATTCATCCGAGGACCGCCGGAAAAGCCTGAACCGGGGAATTCGGAACGCCCCGGAGGACATTCGGCGAATTCCGGGGAGCGGAATTCCGTCAGGCGCCGGCGGCGCCCGCGGCGGCCAGCGAGTCCAGCACCGGCCGGATCAGCGGGTGCCCGTCGGCCCCCGCCCGGACGGCGGCGAACACCCGACGGGTGGCCAGCTCGCTGTCGACCGGGCGGACCGCCACCCGGCCCAGGTCCACCCCGCGCAGCGCCGAGCGCGGAACGAGGGCGACCCCCGCACCGGCGGAGGCCAGCGCGACGACGGCCCGGAAGTCGTCCGAGGAGTGCAGCAGGCGCGGCTGGAAGCCGGCGTGCTCGCAGGCCAGCAGGACCACGTCGTGGCAGGGGTTGCCCGGGTACGGGCCGATCCACGGCTGGTCGGCCAACGCGGCCACCGCGAGCGGCCCCGACTCGGCGGCCAGCGGGTGGAGCAGCGGCAGCACCGCCTCGAAGGGCTCGGCGTACAGCGGGACCCGGGTCAGCCGGGCGTCGTCGGCGCGCGGGGCGCCCCGGTACTCGACCGCCACCGCGAGGTCGGCCCGGCCGTCCAGCACCATCGGCAGGCTGGCGTCACCCTCGGCGTCCAGCACCTTGAGCCGTACCCCCGGCGCCCGTTCGGCGAGCAGGCCGATCGCGGGGGCGAGCACGTGCGAGATGCCGGTGGCGAAGGAGGCGACGGTGACCTCGCCCGCGACGCCCGCGCTGTAGGCGGCGAGGTCCGCCTCGGCGCGCTCCAGCTGGGCGAGCACCGCGTCGGCGTGGCCGAGCAGGATCTCCCCGGCGGCGGTCAGCCGCACCCCCCGGCCCTCCCGGGCCAGCAGGTGGTGGCCGGTCTCCTGCTCCAGGGCGGCGAGCTGCTGGGAGACCGCGGAAGGGGTCAGGTAGAGGGCGGCCGCCGCGGCGGTCACGGTGCGGTGGTCCGCCACGGCCCGCAGGGTCCGCAGCCGTCGTGCGTCGATCACAGCCCAATTCTGCCAGCGCGGCGGAGCGGGCCGTCCGGGGCCGGTTCCGTCGGCGGCGGGACGGCCGTACCACCGGTGGCGTATTTCCGGACGGGATCGCTTCGCCCCGTTGACCGTCCCGGCCGGCCGGCGCTTGGCTCGTGGCCGAGCCGGGCCCGGGGGATCACCGGCCCGGCACCGTCGTCAGGGGAGGAAGTCCATGATCACCGCCCGTTCCCGCCGCCGGCTGGCCCGTACCGGCTGCGTCCTGGTGGCCGCCCTCGCGGTCGGCGCCGTGATGCCGGCCGCCGAGGCCCGGCCGCCCAAGGGCGACACCGCCCGGGTCAGCGAGGGGCCCAAGGGCGAGCAGCTCGACGGCGACTCGTACGCGCTCGGGCTGAGCGCCGACGGCCGGTCCGCGCTGTTCTCCTCCACGGCGACCGACCTGCTCCCCGGGTCCACCCCGACCGGCGGCGACGTCTACGTCCGGGACCTGCGCAACGGGCACGTCGAGCGGGTCAGCGTGGCCGACGACGGCTCCCGCCTGAACGCCGCCACCACGGACGCCTCGATCAGCGCCGACGGCCGCTACGTCGCGTTCAGCACCACCGCCACCGACGTGCTGCCCGGCCGGCCCAAGCACCGCAGCGACGTCTACGTCCGGGACCGCTGGACCGGCCGCACCGAACTCGTCTCCGCCGGCACCCTCGGCACCACCGACGACGAGACCATCCGCGGCGCCGACAGCCCCACCCTGAGCCGGGACGGCCGCTACGTCGCCTTCGCCTCCGACCGCACCGACCTGGCCGCCGGGGTGCACCGCGGCAAGCAGAACGTCTTCGTCACCGACCGCTGGACCCACACCACCCGGCTGATCAGCGTCGGCCCGGACGGCCAGGGCGGCGACAACAACTCCTTCCGTCCGACCATCAGCGCGGACGGCGCCACCGTCGGCTTCACCTCCCGGGCCGGCAACCTCCTCCCGCCGCCCGCGGGTACGGCCGCCGCGGCGCCGGCCGCCGCCTCCGCCTCCGCCTCCGCCGAGCTGGCCGGTCCCCGGTTCTACCCGTACTACGTCTGGAAGGCCGGCACCGGCACGGTCACCGCTGCCAGCCTGGACGCCACCGGCGCCCCGACCGGCGCCGGCGGCGACGCCCGGATCAGCCCGGACGGCCGCTTCGCCCTGTACGCCCTGCCGGTGGACGGCGTCGGGCGCCCCGGTACCCACGGCATCCGGATGGACCTCTACGTCCGCGAGCTGGCCACCGGCCGGACGACCCTGGTCAACACCCCGCTGCCCGGCACCACGACCACCGAGGGCGCCTACGACCCGGCGATGACCGCCGACGACCGCTGGGTCTACTTCGACTCCAGCGCCGACGACCTGGTGCCCGGCGACACCAACGGGCAGAGCGACGTCTTCCGCCGCGACCTGCGGACCGGCCGGATCGAGCGGGTCACCGCCACCCGGGACGGAGCGCAGAGCACCGGCAGCTCGGAGAGCCCGTACGTCGACGCCACCGGCGACACCGTCGTCTTCACCGCCGAGGACGCCGACCTGGTGCCGGGCGACACCAACACCCACCTGGACGTGTTCCTGCGCCGGCTCTGATCCCGCTGCCGCTTACGACAGTTGGCGTATTTCCCGATCTGATCCATCTCAGCTGTTGACCGCACCCCACCCGCGCCCCACCCGGCTCCCTCCGGACCCGGGTGGGGCGCGGCGCCTCAGCGGACGGGCAGCGCGAGCTCCGCCGGACCGAAGGCCACCGTGCCGTCCTTCGGCGTCTCGCCGCCGTACAGACCGTCGTGGGTGCCGAGCACCAGCGCTAGCCGGTGGCCGGCCGGGAGGTCGTAGGCGGTCGGGAACAGAGTGACGTCCAGCGGGAAGGGCTGCCCGACCGGGCGGCCGCTCCAGCTCTGCGGGGCGTGGGTGATCAACCGGCCGACGCCCAGCGCGTCCACGTCGTAGAGGTAGGCGACGGCCGTGCCCTGCGGCGCGGAGGCGGTGACGGTGGTGCGCACCCGGGCGGCACCGCGCACGGCCAGGCCCTGCGGGTACGGCCCGGACTGCCGGACGGCGGCGGCGGAGCGGTCGAGCAGCGGCAGCAGGACGGTCGGCGGCTGGTGCAGCCACTGGTCGACCAGGCCGGAGAGCAGCACGGTGCCGCCGCTCGCGCCGGACGGCCGGTCCCCGAGGACGGTCGCGGTTCCGTCGAACTCCACCTGCTCGGTACGGGAGTTGACGGACCGCCAGTCCGGGTAGGACTCGTGGGCACCGCCCGGGCGGACCTCCAGGTCGACCCCCTGCGGCCGGTCGTCCGCCCCGGGAGCGCCCTTCAGGTAGCGGTCGAGCCAGCCGCGGGCACCGTCCCAGGTGTCATTGGAGAAGCCGAGCAGGCCGGTGAACTCCTGGCTGGCGTGGTCGCCCGGGCGCAGTTCGAGGCGCTTGGGGACGGTCAGCCGCTGGTAGAAGTCGGTCATCTGGCCGGGGTTGAAGAAGCTGTCGCTCCAGCCGTTGGCGAGGTAGACCGCGGCGCCGTTGGCGTTGATCCGGTCCAGGTAGGCGGCCGGCGAGCGGACGTCCGCCCACTTCACCACCTCGGGCAGGTCGCGGTCGGCGAACAGGTCGTCCAGGGCGGTGGCGAACTCCGGGCTCTTGCGGCCGGTCAGGCCCTCGATGGTGGCCAGCCGGGTGGCGGCGGAGGTGTGCCGGGTCTGCCCGCTGTAGAGCGCGTCGGTGAGGTCGGCCCAGCCGCTCAGCGAGGCGACGGCCTTGATCCGCGGGTCGAAGGCGGCGCCGAGCAGGGTGAGGCCGCCGCCGAGCGACAGCCCGATCATGCCGACCCGGTCCGGGTCCGCCGGGGTGCGGGCGAGCGCCCAGTCGATCACCGTCGAGATGTCGGCGACGTCCTTGGGCCCGGCGACGTCCACCTCTCCGCCCGAGCCCCAGAAGCCGCGGACGGTGTACGTCACGACGACGTACCCGGCGGCGGCGAACCGGTGGCCCTGGGCGACGTACTCCAGGTCGTTCTGCCCCCAGCTGGCCGGCTGCACCACCACCGGGTAGCGGCCCCGGGCGTCCGCGCCCGGCGTCCCGGCGGGCGGGGTGAACACGTCGGCCTTGAGGACCACCCCGTCCGCGGCGGTGATGTCCGCCAGCCGGAAGCCGCCGAACGCCGACGCGGCGGCGCTCCCGGACGCGGTGCTCGCGGACACGGCACTCTCGGACGTGGCGCTCCCGGACGCGGCGGCGGACGCGAACGCGGGTGCCGCGAAGGCGGGTCGGGCCACCGCCCCGGACCCGAGCCCGAGTGCCAGGGCGAGCGCGGCACCGGCCGCCCGCCGTCCGCCGGTCCGCCGGAATCCTGCCATCACGCTCTGCTCCCTCAGTTCACCCGATGTGATCATGGGCGAGCCTAGGAGCTGACGATGCCTCAGAGGAGATGATGATCAGCCAAATTACTGGCCGGTAACGTGAGGTCGTCGCCGTCCACCGGGAACCGCGAACGGGGGTGGGACACCGGTACGGGCCGGCGTCCCACCCCCGAGGCGGGAGGGTGGGGCAGTTGGTCTGTGGTGGCCGTGCGGCGTGGGCGAATCGATTCGCCCCCGCCCCCCGGTGGCGGTTTGCCCCCGGCGCGCCACCCGAAAGGGCCGCGGGGCGCCCCGCCACCAAGCCCCCAAACG
>NZ_JBFBGS010000099.1:0-12000 GCF_040684795.1 Kitasatospora sp. NPDC089797 | reverse complement strand
ACACGGCGGCCGGCGGGATCACCCTCGACGCCGCGACCCTCGCCACCCTCGACGCCATCGAGTCCCGCCCCAACGAACTCCCCATCGGCTGACCGGAACCGGAAGCACGCGCTGCGCCCGTCCGCCGGTCGACGACCGGCGGGCAGGGGTGCCCCGGTGTCAGTCCTCGGTGGTGCGGCGGCGGGAGAGCGCGACCAGCGCGGCGCCCGCGGCCAGGGCGGCCGCGGCGCCGCCGGCCTCCCAACCGATCCCGTCGGTGCCGGTCGCGGCGAGCGAGCCGGTGCCGGTGTGGCCGGTGCCCGCGTCCGTGCCCGTGCTTCGCGTGCCGACGGTGCCGCCCGTGGTGGTCCCGGTGAGACCGGCGGGCTGGACGCCCCCCTGCTGCGCGCCCTGGCCCTGCCGGTCGGCTCCCTGACCGGCGGTGGCGCCGCCGGTGCCGGTGGTGTTCTTGGCCGCGGCCTCGTCTTCCGTGCGGGCCTTGGCCCAGCCGTCGGTGAGGAAGGCCGTGACGGCGTCGTCGTCGCCCTCCAGGGCGGCCAGCGCGGCCTTGCGCACGGCCGGCCCACCGGTCTCGACGAGCTGGGAGACCTTGATCCGGTTGTCGCTGGCGCGCAGCCGCGGCAGCTCGGTCTCCAGGAAGGTCCGCAGGTCGGCGGGGGTGCCGCTGAGGGCCTTCTGGGCGCCCTCGACGACGTGGCGTCCGTTCTCCTTGTTCGCGAGGACGACCAGGATCGCGACCCGGTCGTCCTCGGCCCGGGCGGCGGGCCAGCCCTTGGCGAGGAACGTGAGGATCGCCGCGTCGCCGCCGTCCAGCGCCTTGCTCGCCGCCTCGCGCACGGCGCGGCCGCCGGAGGCCATGATCTGGGAGACCTTGACCCGGTTGTCGTCGCCCCGCTGCTTGGCCAGGTCGACCGCCAGGAAGGTCCGCACGTCGGCGGCGGTGCCCTTGAGCGCCTTCGCGGCCGCCGCGCGCACGCCCGGCCCGCTGTCCGGGTCGGCCAGGATGCGCCCGACCTCGGCGCGGTCCTGGTCCTCGGCGCGGGCGACGTACTGACCGCTGCTGAGGAAGTCCAGGATGTCCTGGTAGGTGCCGCGCAGCGCCTTGTCGGCGGCCTTGCGCACGGCCGGGCCGCCGCCGTCCTCGATCCGGGCGATCAGCACCCGGTTGTCGGTCTGGCGGGCGCCCTCCAACTCGGCCGTCAGGAAGTGCCGCAGGTCGGCGGCGTCGCCCGCGAGCGCCTTCTGCGCCAGTTCACGCGCCTTGGGGCCGCTCGCCGGGTCGTCGAGGATCCGCTGCACTTCGGCGCGGTCCTTCTTCTCCTGGTCGTCGGCGCCGGCGTCCTTGGCCGTACCCCCTGCGGTGTCCTTCGGTGCCTCCCCGGCAGCGGTGTCCGGCGCGGAACCGGAGGCGGTGTCAGGACCGGACACACCGCCGGGCTGCGGGGCGGCGGCGGAGGCCGACGAGGGGAAGAGGACGGCGGGGGCCAGGACAGCGGCCGCGACGACGGCGGACACCCGGGGAAGCTTCAATGCGCAAACCCTTGCTTCGCATGAGAATCATGAACCCCGGCAGCATAGATCATCTTTTACATTTCCCCTACCGAATACATACACGCCCTCAACCAGCCCTCGACTGCCCGGATCCGCCCCGCGTCTCCGCCTCGGCTGCCGCCCTCCGGCCACTGAGCCCGGGTGTGTCAGCGGGGGTGTCTACGGTGTGGCGTGGTGGGGCGGACACCGGAGCGTCCAGTACTGGAAACGGAACGGCAGACCTCCCGGTCTGCGCGGGGGTGGCCACGGCCCAACCGGCGTCCGGGGAACAAGGGCCCGGAGGACGGCTCGCCAGCGCCCGCCCCACCCTCGGGCGTCGTACGTGGGCCGGCGCACGGCGGCCTGGTGGATCCACTGGACCGGGGGCACGGTCGCCCGCCCCCCCCGGAGCCTCCCCAATCGATCCGACTCCATCACGGGGTCGGTCCGCCCGAACTGGCGGTCCGCCCGAACACACGGGCCACCCAGCCGTCGAGCCGGACGCCGAACTCCCGAGCCGAAGCGATGCCCGAGGCCGGAAAGGCGCCGGCGTCGTCCGTGCCGGCGACGAAGTCGACATCAGCCCAGCCGCCACGGAACAGCACCACCGACAGCTCGGCCTCCACCGGACCCGAGATGAGCACACCGACGGAGTCGGGATCGATCACCAACGACCTGTCCGTCTCAAGCCGCGGAGGCCAAGGAGCGGCTCCATCGCGCCAGGTCACCGGGCCCACCGTCAGATCACCGGCCCGCCACCCGGGCGCTCGAACAGCTATTTCTGTGACGGCCTCGTCAAGATCAACAACTCTTTCCACGGACAGATCATGGTCCATGCCCGGCGCGCTGTTCCACCGACTTCCAGTCGAGCGAGACGACCCGAGCGCTGCTACATCTCGGCAACCGCCCTCGGGAATTCGCCGACAAGTGCTGCCAGGTCTCGCCAGCGCAGCCATCAGGAGAGCCGGCGCGCAGAGCAGGAGCGGACACGAGATCCCGGCAACCTGATGCTGCGCGACGACGGCGTGACGGGTGGCGCACTGCCCGGCGGCCCCACCCCGCGGCGCCACCGGCTGGGGGAGAGGCGAGGACCAGGCCGGCGGAATCATCGCGAAAAAGGGCGACAGGAACGCCCCGACGCGCTTGAACCCGCTTTCATCCGCTAGGGGTTACAGGGCTCTATCCGAGAGGACCTACTGCCTGTTTTGACGTTCAGCCGGTGTGCCGGGTGCCACCGATGCCTAGTGTGCTTCAAGACGCCACGAGACCCCGCTTCCCTTTCGGCATCCGCGTTGCTGCTGATCGGAACTGAGTGACAGGCAGGTTGATGGACATGGGCAAGGTACGAGGAATGGTGAAGGTATGGATGGTGCCCGCCGCACTGGCGTCGGGCGCGGTCCTCTTCATAGCACCGGCAGCGCAGGCCGCGGACGGCCATACCGGAGGAAGCCTCACCTACAGCAACGGCGTTCTGGCGGGCAAGGGGTGGACGAACGGTTGGACCGGGAACGTTCAGGTAACCGCGTATCTGGACAAGAACGGTGCCACCGTGGAGGGGCCCCGGGTCGGGACCGGCACGGGAAGCGCGACGACCTCGACCTTCTCCCTGTGCCCGACCCCGGGACACTGGACCCTTCGAGTGCTGGGGCCGCAGGGCACGGACTACTACCAGAGCGTCGACGTGTGATCGACACTGAAGGTCGGACCGCAACCGAAGGAGCATGTCATGACCGACGGCCCTGAAGTGAACTTCCCCGTATGGGATTGCGATGCCCGGATGCCGGCCCGCTTGGACGGGGCGCGGATCACGATGGAATTCCAGGAGGGCAAAGGGTGGAGCATCCAGAGCGTCGGCCTGCCCCGCGGGCTCGGGGACGGCTGGGTGTTCGTGCACTCCTTCCCCTCCGGCGCCGACGGGCAGGACTTCTCGGACCGTGCCGGAATCGCGATGGCGGCGCATATCCATGCGCTGGGAGCGGAGAAAGCAGCCGGGGACGCCGACTTCTTCCGTCGGGCCGATGAAGAGCTGATGCCCAAATGCATGCCGGGCGCGGACGGTTGGTGTCCGGCCGAGGTTCTGGTCGAGGGTGTGGCCGTGCGTGCGAGAGAGCTGGAGACGGAATACGGCTGGTTCTGCGTCTCGGACGAGCCGGGCTTCGGGTTCGCGCTCTCCGGGCACCACACATCACGTAACCCGGTACTGGAGCCCGCAGATCTCTCGCTCTGGGGAGAAGAGCTGCAGAAGAAGGTTCGCTCCATGGACGACTTCTCCCGCGGTGGAGACCACGGGCCCGACCCGCAGAAGTCCTGAACACCCGGCACGACGCCAGTTCCCCGTGTCGGCGTACGGCCTGGGCTCCCCAACTGCGCACGCGCGAACGTCTCCGGCCGCACGCCCGGCTGCGCCCGCACGCTCTTGACCGCCTGTCGGCGCAGCGGAACGGTGGAGGCGCAAGGATCCGCATGCGCAGTACCTCGTCTGACCAAGATCGACCGACCGTCCACCACCACCGATCACCTGCAGGGCAGCCAGCACCATGTCGTCGTCACCGTCGTCCAGCGTCATCGAGGCCCGCAAGGCGCTCGCCGACCGCCTGGTGGCCCTGCGCAAGGACGCGGGCCTGACCGGCGACGAGCTGTCCGCCCGCTGCGGGTGGCACCCGGCGAAGACCTCCCGGATCCAGAACGGCAAGTCGGCCCCCTCCGAGGACGACCTGCGCGCCTGGTGCACCGCGTGCGGCGCCGCCGACCAGGTCCCCGACCTGATCGCCGCCGCACGCGCAGTCGACTCGATGTACACCGACTGGCGCCGCATGGAACGCACCGGGCTGCGCGCCGCCGGCACCACCTCCTGCCGGCCGGGCTGTTCCAGGGTCCGGCGGGGGATCTGCACCATGCGTTGCCGCGGGACGGGGTTGTGCACCTGGCCGGTTGCCGTAGGACTGCTCCTGCCTCGGCCCGGCCCCGGGAGCTGACCGGGGCGGGCGTACGTATCTGCCGGCACGCTGGCTGTCCTTTGCCACATGATCTTGGCCGATGGTCAACGGGGTCTGACATCCTGTGCCGGTGTCAAGGAAGCAGAAGCGCGCCGTGACCCTCGCCGAGATGGTGGCGGCACTGTCTCCACCAGCGGCGGAGGAGCCGGGTGGTACGTCTGTCGACCCGCCCGTGACGGCCCGCGGCTTCACTGACGCCGACTGCTGTTACTGGCGGCTCACCCGCGGACCGCTGGACCCCCGCAGGGCCAAGCGGCTCTCCGTCGAGGCCGACATGATGTCGATGGGCACCTACTACGACGAACAGGTCGGGTGGTGGCTTCCCCGCTTCCTGACAGCGGCCGAGCGCCCGGCCGCCTGGCTTGAAGCGCGCGCTCGGTTCGGTGCCGACGACCTGCCGATCCACGAGGCGTACGAATTCACCGCGGACGACGGCCGCGTTCTCCTCTTCATCGAGACGTACTGCTGAACCCGCACCCCCTGCAACTCCCGCCGACGCGCCCTTGCCCAGAGAAGCTGTGCTCTGGGTCAGCAGCCAAGACCACGTGACGAACGGATCGCCGGGCCAGGCCCGGCGAGGGTCATATGCGGTCTCCAGTGCGATGGTTATGCGATGAACAGCGTTGTGTTTGAAGAGCGGTCATGCGCTACCTTTTCGAACGGGAGGTATGTGATGTCCGAGATCTTCGCGGCGGTGGACGCGCTGCTGGCCAAGGCGCGGGACGGCGGTGACCTGCCGGAGCCGGCGGAGCGGGAACGGCTGCGCAAGGCCGCCGGTCTGACCCAGGTCGAGGTGGCCGAGGCGCTGAACACCCGGCGGGAGACGTTCGCCAAGTGGGAGAACGGCACCGCGCAGCCGCGGGCCCCCCGGCGCGGCGCCTACGCGTTCCTGCTCGCGGGCCTGGCCGACCTCCACGGCACCCAGGGCGCCGACGGCTGGCTCACCCTCGCCCGCCGGGCCCGCCCCCTCGGCACGAGCGCCGACCCCGGCACCGGCAGCGGCGACGCGGAAGGGAAGTGACGCCCTGATGGACCGCAAGGCGTACACCGCCGAGCTCGCCGGTCTGCGCGAGCTGCGCACCGCGATCACGGCCGCCGAGAAGGCCGTCGCCGCCGCGCAGAAGGAGCTGGACAAGCTCGCCGCCCAACGTGCGCGCCGGGTGGCAGGGCTGGCGGCGTACGAGGGTGCCCAGGCGCCGGCCGTCGCGAAGGCCTCCGGGCTGACACTGGCCGATGTCGTGCGGATCGCCCCGCTGCTGGACCCGACCCCGGCCGCCGTTCGCCCCGCCGCCCGGGCCGACGACCAGGCCCCCGCCGCGCCGGTGCCCGACACCGCACCCGTGCCCCCCGCTGTGCCGGTTGAAGCGCCCGTCGCCGAAACGACGCTCGCCGAAGCATCGCTCGCCGAACGGCCGCTCGCGGAACCCGCAAGTGCGGTCGCCCCGGTCGCCCCGGCCGCCGTCCGCCCCGCCGCCCGGGCGACAGAACCCGGCGTACCGGCCGACCCGCCCCCCGCGACCACGCCTACCCAGGTGGCCGGGCCGCGCGAGCTGCCCGCCCTCCCCGAGGGCCCGGCGGGCGCCCGGTTCGAGGCCGTGACCACCGGACTGGCCTCCAAACGCCCCAACTTCACCCAGCAGGCCCGCGCCACGGTGTTCCTGGACGCCGCGACCGGCGACCTCGCGGTGCGCGACCGCGTCCTCCGGCTCGACCTCGGCGTCCGCACCCCCGGCGACATCCTGGACGCCGTCCTCGCCGCCGCCCCCGGCACCGAGCGGATCTACATCACCGCCGGCGCCCCCTGGCACGACGGCGCCGAGCGCCACTCCACCCTCAAGGACGCCGTCGCCGCCTGGCTGAACACCCCGTCCGAGCGCTGGGCCACCGCCGTCGGCTCCGGCCGCGACAAGCTCGCCGGCCACTTCGTCCACCAGCGCCAGCCCGTCGGCCGCTACGCCCCCGCCGCCGCACCCGACAGCGGCACCACCGAGATCCGCTCGATGGGGGAGTGGTTCGACCCGGACGGCGCCGACGTGGTCACCTGCCGTCAGGCGTTCACCCTGCTCTGGCAGGCGCTGCGCCGGCACTGGGACGACGCCGTCCTGATGGGCTCGCCCTCGCAGACCGGCCGGGACCTGTGGTCGCGCACGATCCCGACCACCGGCAAGTGGGCCGGCGGCTACCCCGTCCTGTCCGAGGACCTGCGCGGCCTGCTGCACGCGACCGGCGGCCAGGGCCGCACCGAGCTGATCCTGCCCCCGCGCGTCCCGGAACAGCTCCCGGACCTGGTGGAGTACGACCGCACCTTCGCCTACGCCAAGCACCTGTGGAAGTCCCCGGTCGGCACCCCGTGCCGGATCACCGCCGCCGGATTCGCCGCGATGACGCAGGCCGAGCAGGTCAAGGCCCTGATGTCCTGCTCGCACTGGAACATCAAGGTGACGGTCCCGCAGGGCTGGAACCACGTCGGCCTGCTGCCCGCCCCCGTCACCGGGGACCGCGCCTGGATCTACCCCGCCGAGCCCGGCACCACGTTCACCACCTGGGCGGGCGGCGCCGAGGTCCACCTCGCGCTGTCCAACCACATCGCACCATGGCGGATCGAGGTCCTGGGCGGCCTGCTCTTCGAGGACGGCAAGCCGCTGGACGAGTGGGGCAAGCGCCTCAAGTCCGCCTGGGCGGACCTGACCAACCTCTCCCGCATGCACGGCGACGAACGGCAGCGCCAGGCGGCCTACCTCGCCTCCCGCGCCGTGCGCAGCGTGCTGCTGTTCGGCCTGGGCGGCTTCGCCCAGCGCCCCCGCCTGGTCTCCGGCACCACCCCGGTCGGCGAGGCGCTCCCGGCCGGCGTCGAGATCCTCGGCCAGGACGGGGCGGTGGTGACCTGGCAGCGGCAGGCCGGCTTCTCCCGCGACCCGTACGCGCACCCCGAGTGGGCCGCCTACGTCTGGTCCGGTGCCCGCGCCGCCCTGCTGGACATGAAGTACCGCCAGGGCAAGGAGGTCACCGGCCACGCCGGAGCCCTCCACGCCAAGCCCGGCACGGTCGTCTACTTCGGCACCGACGGCATCGCGCTGACCGAGCGCCAGCCCTGGCCCTACCGCGGCGAGCCCGGCGACTACCTCCTCAAGGGCTACCTCACCGGCCCCGTGCCGCACCCGGCCAGCCAGGACGAGTACCTGAAGCTGCGCGGCCTGGGCCGCGCCGAACTCGCCGGGAAGGGGACCGACCAGTGAGCCCGGCGGACCCGCGGCACCCGAACGAGGCCGCCCGCCTGACCCAGCAACTGATCGACCAGGGCCTCACGAAGCGCCAGGTCGCGCGGGCACTGGGCCGCGACGCCTCGCTGGTCAGCCAGTTCTTCACCAAGGGCAAGGGCGCGTCGATGGTCGGCGCGCTGCGCCAACTGGTCCGCGCGGTGCTCGGCGGCGAACGCGATGCCGAGGTGCTGGCCGGGATCGCCGAGGCGAACACCGACCGCCGCCGTACGAAGTCCGGGCAGAAGGCGCGGGTGCGCGGCAAGGACACCGTGGGCGAGGCCGGCGGCAGCATGGCCGGCCGCGCCGGACGCCAGGCCATCCGCTCCGGCGCCTCCCACCTCGCCCCCGTCGTCCACGAGACCGGCCAGGCCGGCGGCCGCCTGGCCTTCACCGTCCGGATGAAGGCCGACCAGTACGTCCACTCCGCCGGATCCGAGCAGGACTCCGGAGGCATCCGCCGCGGCTTCATCCCCCGCGCCGACGGCACCGAGGAGCGCACCTACGGCTCCGCCTCCACCGGCGGCTTCGACGCCGCCGAATGGTCCCGCCGGGTCGCCGACCACCACGGCGACGTCACCGAGGCGATGCGGGAATGGCTGGTGGAGACCGGCCGCGCCGTCCAGGACGCCGACATCGCCTACCTCGAAGTCCGCGGCTGGATCCCCGAGGAGGGCCGATGAGCGCCCCGCACAACGGCCACCCGAGCGCCCCGCACGACGGACGTCCCGGCTGGTTCACCGGCTCCGACGAGAAACTCACCCTGCTGCGCCGCGTCGCCGGGGCACGCGGCGTGGTCCTCGACCCGGACACACCGCCCGCAGAGGCGGACGCCGAGGAGCTGACCGACGGGCTCGCCGACGTCCTCCTCACCGAGCACTGCTTCGACGCCGACTGGGAGACCACACCGTACGGCGACCTGGTGGAGAGCCTGATCGACGCCCTCAACCCCTACGCCTACCCGGACTGATCCCCGCCCGGCCGCCCGACCACCCGCCTGCCGCACCACCCCGCGCTCCCGGGTAACGAAGGAGAAGCACCGCCGTGGAGACCACCGCCGCCACAGCCACCGCCGAGCAGGACGTACCGACCGGGCCCCGCGCCCGGGCGCCGCTCCCGGCCCAGCCGTCCGGCACCGCCGTGAACCCACTGCCGCTGCACTGGTTCCAGAAGGACGCCGTCGCGGCCGCGGTGCGCGCGGTGAAGGACGGCGGGCGGGCGACGGTGGTCGCGGCGACCGGCTCCGGCAAGACGCTGATCGCCGCCGGCTGCGCCCGCCGGTTGGCGGCGCGGGGGCGGGTGCTGGTGCTGGTGCCGACGATCGAGCTGCTGGAGCAGACGGCGGAGGCGTGGTCGCTGCGGGGCGGGCGCCGGGGGTTGGCGGTGGCGGCGTGTTCGCGGGAGGAGGCGTTGGAGAGCGCGGAGGCGGGCGGCCGGATCCGCGCGCAGGTGTCGACGCAGGCCGTCCGGATCGCCGACCTGGTCGCCTCCGCCGGGCCCGTCGAGCCGGTGACCGTGTACGCCACCTACGCGTCCCTGGAGCGGATCGTCCAGGCCCACCAGCAGTTCGGCCTGCCGGCCTGGGACCTGGTGGTCGTCGACGAGGCCCACCGCACGGCCGGAGCGGAGGGCAAGGCCTGGGCCGCCGTCCACCAGGACGGCCGGGTGGCCGCCCGCAGGCGCCTGTACTTCACCGCGACCCCGCGGATCGCCGACGACCGGCGCGCGAAGGACGGCCTCGCCGACCTCACCGACCTCGCCGACCTCGCCGACGGCGCCGAGAAGCTGCCCGCCCTGTGCTCGATGGACGACGAGGAGGTCTACGGCAAGACCGTGTTCACCTGGACCCTCGGCCAGGGCATCGAGCACGGCTACCTCGCCGACTACCGCGTCCTGGTCCCCGTCGTCACCGACGACGACCTGCGCGACCTCCTCAACCTGCCCGCCGTCGCCGACCTGCGCTCCCAGCGCACCAACGAGGACCTGCTGCGCCTGGCCCTGCAGATCGCGGTGCTGCGCGCGGTCGCGGACCTGGACCTGAGACGGGTGATCACCTTCCACTCCCGGGTGTCCGGCGCACGGGAGTTCGCGGAGACCCTGCCCGCGGCCGCCGCCCTGCTCGAGGACGCGGACCGCCCCGAGCGGCTGACCGCGCTGGCGGTGGCCGGCACTGACCGGCTCCGCGACCGCCGGGCCGCGTTCGCGACGTTCAGGGCCTCCACCGGCGAGGACGGCGAGCAGTGCTGCATCATCTGCAACTCCCGCCTGCTGACCGAGGGCATCGACGTCGCCGCCGTCGACGCCGTCTGCTTCGCCGACCCCAAGTCGAGCGTCATCGACATCGTCCAGGCCGTCGGCCGCGCGCTGCGCCAGTCCTACCGGCAGGGCAAGGTGTCCTGGGTCGTCATCCCGGTCCACCTCCCGACCCCGCCGGTCGGCGACGACACCGCGGCGGTGAGGGCGGACGCCGACGCCGAGATCGAGGCCGGCTCCTTCCGGACGATCTGGCGGGTCCTGCGGGCCCTGGCCGCGCACGACGCCCGGGTGGTGGGCCGGATCACCGAACTGCGCGCCCACCGCGCCCAGCCCCACCTCACCACCACCACGGCCGCCGGGCCGGACGGGGAGCAGCCCACGCCGACGGCCTCGCCGGTGGACTGGCTGCGGATCGACGCCCGCCGGCACGCCGCGCGGATCCTGCAGACGGTGAGACTCCGCGTATTCAACCCGCGGGCGACCGAGTGGCAGCGCATGCACGCCGTCGCCGCCGCCTTCCACCTCCAGCACGGCCACCTCGACCCCACCGACCGCGAGGAGCACGGCGAGCTGGTCTCCTGGCTCGTCCGCCAACGCCACCTGGGCGCACAGCACTTGCTCGACCCGGTCCGGGTGTCCGAGCTGGACGCGCTCGGCATGATCTGGTCCAAGCACGCCAACGCCTGGGAGCGCGGCCACGCCTACGCCACCGCCTTCCACCGCACCCACGGCCACCTCGCGATCCCGGCGACCGCGAAGCTGGACGACTACGCAGTGGGCGCGTGGATGCGCCGCCAGCGCAAGGCCGCGGGCCTCAACCCCGACCAGGCCGCCAAGCTCGACGCGCTGGACGAACTGTGGCGCCTGGAACCGGACTGGAACCGCTCCTACCGCCGCCTGCTCGCCTACCTCGCCGCCGGCGGCACCCTCACCGGCCCCGCCAACCGCACCGGCCTCGCCGACGACCCCGCCTTCCGGCCCGGCACCTGGCTGCGCAAACAGGACAAGGCCCGTACCGACGGGAAGCTGACCGACCAGCAGACCGCCCTCCTGGACGCCCTGCACACCGCCTGAACCCGGGCCGCGGACAAGGCAGCGGCGACGCCGGGGGCGCGCAGCAGTCAAATGACTGATGTGTACCGGTCGACGGGTCGGCGACAGTGGCGCATGCCGGGGGTGCCCGGCGGCGGGTGCGTCGGTGTGATGAGCGCCCGTTGAACGGACGCGAACGAGGAGTAACAGGATGGCCATCAGTCAGCGGCCCGGCGGGAAGTGGAAGACGGTCGCGGTCGCCGCGCTCGCGGCCTTCGCCGTCACCGGTGGCATCGCCGCGCCGGCCAGCGCCGCGCCCCGGGCGGTTTCGGCGGCGGACCGCCTGAACGCGGGGGCCCTGGACCTGTACGAGGCCGTGCAGTCGGGAGAGCCCGCGAAGCCCCGCGACCACCCGGCCGGGCGCCCGCTGCTCCCGCACCGCTGGGTGGCCGTGGTCGGGTACGGCGCCGTGCAGGCCCTGAACCAGCGGACCCGCTACGCCTGGCAGCGCAACTACAAGGACTGGTCGGTCGCCATCGTCGGCAACACCATCCAGGGCAAGGAGGTGACCATCTACACCAAGATCACCAACCTGATCTACGGCGAGGGCGGCGTCATCGGCGCCCAGACGGCCCCGACGGGACAGGTGGCGGTGGCGCACAACACCATCGTGGCCCAGGGGAACGTCAACATCGTGACCGAGATCGTGAACGTCCACCTCATCAGCCCCCAGTTCCAGGACGTCTACAGCGGCCAGTGCCGCGCCCAGGAAGACCTCCGGAACGCGGTCAAGGCGCAGCTCGCCTGCACGCTGGGCTGAGCGGCGGAACACGGTGGCGGGGCCCGACCGAAGTCGGGCCAGGCCGACTCCGGCGCCGCCGTCGTGATGGACGTGCACACCGGGCGGATCGTCGCGATGGCCAGCGCCC
>NZ_JBFBGS010000098.1:0-14262 GCF_040684795.1 Kitasatospora sp. NPDC089797 | reverse complement strand
GCCCGTCACCGGGCGGGGCGGCACCCCTCGACGGGTCCGGTGATCAGGAACCGGCCGCCGGCGGGAGGATCCGCACGGCGGCGCTGTCGCCGCACAGGGTCGTGCCGAGGAACGGCTCGTCGCCCTCGTTGACGAACACGCACGGGCTCAGCCGGGTGGCACCGGTCGGCGTGCCGGCGTCGTAGGAGACCCGGACCCGGGTGACGACCGTCTCCCCCGCCCGGATGCCCGAGTTGCGGCCCTGGAGGTAGACGCCGAACGGGTCGTCCGGGATCCCGTCCGACACCTTGTCCAACACCCGCCAGGAACCGTCGGCGTCACGGACCCGCACCGTCGCGTGCGGGTCGGTGAAGAGGACGTTGCCGAGGTTGGTGTAGTCGGACGGCGTCGGGTCGTCCAGGACGGCGTCGAACTCGATCGGGTCGCCGCCGGCGACCGCCGTGGCCGGCACCCCGGAGAGCGCCGTGGTCACCGACTCGGTCCGGATCGTGCTGGTGTCCTGGGCCAGGCCCGCCCCGGAACCGTCGGACGCGACCACCACGGAGTGCAACGCCAGGGACCGGAAGCCGCCGTTGGACGCGCCGTCGTGCGGCAGGCCCATCGGGGCGCCGATGCGCAGCGCCAGGACGACCGAACCGCCGGCCGGGACGGTCACGCCCGCGCTCCCGGGCAGGGAGCCGCGGTAGCTGACGTCGGCCTGCCCCCGGTGGTACTCCAGCGGTACCGACTTCCAGGCCCCGTCGGCCGGGTCCTTGTAGTCGATGGTGATCGCGTGCTGGGGCGTGCCGACGTCGCTGGTGGTGTCGAACGCCAGGCCGTACGTCGCGGCCCGGGCCCCCGGGTTGGTGATGGTCTCGGTGAACTCGACCGGCCGGCCGGCGAATCCGATCGCGGCCGGGGCCCCGACGGAGAGCGTGGCCTGCGGCGCGTCCGCGAAGGCGGCGGGCGCGGGCAGCGCGACCGCCCCGCAGAGCGCGGCCGCCCCGACGGCGGCGGCCACTGCGGTACGACGGGCACGATGGATACGGGTGACGGACATGGTTCCCCCCGGAACGGGTCGGTGTGAGCGTGGGAAGCCGGAATACGGCTCTGGGACGGACATGACTCGATGATCGAGGGCCGGGTCGGCGAGTGGACCGCATTCCGGGAGCACCGCTCCGGACCGGCCTCTCCTCCCCGCCCCTCACCCTTCAAGACGTGTGGGACGCGGCGGGGTTGCAGGTGAATCCGAGAAAGTTTTTTCCGGGCCCGAACCACGGCGGGAGGGGCCCGGAAGCTCACGGCCCGGGAAGTCGGAACTCGACGGTCAGCCCTCGGGGTTGTGCCGGGGAGACGGTGAGCGAGCCGCCGCAGGCGCGGGCGAGTTCGTCGGCGATGGCCAGGCCGAGGCCGGTGCCGGGGACGTTCTGGTGCTCCGGGGCGCGGGCGAACCGCCGGAGCAGGATCGGGAGTTGTTCCGCCGGAAAGCCCGGTCCGGTGTCCGTGACCCGGACCACCGCGCCCCCTTCGGGCGGGGCGACGGCCACCACCCGGACACGCTCCCCGGCCGGGACGAACTTGCCCGCGTTGTCCAGCAGCGCGTCCAGGATCCGCCCGGCCGCGTCCGGGAGCCCCAGCGCCCGCAGCCCGGGCGCGAGTTCGGCCGACAGGTCCAGCCCGCCCGCCTCGAACACCGGCGCCCAGGCGGCGATCCGCCCGGCCACCGCCGCGGTCACGTCCTGCTCCTCCACCGGCGCGGTGGCCGCCTCCAGCCGGGCCAGTGCCAGCAGGCCGTCCAGCAGTTCACCCAGGCGGTCGGCCTCGTCCAGGGCCAGCGCGTGCGCCGTCCGCCCGGGCCCCGGGCGGACGTACGGCTCGGCGTTCTCCAGTTGCAGCACCAGGGTGGCCAGCGGGTTGCGCAGCTGGTGGGAGGCGTCCGCGACGAAGTCCCGTCGGCGGCGCAGCGATTCGGCGACCGCCGCCGCCATGCCGTCGAAGTGGCGGCGCAGCCGACGCAGTTCGGGCGGCCCGGTGTCGGCGGTGCCCCGCGGCTCGAACCGCCCGCCGGCCACCGTGGCCACCGCGCGGTCGAGTTCATGGAGGGGCCGCAGCAGCCAGCGGGCGATTCCGGCGGCGACCAGCGCGGCGGCGCCGAAGGCGGTGACCGCGCCGGCCGCGATCAGCGTCCAGCGGACCAGCACGTCGTGCCGCGCGGCGCCGGTCGGGACGGTCAACAGCACGGCACCGCCCACCCGTTCGTCCTGACCGACCGGTTCGGCCAGCACCACCGCGCCCGGGCCCCAGGGGCGCACGGTCGGCAGGGCCTCGGTGGAGCGGCCGGTGAGGGCGCGGTCCTGTGCCCGGCGGGCGGCGGCGCCGACCGCGGCGGGCCCGGCGCGGCCGACGGTACGGCCGGTGGTGTCGACCACGGTCACCGCGGCGCCGTAGAGCTGGGCGTAGCGGGTGAGTTCGGCGTCGAGTTCGCGGCGGTCGGCGTCGGTGCGGATCCGGTCGGCGAGTTCGGCGAAGCGCACGGCGTCGGCGCGGCGTTGCAGCAGCAGGTGCTCGGTGCGGCCGCGGGCGTAGGAGTCGGCCAGCGGGAGGGCGAGCAGCAGGACGGCGGTGCCGATCAGCGCGGTGAGCACGGCCAGCAGCCGGCGCCTCACCGGCCGTCCGGGGCGTCCGCGTCGAGTGCGTCCGGGGTGCCGGGTCCGAGGCGGTAGCCGTAGCCGCGCACCGTACTGATCAGGGCGGCCCGTCCGGTCTTGGCCCGGATGCCGGCCACGTGGACGTCCAGCGAGCGGGAGGAGGCGAGGAAGGCGTCGCCCCAGATCCGGTCGAGGATCTCCTCGCGTGAGCGGACGTCGCCGGGGTGGGCGGCGAGCAGCGCGAGGACGTCGAACTCGCGGCGGGTGAGCCGGATCTCGGCCCCGTCGACGGTCACCGTACGGGCGGCCGGGTCGATCAGCACGTCGCCGGTGCGCACCCGCCGCTCCGCGGCGGCCGGCTCCGGGGCGGAGGTGCGGCGGCGCACAGTGTCGATCCGGGCGATCAGCTCGGCCATCCGGAACGGTTTGACGACGTAGTCGTCGGCCCCGGCCCGCAGCCCCTGGAGCACGTCCCGTTCCTCGCCGCGCGCGGTGACCACGATCAGCGGCAGGTCGCACACCGTCCGGAGCTTGCGCAGCAGTTCGAGCCCGTCCAGGTCGGGCAGGCCGAGGTCGAGCAGCACGAACTCGGCCTCCCGGGCGTACCGCAGCGCCTCCGCGGCCCGGACCACCCGGCGCACGGTGTGGCCGCGCCGGGTGAGCGCGGTGGCGAGGGCCTGGGCCATCCGGTCGTCGTCCTCGACCAGCAGCATGTGCACGGAACCCTCCCCGGTGGTGGAGGGACTACCGTACGGTCCCGGCCGCGGCGGGCGCCGCCGGTGCCTCCCCGGGGCCGAGCACGGCGTGCCGGGTGTCCGGCATCAGGACGTAGACCACCAGCGAGACCAGGGCGCAGCCGGACACGTACCAGAAGAAGCCGGACTCGTTCCCGGCGTTCTTGAACCAGAGCGCGATGTACTCGGCGGTGCCGCCGAACAGCGCGTTGGCGAGGGCGTACGGGAGGGCGACGCCCAGGGCCCGGATCCGGGTGGGGAACAGTTCGGCCTTCACCGCGGCGTTGATCGAGGTGTAGCCGGTGACGATCAGCAGGGCGACCAGCGAGAACCCGAGCGCCGACCAGTAGCCGGACGCCGAGCCGAGCGCGGTCATCAGCGGGTAGGTGCCGACGGTGCAGCCGAGCGCGAAGGTGATCAGCAGCGGGCGGCGGCCGATCCGGTCGGAGAGCAGTCCGGCGAGCGGCTGGACGGCGGCGAAGACGGCGAGCGCGGTGAAGCTCACCAGGGTGGCGGTGTTCTTGTCCAGCCCCGCGCTGCCGATCAGGTACTTGGTCAGGTAGGTGGTGTACGTGTAGTAGGCGACGGTGCCGCCGAGGGTGAGGGCCATCACCAGGGCGCCCTGGCGCCGGTGCTCCCACAGGCTGCGCAGGGTGCCCCGGGCGTCCGCCCGGTCCGCGCCGCCGGTCTCGGCGGTGAACGCCTCGGTCTCCGGCAGCCGGCGGCGCAGCCAGAGCACCACGACGGCCAGCACGGCGCCGAGCAGGAAGGGCAACCGCCAGCCCCAGGCGTGGAGTTGGGCGTTGCTGAGGGTGTGCTGGAGGACGATCAGGATGCCCAGTCCGAGGAGTTGGCCGACGGTCATCGACACGTACTGGAAGGAGGAGCCGAAGCCGCGCCGGTTCGGTGCGGAGGCCTCGGTGAGGTAGGTGGCGCTGGCCGCGTACTCGCCGCCGATGCTCAGGCCCTGGAGCAGCCGGGCGAGCAGCAGGACGAGGGCGCCGAGGTAGCCGGAGGCGGCGTAGGTCGGGGCGACGGCGATCAGCACGGCGGCCGCGGACATCATGGTGACGGTCAGGGTGAGGGCGCTCTTGCGGCCGTGCCGGTCGGCGGCCCGGCCGAGCAGCCAGCCGCCGACCGGGCGCATCAGGAAGCCGACGGCGAAGATGCCGGCGGTGTTCATCAGCTTCGCGGTGGGGTTGCTGCCGGGGAAGAAGTCGTCGGCGAAGTAGACGGCGAAGCTCGCGTAGACGAACCAGTCGTACCACTCCACCAGGTTGCCCAGCGACCCGCCGACCAGGGCGAGCCGCCGCCGGGCGCGCTCCTCGCCGGTCGGCTGCGGTCGGGCGGTGGCTTCGGGCCGGTCGGCGGGGGACATGGCGGCTCCGGGGTTCTGGTGCGGCGGGCGGGGTGCCCCAGAGCGTGCCGCCGCCCGCCGCCCGGCGGCAAGGAGGGCCGCGCAGAACTTACGTTCCGCTAAGGAGGCGCGCGCCGGCCGCCTCGACGGTCGGCGGCCCGCGGGGCGGCCCGAACGGTCAACGGCCGCCGGTGCGGTGGCGCCGTGCCGGGGGCGACGCCGACCGGGCCCCGGCACCGGTCCGGCGCCCCGACAAGTCCTTTGACCAGGGGTGATCCATCCACGATCATGGCTCCGGTGACAGTCGAAGCTACCCTCGCCAGGGTCGACGCGGACCTCCGCGCCGGCCGGATACCCGTCGCCCGTCAGCGTCTGCGCGGCCTGGTCGTCTCCTGCCCGACCGACCTCACGGTCCGGCGGCGGCTCGCCGAGGTCTACCGGCTGTACGGCGAGCCCGCCCAGGCGGGCCGCTGGGCCTACCTCGAAGCGGACCGGGATCCGGCCGAGACCGCCGCCTTCGAGGACTGGCACCGCGATCCGCTCGACCGGATGGCGGCCGTCGCGTGGCGCGGCCCGGAGGAGGCGGCGGCGACGGCGGCCACCCGGGAACGGCTGGCGGCGCTCCGCGAGGCGGCCTCGGCGCATGCGGGCCGCCCGGTCGACTGGCTCGCCGTGCACGCGCCGGCCCCGGCCGCCGAGGAGGAGCCGAGGGACCTGTGGTGTGCGGGTTTCTTCGTCGTCGCGCTGGTGGCGGCGGGTTTCGCCGTGCTCGGCCTCGTCACCTTCGTCCGCTGGTGGCTGTGAACCACTGCTGCCGGTCACCCGCTCGGGCCCGGGCGGCGTGCCGCGGCCGGCCGGCGGTCGTCGCGGCGTAGCCTGCCGGGGCATCAGCGGGGGAGCGGGCCGGGAGGTGGTCGGTGGACGGTTGGCCGGAGGGTGTCCGGGAACGGATGGCGGCGGAGCCGCGGATCTGGTTCGTGGCGACCACCGGGGCGGACGGCGCCCCGCACGTCAGCCCGATGTGGCTGGGCCTGGACGGTGACCGGGTGTTCTTCAACACCGCGATCGGCCGGGTCAAGGAGCGCCATCTGCGCCGCGATCCGCGGGTCTGCCTCTCCGGTACGGCCGCGGCCGATCCGTACGACCGCATCCAGATCCACGGCCGGGCCGTCGAGTTCGTGACCGGCGAGCGGGCCGACCGCCAGTTGGACGGCCTGGCGCACGCGTACCTGGGTGTCGAGCGCTACGGCTGGCGCATCCCGGGCGAGCGGCGGGTGTCGGTGTTCGTCGAGCCCACCCGGGTCCGCCGGATCGTCGGGGTGGAACCGCTGCCGGCCGCCGCCCGGCACCCGGCCGATCCCGGCTGACCCGGGCGCCGTTCGCGCACGGCCGCGGCCCGGCCGGGGATGCGGCTCCCCGGCCGGGCCGCAGGTCCTCAGGCCGGGGTCGGTCCGGCCGGCGCGGCGTCCTGCGGCGCCCCGACGGGCGCGGCGGACACCGCCGGGGGTGCCACCACGGCGCGGACCCGGGCCTCCTGGGCGAGCCGGGCCGCCAGCGGGTTGACGTCGGCCCGGCGGGCCCGCTGCATCGCGGTCAGCCGGTGGACCACCACGATCGCCGCGATCGCCGCCACCAGGCGCAGGACGGATCCGGCGGCCTCCACCCAGATGCGGTTGCCGAGCTCCCCCAGGTCGCCGAGATCGGACGGCGTCCGGCGGCCCGTCATGGTCGCCGCGATCCGGCTGACGATCAGCGATCCGATCCAGGTGGACCACCACAGCACGAGCACCTTCTCCGACGGCGTCCGTCGCCGCCCCTCCGCGTCCAGCGGGGCGCTGGCCCGCCAGCAGTCCACCGTCAGCTGGTAGGGGAACCAGAGCAGGACGACCGGGGTGAACCACGCCCCGATGCTCCACCCCCGGCCCAGGCGGTGGCCGTTGGGCGCCAGCAGGTCGGCGTTGCGGCGGATGCGGTGGAACCAGACGACGAACACCACGATGGTGGCCAGGCCCAGCAGGAGGAACGCGCCGCTCATCGAGTCCAGCGTGCTCGCCGCCGACTCCACGGTGTCGAGGTCGCCGGGGCGCAGGCCGTCCGGGCCGTCCGACACCCCGCCGATGAGCACGTTCACCCAGACGTCGACCGCGGCACTGAGCGCCGCCACCACGGCGCTCAGCCCGAGCAGCACGCAGAGCGCCACGGCCAGGCCGTTCGCCGGGTTCAGCTGCGCCGCCCAGCCGGGCGCGGCCTCCGCACAGCCGAAGCAGCGGCCGCTGTCCGTCCCCACGGGGCGTGTCCCGCACGCCACACACACCATCAGATCGTCAACTCCCGGAATCGCCGCGTGCGGGCTCCCGCACGCCGGTGCGCCAGCGCCCCGACCGGGACGGGCGCGCCGACTCTAGGGGATGCACGGCGTCGACTGCCAGCGGATAACCGCAGCTCAGGAGCCGTATCGGCAGATATGACGACAGATCGCTGCCCGCCTCGGCCCCGGCGCCGGGATCCGGGGCAACGCCCGCCGTCGGACGGCGACCGCTACCGGAACGGCCGGTGGTCCGGTGCGCAGACCCGACCGCGCGGCGGGAGTCCGCCGTCCAGCAGGTAGCGCTCCTCGTAGCCGGCCGCGCAGGCGCTCGGGTTGCCGAGCACGGTGTGCCCGTCGCCGTCGACGGTCAGCAGCCGGCCCCGGGCCAGGGTGTCCGCCAGGGCGCGCGAGCCCTGGTAGGGCCAGACCGGGTCACCGGTGTTGGCGACGACCAGGACGGGCGCGGCGGTGCGGCGGTCCCAGGGGCCGTCGTAGCGGTCCCGGGCGGCCTCGGCCGGCCAGGCGGCGCAGCGCTGGGTCTGCCGGACCCAGGACGGGCCGAGGGAACCGGCGCGCTCCTCGGCGAGGTCGGCGAGCGCCGTGTAGTCGGCGTCCGCGGGCGGGTTGGGGGTGTCGGCGCAGAGCACGCCGAGGACCTGGGCCTGGTGCGGGAGCGCGCCGGTCGGCAGCGGCGCCGCCGGGGTGTCGGGGGCGCTCCACAGGCTCTGCAGCCACCCGGCCGGTCCGGCCCAGCCGGTGCTGCCGAACGCCGGTACCGGCTGGGCGGCGTACAGGAGTTGGGAGAGGGTCGTGGCGGCGGTGGCCCGGTCGTACACGACGGCCTGCGGGCCGGTGCCGACGGTGACCGGGCCGCGCTCCAGCCGCTCCGTCAGCTCCGCGTACTTGGCCCGGGTCGCCGCCGGGCTGCCCGCCGAGAAGGCGCAGTCGGCCGGGGCCGCGGCGCCGCAGCGGTCGAGGAAGGTGTCGAGGGAGCGTGCCGAGGCGAGGTCGCTGCCGGCCCGGAGGAACGGCGGCAGCGCGGCGTCCCACGGGGTGCGGCCGGTGGACCAGGCGACCGGGTCGACGGCACTGTCCAGCACCACGGCGCGCACCCGGCCGGGGAAGAGGTTGGCGTAGGTGGCGCCCAGGTACGCCCCGTACGAGGTGCCGAGGTAGTTCAGCCGCTGGTCGCCGACGGCCTGCCGCAGCAGGTCCAGGTCGCGGGCGACGTCCGCGGTGGAGAGGTGGGCGAGCAGGCCGGTGCGGTCGTTCGCGGCGCACTGCCGGCCCAGTTCCGCGTACGCGTCGGCCCACTGCGACTCCTGGGCGGCACCGACCGGGTAGCCCGCCGGGAGGCCGCCGAGCAGGGCCTGTTCGCCGTTCTCGTCGGGGAAGCAGTGCAGGGCGGTGGAGGCGCCGATGCCGCGCGGGTCGAAGCTGACCAGGTCGAAGCGCCTGCGGACCTGCTCGGGGAGGAGCCCGGCCGCGCCGGGCAGCGCCACGGTGCCGGGGATGCCCGGGCCGCCGGGGTTGTAGAAGAGCGTGCCGATCCGGTGCGCCGGGTCGTCGGCGGGGCGGCGGATCAGGGCCAGGTCGACGGTACGGCCGTGCGGGTCGCGGTAGTCCAGCGGCACCCGGGCGGTGTCGCACTGGAAGCCGGCGGCGCAGGGCGCGGACCAGGTCAGGGCCGGTACCGGCGGGGCGGCCGGGGCGGCCGAGGCGGCCGCCGGGGTGAGGCCGGCCAGCAGCAGGCCGGCGGCGGTGGCGGCCGCGGCGCGGAGCGCGGCGGTGACACGGGTGGCGGGCACACGGGTGGCGGTGACACGGGTTCGGGGCACGGGCGGCTCTCTCGTCGGTCTCAGGGCACGGAGGTGCCTCGGAGTGCGGAGGTGTCGCAGGGCACGGAGGCGTCTCAGGGTTCGGCGGTGTCGCAGGGCCCTGGGGATCCCCCCGGTGCGGACGGCACGGAGTCTTCCGGCCCGCGCTGCCGGGACACCGGCAGGTCATCGGCAGCTCACTGTCAGGTCACCGGCAGATCGCTGTCACGCCACCGGCGGTCCGACGGCCCGTCGCAGCACTGTTGACGAAAAGTCAGCAAGTTGACCGCAGCGCCTTGACGGCACACCGACACGGTCCTAGAACGTAGTCAGCTCCCCGTTGCCCCGCTCCCCCGTTCCGCCGCTCCGCCGCTCCCGGGAGCAGTGAAAGGTCGCCTTCTCGCCCCCTCACCGAGGAAGAGGCTTTCCCATGCGCGCACTCCCCCACCGCACCGCCCCGGTCGCCCTCGCCGCCCTCGCCGCGCTGGCCCTGACCGCGGCGGCGCCCGCCTCCGCCGCTCCGGCCGACGCCGCCGGACCGGTGCTGACCGCGGGCGGCGCCGCCGTCGCGGCGGGCGACACCCTCGCCGCACCACTGACCTCGGGCGCCGCCGCCACCTTCTACTCCACCGCGACCAGCACCACCGGAGTCACCTGCGCCACCTCCCAGCTCTCCGCCACCGTGCTGACCAATCCCGCCGCCCCCGGCACCGCGACCGGATCCCTCACCGGGCTCACCTTCGACTCCTGCACCGCCAACGTCACCGGCGTCACCTCGGTGCAGAGCCTGACCGTCGACACCCTCCCGTACGGCCTCACCGTCGACGACGGCACCGGCCTGCCGGTCACCCTCACCGGCGGGAGCAACGGCCAGATCCAGGCGACCGCCGTGCTCAACAGCTGGTTCGGCACCCTCACCTGCAGCTACCAGCTCAGCGGCGCCTTCACCGGCGCCGCCGACAACGGCGCCAACAGCCTGACCTTCACCAACGAGCACTTCGCCAAGAGCGGCGGCGACGGCCTCTGCCCCGCCGACGGGTACTTCTCGGCCTCCTACGGGCCGGTCGCGGACACCAGCCAGTCCGGCAGCCCGGCGGTCACCGTGAACTGACCGGCGCCGCGGGCCGATCCGTCCCGCACCGCCCGTCCCCTGCCGCCCTCCGGCGACAGACCCGCGCAGCCCGTCCGGAACGACCGCGCCAGGGCGGCCGGGCGGGCCCGGGCGATCAGACCGGGGCAGAGTCGGACCGAACCGGGCGGGATGGGACGATACCTGCCATGTCTAGCAAGTCTCCACCGGTCCGGGGCAACGAAGCCCCGACGGACCCGCTCCGCCGCCTGCTCCTCGACCTGGGCGAAGCCCTGCTCGGCGGGGGCCTCCCCGTCCATGACGTCGAGGAGGAGCTCCGCGCGCTGGGGCGGGCGCTGGGGGCTCCCGGCGTCCAGGTCGCCGCGCTCACCAACGGCCTGTTCATCACCCTCGACACGACGGAGGCCAGCAGCTTCCGGCCGGTGGACACCGCGCTGCGGTTCGAGCAGACCGCCGACGTCCTCCACCTGGTGCACCGGCTGCGCGCCGGCGAGCTGGACGGGCCCCGGGCCCGCGCCGAACTGGACGCCATCCGCCGGGCGCCGGCCCGCTGGCCCGCCTGGGTCGCCGACCTGGCGGCGCTGCCGGTCGGGGTCGGCGTCTGCCTGTTCCTCCAGCCGGCGACGGCCAATGTGCTGGCGGCCGGAGCCGGCTCCCTGATCGTGGCCGGGCTGACCGTCCTGGCCCGCCGACTCCCCCGACTGCGCCCGCTGCTGCCCGTCACCGCCGGGTTCCTGGTGGCCCTGCTGGTCCTCTCGCTCGCCCGGGCCGGGCTGCTGGACGGGCCGCTGCGCACCATCGTCGCCACCCTGGCGATCCTGCTGCCCGGCGGGCTGCTGGTCACCGGACTGTCCGAGATCGCGGCCGGCGCCTCCAGCGCCGGAACCGCCCGGCTGGTCTCCGGCTCGGTGCAGCTGGCGCTGTTCCTGGCCGGGGTGGCCGCGGCCGCCACCGCGATCGGCATGCCTGCCAGCGCCTTGGCCAACATCCAGGTGGCGAAGCCGAGTTGGTGGGTGATCGGGATCGGGCTGGCGATCGCCGTGGCGGGCGTGGTGGTCAACGTCCACACCCCTCCCTCGGCCATCCCGTGGATCCTGGTGGTGATCGCGGTCAGCGTCACCGTCCAGGTGGTGGTGGGCTCCGTCCACGGCGCGGCGATCGGCGGGCTGGCCGGCGCGGTCAGCGCCGCGGTCGCGGCGACGGTGGTGCACTGGCTGCCCGGCGGGCCGCTCTGGCAGGTGCTCTACCTCCCGGCGTTCTGGATCGTGGTGCCGGGCTCCTTCGGGCTGCTCAACACCGCGCAGATCGAGGTCGGCAACGGGGCGCAGGCGGTGCTGGCCGCCGTGTCCGCGGTGTTCGGGGTGTCGATCGGCACCCTGATCGGCTCGGTGATCAGCCGGATCCCCCGCCCCACCCTCGCGGCGCCCCAGCTGCGGGCCTGATCCGACGGGGGCCCGGCTGGACGGGTCGCGGCTGCGGGCCCGACCCGACGGGCCGGGCCCGTCGGGTCAGTCGGCGGCCGGGCCCCCGGGGCGCCGGACGGCGAGCAGTGCGGTGTCGTCCGTCCGGCGGCCGCCGGTGTGCCGGACGACACCGGCCGCGACGGCCGCCACCAGCCGCTCGGGCTCAGCGGCCCCGGGCCGGCCGGCCAGCCCCGCCAGGTGGGCGCCCAGGTCGAAGAAGACGCCCTGGCGGTCCCGGGCCTCGGTCACCCCGTCCGTGACCATCAGCACCGTCTCGTCCGCGGCCAGCCGCAGCCGCCGGACCGTCGGCAGCCCGCCGGCCAGCCGGGCGAGGCCGAGCGGCGCGCCGTCGCCCGGCGGCAGTCGGCGGAGCCCGGCCGGGCCCAGCACGTACGGGCTGTCGTGCCCGAAGTTGACCAGCCGGATCTCCTCCGGCGCGTCGGCGGGGAACCAGAGCATCACCGCGGTGGCGAACCGCTCGTCCTGCTCGCCCAGCCGGGCGGCGAGCAGGTTCTGCCGGAGCACCCGCTCCTCCAGCCACACGGCGACGGTCGCCAGGTCCGGTTCGTGGAAGGCGGCCTCCCGGAAGCAGCCGACCAGCGCCGCCGCGGTCGAGACGGCCGGCAGGCCCTTCCCCTGGACGTCCCCGAGGATGACCCGTGCCCCGAACGGGCTGGCCACCACGTCGTAGAAGTCACCGCCCACCCGGGCCTCGACGTCCGCCGCCAGGTACCGGGCCGCCGAGTCCACCCCGCCCCAGCCCGGCGGCACCGGGCGCAGCACCACCTGCCGGGTGGTCTCCGCGGCGCCCTGGAGGTGCCGGACGTAGGCGGCGGCCTGAGCACGGAAGACGCTGAGCGGCAGCGCCAGGACGCAGCCGGCGACCACCAGCAGGAAGTCCTCCGTCCCGTGGGACTTGGTCCAGAGGGTGCCCAGTGCCGGGTAGGCGCCGATCGCCAGGAGGGCGAACACCACGGTGGCGACCGGGCCGCACAGCCCGGCGGCGACCACCGGCACCAGGGCCAGCCAGCTGGCGGAGGCGAACCACTCGGGTGTGACCGCGTCCACGACCACCACCGCCACCAGCAGCAGTACCGGGATCAGCCAGGAACGGTGGCCGTACCGGACCAGCACCGGCAGCTGGCCGCCACCCGGCCCCGAGGACGGCTGCGACCGCCCGTTCGCCTTCGTGGCACCCACCCGCAACGGCCCCTCCGCTCCTCCGGTGTTCCAGCGACGCCCCGCCCGGCCCCGCGCGCCGGGTGCGGGGTGTCGGGCCCACGTTAGGGCCTGTCCGGTCGATCTTGTCGGATCAGCGCGCGGCGGCCCTGAGGGGGCTGCGGGCGCGACGGCTGTCGGATCGGGGGCGTGGCCCGCGGTCCGCGCCCGTTCGGCCCAGCCGGTCGGCGGGACGGCCTCACCCGCATCCCCACCGGTCCGGCGGGGGGGCGGCGGCGGGCGCCGGGCTACCCTGACCCCGCATCGGAAGCCCGTACGGGCCCCACCAACGAAAGGCCGCTCCCATGAGCACTCCCGGCACTCCCGGCACCCCCGTCGTCGAGCGGGTGGACGCCCGGCACCGCTACGAGATCCGGATCGACGGCGAACTCGCGGGTTTCACCGAGTACTTGGACCACGACGGGCAGCGCGTCTTCTACCACACCCTGGTCGAGGAGGCCTTCGCCGGGCGCGGCCTGGCCGGACAGCTGGTCCAGGAGGCGCTGACGGACGTCCGGGCCGCCGGGAAGCGGATCGTGCCGATCTGCCCGTACGTGGCCACGTTCCTGACCAAGCACCGGGAGTTCGACGACCTCACCGACGAGGTCACCCCGGAGGTCAAGGGCTGGCTGCGCGCCCGGCTCGGCTGACCGGAGCCGACCGGCCCGGGGCGGTGGGGCCGTTGGGCCCTGGCCCCCGGGTCGGTCCCGCCGGGATGCTGGTCGCCGGTCGCGCGACGGGGACGCGGCGGCAGGACGCGGCGGGCGAGGGCGAAGGGGCCTGGGCGATGGGCGGGTTGATGACGGCGGGGACGTTCGAGGGCGGCCCGGCCGACGGATCGACGGACGCGTCGGCGGGCATGCCGACGGGCGGCCCGGTGGCCGCGGCCCTGGCCGGGGCGCGGGGCCGGCTGGCGGCGGCCGCGGCCGTCGCCGGCGGGGCCGGCACCCTGGTGGAAGGGCTGCGGATCCGGCTGGCCGCGGTGGCCGGTGGGGCGCTGGCGCAGGTGAACGCCGAGGTGGACGGCCGGCGGATCCGGGTGCAGCGGGCCGCGGCCGAGGCGGGCGACTCGCTCGACCGGGTGGCCGACTGCCTGCTCGACCGGATCCGGGCCGTCACCGGCGCCTGGGTGCCGCGTCCGTGGTCCGCGGCGCAGCCGCCGGTGCCCCTGCTGCCGCTCGCCGGCGGGCGCCGGATCGTCCGCCGCAAGGACCCGTCGCTGGTGTGGTGCACGCCCGAGGCGGCGGCCCGGACGATGGACGCGATGGACTACGACATCCACCTCTTCACCGATCCGGCGACCGAGACCGACGCCGTGGTCTACCGGGTCGGCCCGACCGGCTACCGGCTGGCCCGGACGATGCCCGCCGGTCCGTTCGGCCGCCGGACGGCGCCGATCACGCTCAGCCCGCACGGGGCGCCGCTGCTCACCGAGCGGCAGGCGGTCGAGCGGCTGGAGCGGGCGGAGCTGCCGTTCCTCTTCTACGCCCACCCGGCGGGCGGCCGGGGCCGGGTGCTCTACCGGCGCTTCGACGGCCACCTCGGCCTGCTCGCGGGCCGGTCCTGATCAGGGGGCACGGGCCTGACCCCGCAGGCCCGTTCCCCCGCCCACCGGTGGCCCCGCCGGACGCAGCGAGCGTCCGGCGGG
>NZ_JBFBGS010000097.1:0-14333 GCF_040684795.1 Kitasatospora sp. NPDC089797 | reverse complement strand
GCCTATGCAACCCGGGAGGGGGTCGTGCGCATTCCGCCCCGCGGGCGGGCGCGGGGCGGACTGTCCGTCACTTCCGTCCCGCCTCCTGTCGTCCGGCCGGGTCAGCGGCCGCCGGCGGTGCGCACGATCTCACCGTTGACGTTGCCGTTGGCCTCCGAGCAGAGGAAGACGATGACCCGGGCCACGTCGTCCGTGGTGGCCAGCTTGCCGCTGGGCGCCTCCTGCGCGGCCTTCTCCACGATCGCGGGGTCGACCGCCTGCAGGCTCTCGGTGAGCGTGCCGCCCGGGGAGACCACGTTGGCGAGGATGCCGTCGCGGGTCCAGGCCAGACCGCGGGCGAACCCGTGCAGGGCGGCCTTGGCGGCGCTGTAGATCTCCGAGCCCGGCGAGCCGTGGTCCGCGGTCACCGAGGACAGCAGCACGATCCGGCCCCAGCCGCGCTCCCGCATGCCGCCCAGGGCGTGCCGCACCGTCAGCATGTGGCCCTCGACGTTGTCGCGCAGCTGCGGGAACCACTCGTCGGTCGGGAGGTTCTCGAAGCGCGGCAGCTGGTCCGGGTCGACCCAGGAGAAGGACTGCGCGTTGGCGACGACGACGTCGATGCCGCCCCAGGCCTCCTCGACGGCCTTGACGCCCGCCTCGATGGAGGCCGGGTCACCGAGCCCGCAGCGCACGGCCATGGCCCGGTCCGGGCCGCCGAGCTCCTTGACCACGTTCTCGGCCTCGTCGGCCGCCGAGTTGTAGGTGATGGCGACTCGGGCGCCCTCGGCCGCGAAGACCTTGGCGGTGGCGCGGCCGATGCCTCGCGTCGCGCCGGTTATCAGGACGCGCTTGTCCCGCAGTCCCAGGTCCATGCTGGTGTTCCCTTTCGGTAGAGCATCTGACGTTCAGGTGGTGCGTCTGGTGACCGGTGCCCGGGACGGTCAGTACTCCTCGCGGTTGCCACCGCGGTCGAGGTAGAGGTCCTGGGCCATCTTCTCCTGGAGCTTGGCGTTGTGGCGCACGAACCAGAAGTAGGTGCGCATGCCCGCCAGCGCCAGCCGGCCGATGTAGGGCTTGTTGATCGGTTGGTCCCCGCTGGTCTGCTTCCTCGACTCCTTCACGGCCTCGTAGCCGTACTCGACCATCTTGGTCTCGTACTCCAGGACCGCTTCCAGCAGGTTCATCCTGTCGTCGCGGTGGGCGATCAGGTTGCGGCACAGCCGCGCCGCATCGCGCAACGCCGTGTTGGCGCCCACTCCCTGACCCGGCGTCATGGTGTGGATGGCGTCGCCGATCAGCGTGATGTTACTCGGACTCCACTGCTCGATCGGCACGGAGGTACGGATGTTGACGGGGAAGCAGGTCTTCGGGTCGCCCAGGCTGAAGAGCTTGCGCAGGTCCGGGTGCCACTTCGGCGTCATCTCCAGGACCAGCTTGATGAGCTCCTCGGGCTCCTTCTTCATCACGTCGGCCGGGAACTTGTCGGTGGAGGCCCAGAAGCCCCAGTTGATGTAGTCCCGGGTGTTGTCGAACAGCAGGCCCGGCCACTGCTCGATCAGCGCCGCGTCGTTGCCGCCGATGTTGTTCTTGACCTTGCCGTCGCGGTCCCAGCCGAACTCCATCGTGTGCAGGATGCAGCTGTAGCCCTTGGGGGCGACCACCAGGCCGATGCCCTGGAAGACCTTCTCCGGGACCAGCGCCTTGGTGGCCGCGGTCAGCGGGACCTTGGCCGTGATGGAGATGATGTTGGCGTCCTCGACCGTCGCGTGCGGCAGGTACTGCCTGCGCACCCGGGAGTTGGCGCCGTCCGCCGCGACCAGCAGGTCGCCGGTGGCCTTGGTGCCGTCCTCGAAGTAGGCGGTGACCCGGCCGTCCTCCTCCCGCTCGTAGTGGGTGAAGGTCTTGTCGAAGTGGACGAGGTCCTCGATGCCGGTCAACAGGACCTGACGCAGCGTCATCCGGCTGACGGACTTCTCGGTGTTGACCGGGTCGTTCTCCACCACGAGCGGGAGGGTGACGTTGGGCCGCAGGTCCTCGCGCAGGAAGCTGAAGTACTTGGGGGCCCGGGCGCAGGTGGCCAGGAAGGTGTCGAAGAGGTCCCCGGGGAGGAGGTACTTCAGCGCCCGGCTGCCGTCCGGGTTGATGCCCACGCGATAGCCGTGCAGCCCGCTGTTGCGGGTGCGGTCGCGCTCGTAGACGGCGCAGCTGATCCCCGCCTTCCGCAGCCCGTGGGCGAGCGCCATGCCGCCCGTGCCTCCCCCGATGACGATGACGTGGAACGGTGAATCGGCCATCTCGGTTTCTTTCCCCTCATCCTTGGTTTCTGGGTGTCCGGAGCCGGCGCCGGCGGGAGCCGGTCCGGGCCGGACGGCGTGGCGGCCGACGTGCGGTCAGGCCCAGACCGTGCTCATCTGCTCGTCCCGTATCGCGAAGACCTGGCGGTCCAGCAGGGAGTTGAGGATGACCGCCGACCGCACCGCGAGCAGGCTCAGGTTGGGATCGGCCAGCCCGTGCCCCACCCGGCTGCGGTTCTGGACGTACATCCGGTGGCCCTCGCTGTGCTTCCAGCGGATCGAGTAGTCGGAGTCGATCACCGGCTCGCCCGAGCCGTCGGTCTCCATCTGCTCCAACAGCCCGGCGGAGAGCGGCAGCGGGGTCGCGCGCCGGCCGGTGGCCAGCACCACGAACCGCGCGGCGTGGCGCTCGCGCCCGCCCCAGTCGCGCTCGCACCAGAGCGCGACCGTGCCGTACCGCTGGCCCGCCTCGACGACGCTGCGACCGGGCAGCATCATCACGGGCGAGCGGCCCTCGCGCAGCGAGGCCTCGTAGTTGGCCTGGTACAGCTGCTGGAGGGTGGCCATCGAGACGCCGTCGCTGGTCAGCGTCTGCTCGGCGGCGTAGCGTTCGCGCACGCCCTCCGGCAGGCCCTGGAAGAAGCGCAGGTAGGTCGGCCGGTAGAAGTCGTTGGCCGAGGGGGAGTCGTCCATCGGGGCGAACCACGGCCGCCGGCCGATCCAGCGGATGTCCCGGTAGCCGCGCTGCAGCAGGTTGAGCACGCACTCGGCGCCGGTCTGGCCGCCGCCGACCACGATCACCTGCTCGTAGGGCCGGCTGGAGACGGTGCTCAGGTGGGTCTCCAACTGCTCGGCCAGCACCACTCCCCCGTTGCCCTCCTGCCCCTCGAAGCAGGCCGGCACGTCGGGCTGGGTGCCGAGCCCGAACACCACGTGGTCCGCGGTGGCCACCGGGCCGGCCGGGCCGGAGAGGACGAAGCGGCCGCCCGCGTAGTCCACCTCCTCGATCGGTACGCCGTAGCGCACGCAGCCCAGCTCGCCGGACGCCCAGGCGAGGTAGCGGGCGTACTCCAGCCGGGGGATGGAGTCGTACTGGGCGTTCAGGAAGGCGTAGACCCGGCCGGTGCTGACCAGGTAGTTGAGGAAGGACAGCCGGTTGCACGGGTCGGCCAGCGACACCAGGTCCTTGATCCAGGAGGTCTGCAGCTGGGTTCCCGCGCCGAGCAGCCCGGGGTGCCAGGCGGGCCCCTCGCGCCGCTCGAAGAGCGCCAGCCCGTGGGGCAGTTGGTCCGCGCCCAGGGCGGCCAGGCTCAGGTTCGCGGGTCCGGCCCCGAGCCCGGCCACCTCGTGGTGGGGCAGGGCCTGACCGCCGCCCTCGGGGGGTGGGGTCACGCCGAATCGTGTTGGCATCCGAACGGCACCTCCGATCACAGTCGTGTGTGGACGCCACCGTGCCGGGCGGCGCACATTCCCCGGCTCGCATGCTGGCGAGGGCCCGTGGAGCGCGGCTTGAGCGGGACTCGAGCGCGCGGCCGCCCACGCCTCGCGGCGAATCAGGTGGTCCGAGGCACCAGAGTGGCCGGTCGTCACACAGCCGCGGTGGAAAGCCGCTGGACCGCCTCCGGGGTCGAGGCACCTGCGAGCCGCCTCCGAGCCCGGTCCCGCAGCCTCGTGCCCGAGCCCGGGGCAACGGAAGCCCGACGGCCGCACCGCGGACCGCTCCGGCGGCGGGACGGCGCGGCACGGGGCCGGACAGGCGGGCGAATCCGTCCACGGAAGGGCGTACAGGTGACCACTTCTCCTACCGACGCGGGCCCCACGGTGGCCGCCGCGGAGTTCCGCGCGCTGATGGCGGGCTTCCCGAGCGGGGTGTCCGTGGTGGCCGCCCGCACCGCCGACGGGCAGCCGCGCGGGATGACCTGCTCGGCGGTGTGCAGCGTGACCCTGGAGCCACCGACCCTGCTGGCCTCGCTGCGCACCGACACCCGGACCCTGGCGGCGGTGCTGGAGTCCGGCCGGTTCACCGTGAACCTCCTGCACGAACGCGCCCGCGCCACGGCCGAGTTGTTCGGCTCCGGCGCCGCGGACCGGTTCAGCCGGGTCCGTTGGACCTACGCCCCGGACGGGGCCGGCCCGCACCTGGTCGACGACGCGCACGCGATGGCGGACTGCCGGGTGAGCGCCGCCCACCGGGTGGGTTCGCACACCGTGGTCTACGGCGAGGTGCTGCGGATCCTCCAGCAGCCGGACCCCGAACCGCTGCTCTACGGCCTGCGCGGGTACGCGGCCTGGCCGGTGGCCGCCCGGCGCGGCTGAGCGGCCGGATCCGACGGCGGCGCCCCGGGACTCCAGGAGTCCCGGGGCGCCGCGCGTGCGGTCGGCGTCAGACCGACTTCAGCATGCCCGCGTCGATCAGCCAGTCGGCACCCGTGGTGCTCGGCAGCCGGTCGGAGGCCAGCAGCAGCACCATCGCGGCGACCTCGTCCGCCTCGATGATCTTCCCGGTGGTGAGCGCCATCCACTTGGGCACCTCGGCGACCAGCTGCTCGACCGACATGCCCATCCGGGCGGCCCGCACCGGGCTGTTCCAGGTGTCGGTGAGCACCGGGCCCGGGGAGACGGTGTTCACCCGCACGCCCTTGGGGCCGAACTCCTCCGACAGCGCCTTGGTCAGGTTGGTCAGCGCCGCCTTCGCCGCGCCGTACTCGGCCAGCCGAGGCGCGGCGAGCCGGCCGTTGACCGACCCGATGTTGACGATGGAGCCGCGGCTCTCGATCAGGCTCGGCAGCGCCGCCCTGATCGTCCGCACGGCGCTGAAGAAGTTCAGCTCGAAGCCCTTGCGCCAGCCCTCGTCGTCCAGGTCGAGGAAGCCGTTCGCGGAGACCGTGCGGCCGCCCACGTTGTTGACCAGGATGTCCAGGCCGCCGAGCGCCCCGACCGCGTGCTCGACCAGCTGGGCGGGGCCCTCCGGGGTGGTGAGGTCCACCGCGAGGGTGTGCGCGCTGGCCTCGCGCAGCTCGTCGCTGATGGTCCGGGCCCCGCCGACCACCTCCACCCCCTCGGCGCTCAGCGCCCGCGCGATGGCCAGGCCGATCCCCCGGCTGGCACCGGTGACGACGGCCCGCTTGCCCTTCAGTTGAAGGTCCATGACGACTCCTCGAGTTCTCGATGGGACGAATCCGTGACCGGTGCGGTCACCAGACGACGGGCAGGGTGTACGGGCCGCGCACCAGGCCGCCCCCGCACCAGGCGATCTCCTCGGCCGGCACGGCGAGTCGCAGCCCGGGCAGCCGGCGCAGCAACTCGGCCAGGGCCACCTGGAGTTCGAGGCGCGCCAGCGCCGACCCCAGGCAGCGGTGCACGCCGGCGCCGAAGCCGAGGTGGGAGGTGGCCGGGCGGTGGAAGTCGACCCGGTCGGCGGCCGGGAAGGCCGCCTCGTCGTGGTTGGCCACGCTGAGCAGCGGCAGCACGTACTCGCCGGCCCGCACCAGGGTGCCGCCGAGTTCGACGTCCTCCACGGCCCGGCGGGGGCTGCCGGTGCTGGTGCCCTGCGGGGTCCAGCGCAGCAGCTCCTCGATCGCCGCCGGCACCAGCTCCGGCCGGTCCAGCAGCTCCCGGTGGTGGCCGGGGTTGGTCAGCAGGAAGTAGACGGTGTTGGCCAGTTGGTCGGCGAGCACCTCGTGCCCGGCGATCAGGATGGTCACCGAGAGGCCGACCAGCTCCTGGTCGGAGAGGTCGCCCTCGGCGGTCAGGGTGCCGAGCAGGTCCCCGGTGGGCTCGCGCCGGCGGGCCGCCACCAGCTCCACCAGGTACTGCCGCAGCTCCTGCCCGGCCGCCCCGATCTGCTCGGCGGTCATCTGGTGCAGCTTGGCGGCCAGGAAGGTCTCGGCCAGCTCCCGGAACCGGGTCCGGTCGCCCACCGGGATGCCCAGCAGCTCGCAGATCATCAGGATCGGCAGCGGCAGCGCGAAGAGCTCCATCAGGTCGGCCGGGCCGCCGTGCTTCTCCAGGCCGTCCAGCAGGTCCGAGACGGTCGCCGTCACCCGGGGCCGCAGCCGCTCGACCCCGCGCACCGTGAAGGCCGCCGCGAGCAGGCGGCGCAACCGCTCGTGCTCGGGGCCGTCGGAGACCATCAGCAGGTTGGCGCGCTGGACGATGGGCAGCAGCCGGGGCTCCTCCGGCCCGACCGAGTGCGCCCGGCCGAACCGGCGGTCGGTGAGCAGGGACCTGACGTCCTGGTACCGGACCGCGAGGTAGGCCGGCGCCCCGTGCGGGAGCCGGTACGGGCAGAGCCCCTGCTCGGTGCGCAGTTGCCGGAACTCGGGCTGCTCCTGGAGTCCGGACGGGACATCGGTGGGGAAGCGCGGCGGCTCGGGAGGGCTGCTCATCCGTCAGGACCTCTTCCTCGACTGGTCGGTGTGCGCGGGCGGCGGGCGCCTTCGGCTGCGGGCCGGGCCGGGGCGTGTCCGGCGGTTCCCGCCGGGTGCGCGGCGCTGGGCATCGCGAACCGTCGGGTACGCCCCGGGCCCGGCCCGATGCTGCCGCCGCGGTCTCGACCGCGGCTCGAACGACGGTCGGGGCCGCCCCGCCGGGGCCGGGCGGGGCGGTTTGGACGGCACGGGCGACGGGCGACGGGGCGAGCCCGGCGCGAGCCGGCCTCGAGCCGGTCCGCCGAGGCTCGCCGCATGGTGAAACCGATCGCGGCAGGGCAGCACGGCACCACCCTGCGGGAGGAGCTCGGCGGCCTGGTGACCGACGGGGCCCGCCGGATGTGCGAGCACCCGTACTACACGGGGCTGCGGGACGGCACGCTGCCGGGCGCGGCCCTGCTCCACTTCACGTTGCAGGACTCCTGCCACCTGCTGCCCGGCTACGGCCGGGCGCAGGCCCGCTGCTCCGCGCTGGCCCGGAACGGCCGCCAGGCGGCGACGCTGAGCCGGATGGCGACCGGGGCGCTGGAGGACTGCGCGGTCCGGCTGGACGGCCTGGGTTCGACGGCCGAGCGGCTCGGCCTGGCGCTGCCGCCGGACGGCCCGCCGCCGATCGCCCCGACCACGCTGGGCTACGTGAGCTTCCTGGCCGCCGCGGGCTCCACCTCGCTGGCCGCCGGCCTCGGCGCGGTGCTGCCCTCGGCCTGGCTGTACATGCTGGTCACGGACGACCTGCTGGCCCGCCGAGACCCGGCCTCGCGCTACGCGCCGGAGATCGAGAAGGCCCACCCCGGCGAGTTCTTCCGGGGCATGCTGGACGAGTTCCTCGACCTGGCCGAGGAGGTCGCCGCCGACAGCTCGCCGGCCGAGCGGCGGGAGCTGGTGCGCAACGCCGGCCACGCGGTGCGCTACGAGTGGGCGTTCGTGGACGCCGCCTGGCGCCGGGAGGCCTGGCCGTTCTGACGGTCCCCGGTCCGGTGGCCGCACCCCGCGGCCCGGCCCGGGCATCGAGTCCTGCTCTAGCCCGCTTCCACCGCGCGCCACCAGACTGCCGACCAGCCGTCAGGTCCAGACTTCCCGGCCGCTGATCCGCCGCAACACCCGTTGCCGGCCGGCGCATCCCCGAGACAGAGCTGAACAAGGGAGTTTTCCGAATGTGCGGTATGACTGGCTGGGTGGACTTCAGCTGCGACCTCTCGGAGGAGCGGCTGATCCTCGACCGGATGACCGACGCCCTGGAGAAGCGGGGTCCCGACGCCCGGGGCGTGTGGGTGTCGACCCACGCGCTGCTGGGCCACACCCGGAACTCCATCATCGACCTCGCCGGCGGCATCCAGCCGATGGTGGCCGAGGAGGACGGCCGGACCCTGGCGGTGCTCTCGTACACCGGTGAGGTCTACAACTTCAAGCAGCTGCGCTCCGAACTCGAGAGCCGCGGGCACCGGTTCCGCACCCGCAGCGACACCGAGGTGGTGCTGCGCTCGTACCTCCAGTGGGGCGCCGACTGCGCCGAGCACCTCGAGGGCATGTTCGCCTTCGCGGTCTGGAACCCGCGCACCGAGGAACTGCTGCTGGTCCGCGACCGGATGGGCATCAAGCCGGTCTTCTACAAGACGCTCCCGGGCGGCCTGATCTTCGGCTCCGAGCCCAAGTCGCTGTTCGCCAACCCGCTGGTGAAGCGGACGGTGGACGCGGACGGCCTGCGGGAGCTCTTCTCCACCGCCAAGACCCCCGGCCAGAGCGTCTTCAGCGACCTGCGCGAGCTGCCGCCGGGCCACACCCTGACGCTGAGCCGCAAGGGCGCGGTGCTGCGCCGCTACTGGGCGCTGGAGGCGCGCGAGCACACCGAGGACCTGGACACCACGGTCGCCCACGTGCGCTCCATGCTGGAGGAGATCGTCACCCGCGAGCTGGTCGCCGACGTCCCGCTGTGCACCGCGCTCTCCGGCGGCATCGACTCCAGCTCGATCACCGCGCTCGCCGCGATCGCCCGCGCCCAGGCCGGTGACGAGGCGGTCCGCACGATCACCGCCACCTTCGTCGGCTACAGCGAGAACTTCCGCCCGGACGACCAGCGCGACACCCCCGACGCCCCGTACGCGGCCGAACTCGCCCGGCACGTGGGCGCCAACCACACCGACATCGTGCTGGGCACCGCCGACCTGATCGACCCCAGCGCGCGCGAGGCCGCCATCCTCGCCCAGGACATGCCGACCGCGCTCGGCGACATGGACACCTCGCTCTACCTGATGCTGCGGGCCACCCGCGAGCACTCCACCGTCGCGCTCACCGGCGAGACCGCGGACGAGATCTTCGGCGGCTTCAAGTGGCTGCACGACGAGGAGCTGGTCGGGCTGGAGACCTTCCCCTGGGTCGCCGCCGAGCGCCGCCAGGAGGGCAGCCGCAACGGCCAGGGCCGCGGCCTGTTCGGCCTCGACCTGCTCGACAAGCTGGACATGACCGGCTACTACGCCGAGAACTACCGCCAGGTCCAGCTGGAGACGCCGCACCAGGCCGGCGAGAGCGGCCGCGAGCACCGGATGCGCGAGCTCAGCTACGCCCACCTGTCGCGCTGGCTGCCGATGCTGCTGGACCGCGGCGACCGCCTGGCGATGGCCTCGGGCCTGGAGACCCGGGTGCCGTTCTGCGACCACCGGCTGGTGGAGTACGTCTACAACGTGCCGTGGGAGTTCAAGACCTTCGACGGCCGGGAGAAGAGCCTGCTGCGCGCGGCGACCCGGGACCTGCTGCCGAAGTCGATCCTGGACCGCCCGAAGAGCCCCTACCCGGTGACCCAGGACCCGACCTACACCCAGGCGCTGCACCGCGAGTTCGCCGCGCTGCTGCGCAACCCCGACTCGCCGGTCCTCCCGTTCCTGGACGTCCAGGCGGCCCGGCAGGCCATCGAGGACCCGTCCGGCACCGCCCACGAGTGGCACAGCCGGTCGAACATCGAGATGGCGCTCGGCTTCGACTTCTGGCTGCGCAGCTACGGCGTGCAGATCGAGGTCTGAGACCGGTCAGCCCGGGCTCGGCGGGTCCCCAACCAAGGCTCCCGCCGAGCCCGTCCGGGAGCCGCCTCGAGAAGGGCTCCCATGAGCACGACCCCCGCCCCGTCCACCACGGGCTCCGCGGCAGGCACCACCGGGACGGCCGGGCGCAGCCCCTGGCCGGCGCTGCTGGTCATCCTGTTCGCCGCCTTCATGGACATGCTCGACCTGAACATCGCCGCCGTGGTCACGCCCGCCATCCAGCGCAGCCTGCACGCCGGTTACGCCGCGGGCCAGTGGTTCGTCGCCTCCTACGCGCTCGCCTTCGCCGTGCTGCTGATCCCCGGCGGGCGGCTCGGCGACATGTACGGCCGCAAGCGGGTGTTCCTGACCGGTGTCGCCGGGTTCACCCTCGCCTCCGCCGCCTGCGCGCTCGCGCCCACGGCCGGGGTGCTGATCGCCGCCCGGTGCGTCCAGGGCGGCTTCGGCGCGTTGATGGTGCCCCAGGTGCTGGCGGTGCTGCAGCTGCTCTTCGCCCCCGACCGCCGGGGCGCGGCCTTCGCGGCCTACGGCTCGGTGATGAACCTGGCGCAGCTGGCCGGTCCGGTGCTGGGCGGCTTCCTGGCCACCGACGACCTGCTCGGCCTCGGCTGGCGGGCGGTCTTCCTGATCAACGTGCCGATCGGGGTGCTGGTGCTGGTCGGCACCTGGCTGCTGCTGCCCGAGTCGCGCTCCGACCGCGCGCTGCGGCCCGATCCGACCGGCATCGCGCTGGTGGCGCTGCTGGCCGTGCTGCTGGTCTACCCGCTCCAGCAGGGCCGGGCGGCCGGCTGGCCGGCCTGGATGCTGATCGCCCTGGCCGGAGCCGTCCCGGTGGCGCTGCTGGTGGCCCGGCAGCAGGGCCGCAGCGGTCCCGAGCGGGCGCTGATCCCGGTGGCGCTGTTCCGCAACCGCTCGTTCACGGCCGGCATGGTGCAACTGCTGCTGGTCTACTCGGCGTTGGTCTCGCTGCAGATGCCGGTGATCTGGGAGACCCAGATCGGCCTGGGCTGGTCGGCCCTGCGCACCGGGTGCGCCATGGTCGGGTGGGTGCTGGGCACCTGCCTGCTCGGCATCCCGGCGGTCTCCCTGGCGCCGCGGATCGGCCGCGCGCTGCTGGCCACCGGCTGCGTCGTGGTGGCCGCGGCGACCCTGCTGCTGAGCGCGGTGACCGGCCGGGGCGCGCTCGGCTTCTGGCCGTTGGCCGGCTGCCTGGCCGCGATCGGCTGCGGGCTGGGCCTGGTGGTGCCGATCCTGATCAACCTGGTGCTGAGCGGGGTCCCGCGGCGGGACGCCGGCAGCGGCGCCGGCCTGGCCAACGCGGCGGTCTACCTGGCCTCGGCGGCCGGGATCGGGCTGATCGCGCTGGTCTTCTTCGCCCGGCTCGGCGGTGCCGGGGCCGCCCACGCCCGTGCCCAGGAGCCCGCGCTGCGGGCCGCGTTGACCGCCCGGGGCGCCTCCGGCGCGGCGCAGGACGCGGCGCTGGCGCAGCTGCGCGACTGCGTGGTGGCCCGGACCGGGGCGCTCGACCCCTACCGGACGCCGGACGGCTGCCCGGACGACGCCGCGGGCGGTGCCACCGGCGACGCGGTGCGCACCGCGATGCGGGCGAGCTTCGCCGACGCGACCTCGCACAGCCTGCGCTACTCCGCCGTGGCCTTCCTGGTGGTGCTCGGGCTCACGCCGCTGCTGCCGCGTCCCGGCAGCGACGGCGCGGACGGCGGCGCGGACGGCGATGCGGACGGCGATGCGGACGGCAGCACGGACCGGGGCCGGCGACCCGCCCGGTCCGCGCGGGAGTGAGGACGGCGCGATGACCGGCGGCGGGGGCCCCGGCAACGCCGCGGGCGGGTGGGAGGGACCGGTACCGGTCCTGCCCACCCGCCCGCGGCGGCCGTGCCGTTGCCGTGCGGGGCCGTTACTCGGCACCGCGGTAGGTGTAGAGGTCGTCCAGGAACTTGCGCTGCATCGAGGGGATCTTGTCGACGGCCTTGAAGTAGGCCCGCGCGCCGGCCAGGACGGCGCGTCCCACCACCGGCTTGTGCAGCGGGTCCTCGCCCGAGGTGCCGTTCTCGGCCAGCGAGTCCTTCACCCGGGCGAAGCCGTAGGGGATCATCTCGGCCTCGTACTCGCCGATCGCGCCGATCAGGTCACGGGAGCCGTTGTTCGCCGCGGTGAGCGCCCGGGTGAGCAGCATCGCGTCGCGCAGCGAGGTGTTGGCCCCCACGCCCTGGCCGGGGGTCATGGTGTGGATCGCGTCGCCCAGCAGGGTGACGTTGGTGGTCTTCCAGGCCGGCACCGGCTCGGAGGTGGCGATGTGCAGCGGGAAGGGCGTGGTCGGGTCCGCCATGGCGAACAGCTTGCGGAAGTCCGGGTGCCAGTTGGGGGTGAGCTTCAGGGTCAGGTCGATCAGGTCCTGGCCGCGGAGCTTGAGCACGTCCTTGGGGAACTTGTCGTCCGCCGCCCAGATGCCCCAGGAGATGTAGTCCCGGGTGTTGTCGAACAGCAGCCCGGGCCAGGACCGGAGCAGTTCCGCGTCGTTGCCCGCGGCGCTGTCCTTGATCCCGCCGCGCTCGTCCCAGCGGAACTCCATCACGTGCCAGATGCACATGAAGCCCTTGGGGGCGAAGACCAGCGACAGGCCCTGCTGGGACGGGCGCGGCAGCAGGGCGAGCGCCTCCCGGCTCATCGGGATCTTGGCGCCGATGGTGGTGATCCCGGCCGGCTTGAGCTTGGCGTGCGGGAGGTACTGCTTGCGCACCGCGGAGTGCGCGCCGTCGGCCGCCACCAGGACGTCACCGGTGGCCGAGCTGCCGTCCGCGAAGAAGGCCGTCACCGAGCCGTCCGGGCGCTGCTCGTAGTGGGTGAGCTCCTTGCCGAAGTGGGTGATGTCCTCCAGGCCGGTCAGCAGCAGCTGCCGCAGCGTCTGCCGGGAGACCGAGCGCTCGGAGTTGATCAGGTCGGCGTCGCCGCGCAGCCGGATCGCGGCGGTGCGCTTCTTCTTCTCCGTCAGCACGTTGAAGTAGAGCGGCGTGCGGGCGCAGGTGGCCAGGAAGGTGTCGAAGAGCTGCGGTGGCAGGCAGTCCTTGAGCGCCCGGTTGCCGGTCGGGTCGATGCCGACCCGGTAGCCGTAGAGGCCGTCGGTGCGGCTGCGCTGCTTCTCGTAGACCGCGACGGAGACGCCGGCCTTGCGCAGGCCGTGGGCGAGGGTGAGGCCGCCGAAGCCGGCGCCGATGACCAGGACGTGCAGGGGCTTTGCGGACATGATGGGTCTTCTCCTGTTCGGTGGGTGGTGCGGTGCTGGGCGGGTGACGCGGGGTCGGGCGGGTCAGGCGATCGTGACGCGGTTGCTGCCGGAGGCGAACGTGATGTCGTAGACGCCCGGGGTGCTCTCGGGCGGCTCGGCGCTCTGCCAGTCGGCATTGGCCAGGGTGCCGACCCAGCGGCCGTCCAGCGAGAGGCCGGTGAAGCCCCGGTCGCCGCGGAGGGTGGCCCGGGTGTAGGCCGGGCGCAGCAGGGTCAGCTTGCGCACGCCGCCGTCGAAGTGCACCGACACCTCCCGGTCGGTCTGCGGCAGCGTGATCCGGGCGTCGCTCAGGCCGCCGGTGACGGTGAGCGAGCGCAGGGACAGCCCGGTCAGGTCGGCCTCGACGTGGGTGGCCACGCCGCGGATCTCGATGTCCCAGGCGACGGCGGGGCTGAGCGTCACGTGGGCGCTGCGCCGGGCGAGGTCGAAGGGGTGGACCGGGCCGCGGCGGGTGATGGTCACGGTGCCGTCGGGGTCCTCGGTGACCCGGGAGGCCGGCCCGCCGAAGTTCGCGGTGTAGAGCGGCTGCGGCTCGGTGGCGACGTCGAGGGTCAGGTGGTGCACCGCCGGGACGAACACCAGGCGGGCGGCGGCCTTGGAGAGGTTGGTCATGGCGGTCCTCCGAAGGGACTAGAAGTTCGATTAAGTAGTACATCTAGTCGCTAAATTTTCTAGCGATCGACCTGAGACGACTGTACGGAGGGGATCGCTAGAATGTCAAGAGAATCCCGAGAGGAGCAGACGTGACCACGCAGCAGGAGGCCGGGGCGACCGACGCCCGCGAGCAGTTGATCGAGGAGTTCGGGCAGGTCATGCAGGAGTTCCAACGCTCCGCCGACACCCTGGACCAGCACGTCGCGGACCAGCTGGGGCTCAACCGCACCGACCTGCGCTGCCTGGAGCTGCTCTTCAGCCCCACCCCGATGAGCCCGGGCGAACTGGCGGCCGCGGCCGGCCTGACCACCGGCGGGGTGACCACCGCCATCGACCGGCTGGAGCGCTCCGGCTACGCGACCAGGGTCCGGGACACCGCCGACCGCAGACGGGTGACGGTGGAACCCACCGACAAGGGCTACGCGATGGTCGCCGAGATCTTCGCGCCGATCGCCCAGGAGGGCGCCGCCTACCTGCGCCAGCTGGACACCACCGTGCTGGCCAGGATGATCGAGTTCCTGCGCTTCGCCACCCGCCAGCAGTACGAGCACGCCGGGCGCCTCTCCGAGGGCTCGTAGGCCCGGTACGGACGCGGGCAGACGCGTGGGGCGGGACCGTTCGACGGTCCCGCCCCACG
>NZ_JBFBGS010000096.1:0-15218 GCF_040684795.1 Kitasatospora sp. NPDC089797 | reverse complement strand
GGAGTGGGACCCGCGGCTCAAGCGCCAGGTCGGCAACTTCCCGCAGGCCTTCAGCCACGTCCCGCTGATCGACACCGCCCTGCGGCTGACCGCCTGCGGCGCCGCCTACCTGTCCGCCCAGCCGGAGGGCCCGGCCGCCGACCGGACCGCGGACCGGGCCGAGCAGGTGACGGTCTAGCCGGACCGGGCCCGGCCGGGCTCAGCCGCGCTGCACCAACTCGTCGTAGGTGCTGAGCACCTGGGCGACGGTGGCGGCCTCGTCCGGCCAGGTCTCGGCCTGCTGCCGGCCGGCCGCCACCAGCTGCTCGCGGCGGGCCGGGTCCGCGAGCACCCCGTGCACCGCGCGCCCGAGCGCCGCCGGATCGCCGGGCGGCACCAGCACGGCGGCGTCGCCGACCAGTTCGGGGATGCCGCCGACGGCGGTGGCGACCACCGGCACGCCGGCCCGCATCGCCTCCTGGACCACCAGCGAGCGGGCCTCCCAACGGCTGGAGACCACCACCACGTCGGCGGCGGCCAGGAGGTCCGGCACGTCGGTGCGGTAGCCGAGCAGACGCACCGGCAGCTTCTCGGCGGCCACCCGCTCGCGCAGCGGGCCCGCCTCCGGGCCGTCCCCGGCGAGCAGCAGCAGCGGCTCCGGGTCCAGCCCGGCCAGCTCGCCGGTGGCGTCCAGCAGCAGCCCGAAGGCCTTCTGCGGGACGAGCCGGCCGACCGCCAGCACCAGCGGACGGTCCGGGCCGTCGCCGAGCAGCGCGGCCCGCGCCTCGGCCCGGGCGAGTCGGCCCTCGGGCATCGGCGGGGCGGCGACCGGGCCCAGCCGGGCGTCGGTGGCGCCCAGTTCACGGGCCCGGGCGACCAGGTCGGAGGAGGCGCCGAGGACGAGGTCGGCGGCGCGCGCCACCCGGCGCTCCATCAGCCGCTGCAGCCGCCGCTCCATGCCGGTGGCCAGCAGCGCGTGGTGCGAGGTGACCACCAACGGGGTCTCCGGGCGCAGGCCCGGGAAACGGCCGGCGGTGCGCAGCGCGAGGTCGGACAGAAGCCCGGCGCGCAGCCCGTGGGCGTGCACCACGTCGGCGCCGGTGAAGGCCCGGCGCAGCTCGCCGATCGCGGTGGCGTCGCTGCGGGCGCCCGCGGTCGGGGTGATGTCGACGGTGTGGAACCGCGCGCCGGTCCGGGAGAACCCGAACAGCGCGTCCGTACCCGCCGGCGCGCAGACCGTGACGGTCACCCCGTGCGCGACCAGGCCCTGGGCCAGGGAGCGCACGTGCGCACCGATGCCGCCGGTGCTGGCGGCCAGGACGAGCACCACGTGCAGCTGCCCCGGTTCCGGGGCGGCCGCGGTGGCCCGGGCGGCGGAATGGTCCACGTCGTCTCGCATCCGACTCGATCAGGTTCGCGCACCGCTTCGCGAGGATTGCCCGCCCGGCGGCGCTCGGGACTGGAAAGCCAGTGTCCAGCGGCCACCATGCCAGGTCGGCGGCCCTCTTGGACAGTCGGCGCCACGGGGGCGCGTCACCGTCCTGCGGGGAGGGCCGCCGGCTCCCGGCTACCGGTGGCGGGGTGCCCGGGCGGCGGCCAGCAACTCCTCGGCGTGGGCCCGGCCCAGCTCCGAGTCCTCCAGGCCGGCCAGCATCCGGGAGAGTTCGCGCACCCGCTCCTCGTCGTTCAACACCTTGACGCCGGAGCGGGTCACGGTGCCGTCGTTGGTCTTCTCCACCACCAGGTGCCGGTCCGCGAACGCGGCGACCTGCGGGAGGTGGGTGACCACCACGACCTGGGCGGACTCGGCCAGCTTGGCCAGCCGGCGGCCGATCTCGACCGCGGCCTTGCCGCCGACGCCCGCGTCCACCTCGTCGAACAGGTAGGTGGGGACGGGATCGGCCCCCGCGAAGACCACCTCGACGGCGAGCATCACCCGGGACAGCTCACCGCCGGAGGCGCCCTTGGCGATCGGGCGCGGCTGGGCGCCCGGGTGCGGGGCGAGCAGCACCTCGACCTCGTCCACGCCGTGCGGCCCGTACGCGACGGTGCGGCCGTCCAGCTCGATGCCGGCCAGGTCGTCGACCCGGCTGATCGCGAAGGTCACCCGGGCGTGCGGCATGGCGAGTTCGGCGAGTTCGGCGGAGACGGCCTCGGCGAAGCGTCCGGCGGCGGCCTGCCGGGCGGCCGACACCTCGGCCGCGAGCTCGGCCAACTCGGCCCGCAGCTCGGTCTCCTGGGCGCCGAGCCGGTCGATCCGGTCGTCGTCGCCGTCGAGCTCGGCGAGCCGGGCGGATCCGGCCTCGGCCCAGGCGATCACCTCGGCGAGGGTGTTCTCCTCGCCGCCGTACTTGCGCAGCAGCTGGGCCAGCACGGCCCGGCGGTCCTCGACGGCGGCCAGCCGGACCGGATCGGCGTCCAGGTCGTCGGCGTAGCCGGCCAGGTCCCCGGCGACGTCGGTCAGCAGGTAGCCGACCTCGTTCAGCCGGTCGGCGAGCGCGGCGAGGCGCTCGTCGTGGTGGCGCACGGCGTCCAGGGCCCGCCGGGACTGGGCGAGCAGGGTGCCCGCGTCCAGGGCCTCCGGGTCGGCCGGGTCGCCGGCCAGGGCCGCGTGGGCGAGGGTCGCCGCGGAGGACAGCGCGTCGGCGTGGCCGAGCCGCTCGGCCTCGGCGGCCAGCTCGACGTCCTCGCCGGCCACCGGCTCGGCGGCGGCGATCTCGTCCAGGCCGAAGCGCAGCAGGTCGGCCTCCTGGGCCCGCTCGCGGGCCCGGGTGGTCAGCTCCTCCAGGGTGGCCGCGACCTCCCGCAGGGCGCGGTAGGTCTCCCGGTAGCGGACCAACGGCTCGGCCACCGTCCCGCCCGCGTAGCGGTCCAGCGCGCCGCGCTGGCGGGCCGGGCGCAGCAGCCGCTGCTGGTCGGTCTGGCCGTGCACGGCGATCAGGTCCTCGCCGAGCTCGGTGAGCAGCCCGACCGGAACGGCCCGCCCGCCGACGTACGCCCGGGACCGGCCCTCGGCGGACACCGTCCGGCTGACCAGCAGCGCTCCGTCGTCCAGTTCGGCCCCGGCCTCGGCGGCACGGGCCGCCACCGGGGAGCCGGCCGGCAGCTCCAGCCGGCCCTCCACCACGGCGCGCCCGGCGCCGTGGCGGACCAGACCGGGGTCGGCGCGTCCGCCGAGCAGCAGGCCGAGGCTGGTCACCACCATGGTCTTGCCGGCGCCGGTCTCCCCGGTCACGGCGGTGAAGCCGGGGGCGAGCTCGACCACCGCGTCGTCGATGACCCCAAGATCCCGTATCCGCATCTCGTCCAACACGGAGACGACCTTACGAGGTTCCGCCCCCGGAGCGCGACGAGCGGCAACGGCGCGCGGCAACTCCGTGCCGCCGAGTTCACCCGTTCCGGGAGGTCCGGGCGGCGGTGGGCACGGTGCACCACGGCAGGAAGAGCTGCACCAGGGGGCCGATGAGCAGCGCGTACACCACCGTGCCGACCCCGGCGGTGCCGCCGAGCACGAACCCGGCCGCCAGCACGGTGACCTCGATGCCGGTCCGGATCAGCCGCAGCGAGCGCCCGGTGCGCCGGTGCAGGCCGGTCATCAGGCCGTCCCGCGGGCCGGGGCCGAGCCGGGCGCCGATGTACAGGCCCGAGGCCAGGCCGTTGAGCAGCACCGCGGCGGCCATCAGCGCGATCCGGGCGGGCAGGCCGTGCGGGCCGTCGACCAGCCGCAGGGTGAGGTCCATCGCGGCGCCGATCACCAGCACGTTGGCCACGGTGCCGACCCCCGGACGCTGACACAGCGGGATCCACAGCAGCAGGACCAGGGCGCCGCAGATCGTCACCCAGGCGCCCACGCTCAGGCCGAGCACCCGTTGCAGGCCCTGGTGGAAGACGTCCCAGGGGTCCAGGCCGAGGCCGGAGCGGAGCATCAGCGCCATGCTCGCCCCGTACAGGGCCAGGCCGACGGCGAGCTGCGGGAGCCGGCGCCCCAGAGCGTGGGTGTCGCCGAGAAGCCGGACGGCGGGGCCGGGACGCGGTGCGACGGCGGGCGGGCTCGTGGGGGCGGTGGTGGGTGCGGTCGTGACGGCCACTGCTGCTCCTGCGGGTGGTGCTGCACCGCCGGGTCGCCCCGACGGTGGCGGACTCGGCGGCCGCCCTGCCATGATGAGCGGGCCAATAAAGCAATCGACAGGGCCAATCAGCGGCAAGTGGCCTGCCGAGCGAGCGAAGCGAGGTGGGCGCATGGGCGCCACGACCGACTGGCACACCACCGTCGCCCCGCCCACCCTGGCCCGGCTCCTCGCCACCGCCCGGCTCCCCGAACCGGCCACCGCCCGCCGGCCCGCCTACCGCACCCTCGCCGGGCAGATCCGGCTGCTGGTCACCGAGGGCCGGCTGCCGGTCGGCGCCCGGCTGCCCGCCGAACGCGAACTCGCCAGCGCCCTGGACCTCAGCCGCACCACCGTCGCCACCGCGTACGAGACCCTGCGCGGCGACGGCTACCTGCTCAGCCGCCGCGGCGCCGGCAGCTGGACCACCCTGCCCGAGGGCGCCCCGCCGCCCGGCGACGCCCTGCACCCCGTCCCGCCGGACGAACAGGGCCGGATCCTGGACCTCGGCGTCGCCGCCCTGCCCGCCCCGCAGCCCTGGCTCGGCCGGGCCGCCGCCCGGGCCGTCGACCTGCTGCCGCACTACGCCGCCGGACACGGCCACTACCCCACCGGCGTCCCGGTGCTGCGCGAGGCCGTCGCCCGCCGCTACACCGAGCGCGGACTGCCCACCACCCCCGACCAGATCCTGGTCACCACCGGCGCGATGGGCGGACTCCACCTCGTCCAGCGGGTCCTGGTCGGCCGCGGCGACCGGGTCGCCGTCGAGGCCCCCAGCTACGCCCACACCCTCCAGGCGCTGCGCCTCACCGGGGCCCGCCTGGTCCCCGTCCCGTACGCGTACGCACCGCAGCCCGCCTGGGACCTGGCGGAGTGGCAGCGGGTGCTGCGCGGGGCCGCCCCCAAGCTCGCGTACGTCATCCCGGACTTCCACAACCCGACCGGCGCGCTGATCGACGAGGAGCAGCGCCGCGGGCTGCTGGCCGCCGCCCGGGCGGTCGGGAGCATCGTGCTGGTGGACGAGACCACCGCCGAACTCGGCTGGGGCGTACCGGAGTCCACGCCGCTGCCGCGCCCGGTGGCGGCCCTGGACCGGGCCGCCCAGGTGGTCACCGTCGGCTCGGCCGGCAAGCTGCTCTGGGGCGGCCTGCGGATCGGCTGGGTGCGGGCCGCGCCCGCGCTGGTCCGGCGGCTGGCCACCGAGCGGGTCTACAGCGACGTCGGCACCCCGGTGCTCGACCAGCTGATCGCCGCCGAACTGCTCGGCGAGCCGCTGCCCGCCGTCCGCGCCCACCAGCTGGACCGGCTGCGGGCCACCGCGCACGCCTTCGCCGCCGCGCTGCCCGAGCGGCTGCCCGACTGGGACGTCACCCTGCCGCCCGGCGGCCTGGCCCTCTGGGTCGCCACCGGCGGACTGTCCGGCGCGGCGCTGGCCCGGGCCGGGGAGCACGCCGGGATCCGGATCGCCGCGGGCAACCGGTTCGGCTCGGACGGCGCCTTCGAGCACCACATCCGGATACCGCTCACGGTGCCCGCCGCGGCCGTCCCCGCCGCCGTCGAACGGCTGGCCGCGCTGGCCGCCCGCGCGGCGGCGGGCGGCCGGCTGGGCCCGACCGACGAGGGTCAGGCCCTGGCGGTCTGACGCCCCGTCGGAACCGCGGGGGTCAGCAGTCGGTGTTCGAGCGCCCGCGCCAACCCGTCACCGGGAGCGCGAACTTGGCCACCAGCCGGTCGGTGAACGGCGCCCGGTGCAGCCGTGCCAGCCGCACCGGCGTCTGCCCCCGGCGCACCTCCACCCGAGCGCCCGCGGGCAGTTCGACCGAACGCCGGCCGTCGCACCAGAGCACCCCGTGCGGGGTCTTGGGCTGCACCTCGACGGCCAGCACCGAGTCCGGCGAGGTCACCAGCGGCCGGGCGAACAGCGCGTGCGCGGAGATCGGCACCATCAGCAGCGCCTCCACCTCCGGCCACACCACCGGCCCGCCGCCCGAGAAGGCGTACGCGGTCGAACCGGTCGGCGTCGCGCAGACCACCCCGTCGCAGCCGAAGTTGGAGACCGGGCGGCCGTCCACCTCGGTCACCACCTCCAACATCCGCTCCCGGGAGGCCTTCTCGATCGACGCCTCGTTCAACGCCCAGTCCTGGTGCACCACATCGCCGTTGGTGCGGACGATGACGTCGAGCGTCATCCGCTCCTCGACCTCGTAGTCGGCGTCCACCACCCGCTCGACCACCACGGCCAGGTCGTCCCGCTCGGCCTCGGCCAGGAAGCCGACCCGGCCGAGGTTGATCCCCAGCATCGGCAGCCCGTGCGAGCGTGCCAGCTCCGCGCCGCGCAGCAGCGTGCCGTCACCACCGGCGACCAGGATCAGCTCGCAGCCGTCCGCCGCCCCGGGCCCCTCCGCCACCTTCTCGACCCCGTCCGGCAGGTCGAGGTCCACCGCCTCGGCCTCCAGCAGCCTGATCCGGAGCCCCGCCTTCAGCAGCCCGTGCACCAAGCTCTCGACACTGCGCAGCGCCGTCTCCCGGCCGGTGTGCGCGATCAGGAAGACCGTGCGTTCTTCGTCGCTCATGCCGCTGCCCTCTCCCTACGCCCGCCGGGTCGCCCTTGGCCCGGTGCGTCCGCGCCATCCAGCATGACGGGCCGGACGCTCGCAGAGCACCCTATCGGGGCCCTTCCGCCACGGCCCGGTCCGCCTCCGCGGGGTCCAGCTGCGGGGCGTCCCGGCGCATCCAGAGGAAGTACTCGACGTTCCCCGACGGCCCCGGCAGCGGGCTCGCGGTGACCGCGCGCACGCCCAGTCCGAGGCCCCAGGCCTGCCCGGCCACCTGCCGCACCATCTCGGCCCGCAGCTGCGGACTGCGCACCACCCCGCCGCTGCCGAGGCGCTCCTTGCCGATCTCGAACTGCGGCTTGACCATCAGCACCAGGTCGGCGTCCGGGGCCGCGCAGGCGGCCAGGGCCGGCAGCACCAGACCGAGCGAGATGAAGGACAGGTCGCCGACCACCAGGTCGACGGGGGTGCCGCCGATCGACTCCGGGGTCAGCTCGCGGACGTTGGTGCGGTCCATCACCGTCACCCGCTCGTCGCTCTGCAGCGACCAGGCGAGCTGCCCGTAGCCGACGTCCACCGCCAGCACGTGGGCGGCCCCGGCGCGCAGCAGCACGTCGGTGAAGCCGCCGGTGGAGGCGCCCGCGTCCAGCGCCCGGCGGCCCTCGACCACCAGGCCCTGCGGCACGAAGGCCGCGAACGCCCCGGCGAGCTTGTGCCCGCCGCGCGAGACGTAGTCGGGGTCGTTGTCGTCCTTGGCCACCACGACGGCCGCCGAGGTCTCCACCTGGGTGGCCGGCTTGGTCGCGGTGGTGCCGCCGACGGTCACCCGCCCGGCCGCGATCAGTTCGGTCGCGTGCTCACGCGACCGGGCCAGCTTGCGGCGGACCAGCTCCGCGTCGAGTCGGCGTCGTGCCACTGCCACTGGTGCTTCAGCTCCTACGGGTCCTGCGGATCATTCCTGGTCGAGCGCGGCCAGCGTGTCGGCGAGCCGCTGGTGAACATCTTCGTACACCGCGACGTGTGCCTCGGCCGGGACCCCGTCCAGAGCCTCCAGCCGGGCCAGCCCGGCGTCCACCCCGGGGTGCCCGGTGGGGAGCAGTTCGACGCCGAGCGGCTCGGCCTGCCCGAGGGCCCCGAGCGCCCCGAGCGCCGCCACGGCGGTGGCGGCGGTGGCCGGCTCCGTCGCCGGGCCCGGCTCACTCGCCCCGGACATCGGGCCCCTCGGGGTTCTCGGACTTCGCGGGCTTCGTGGGCTTCTTCGTGCTGGTGGCCTTGCGGACGGTGGTCTTCCTGGTCGCCGTGCGCTTGGCGGCCGCCCCGGGTTCGGCGCCGTTCGGCTTCCGCCGCGCGGCGCCCTCGGCGGTCGACTTCTTGGCCACGGTGGTCTTCTTGGTCGCCGCCTTCTTGCCGACGGCCTTCTTCGCCGCCGCCTTCTTCGCCGCGGCGTTCTTCGCCGGGGACTTCTTCACCCCCGCCGGACCCACCGGCGGATCGAACTCGACCGGCTCGTCCACCTCCACCCGCTCGGCCACTATCGGCTCGGCCGCCACCGGCTCGTCCTCGAACTCCCAACCGCGCCCGAACAGGTCGTCCGCCCGGGGCGCCGGGACCGGCTGCTCCGCCGGGTACGGATCCGCCGCGCGCCCCGCCCCGGCCGGCTCCTCCTCGACCTCGCGCAGCTTGCTCTCCAGGTACGCCAGCACCACGCCGACCTTGGTGACCTGGTCGCCGACCCGCTCGAAGGCCTTCTCCACCTCGTTGCGCGCCACCCCGACCGCCAGGTCCACCCCGGCCCGCCCGGCGGTGACCGCCTCCTCGGCCAGGGTCTGCAGGGTCTGCGCCGACGGGGGGAACTGCCCGCCCAGCCTGCGCTCGACCCCGGCCACGTCGACGCCGGTCCTCTCCAGGATCGCGGCCGCCGTGTCGACGACCCGCTTGCCGACCTCCTCGACCACCACGGCGGCGGCCGCCACCGCTCCCCGCACCGTCCTCGGCAGCATCCGGGTGCCTCCTCCGCGCCTGCGCGCGCCTCGCTCCGTCGCCCACGGCACCCGGGCGATTCCGGGCACCCCACCGACGACGCTACCGCCAAAACCCGCCTGAGGTACCGTGGCCCGGCAGTCCGCACCGTAGTGACCTGGGGATGGAGCGAGCGCCATGGCGAACGCCGAGGAGTGCCGGGAGGCACTGGAGCAGCTCAGCCGGAACATGGCGAAGTCCACCGGGGACGTCCGGCAGGCCGCCGCCCTCGACCGCTCGCTCAGCTGCCGGATCACCGACCTGGACCTGACCTTCACCGGTCAGCTGCGCGACGGCCGGATCCAGGACGTCGTCGCCGCCCCCGGCGCACCCGCCGAGAAGGCGGCGATCCGGCTCACCATGGCCAGCGACGACCTGGTCGCCCTGGTCGGCGGCGAGCTCAACTTCGCCGCCGCCTGGGCGAGCGGCCGGGTCCGGCTGGAGGCCGGCTTCCGCGACCTGCTGCGGCTGCGCACCCTGCTCTGACCCGCCCCGGCCCGCTCTGCCTGCCCGGGCGCCGGGTCGTACGTCAGCTCCGGACGGCCGTCCAGCACATCACTCCGAGACGGACGTCCCGCACGGATGTCCCGGACGGCCGTTCCGGCAATTCCGGTGGCCCCGGTCGTTCCGGTCGGCTCAGAAGCCGAGCTCGGCCAGCGCCTTCCGCCCGTCCGCCGGCCCGCCGTCCGCGTCCTGCGCCGTCCAGGCCGCCGCGCACAGCGCCCGCAGGCCGTCCCAGCGGTCCCCGGCACCGGACAGCCGCAGCACGCCGCCCTCCGCGACGGCCGTCCGGCCACCGCAGACGAAGCCGCCGCCCGCCGCCGTCACCTCAGGCTGCGGGACCAGCAGGGCACGCAGGTCCGCCGCCAGGTACGTCGGCCGGTGCTCGGCCGGGGCCGCCAGCAACTGCGCCGGGGTGGTGACGCCGGTGAACACCAGCAGGCTGTCCACCCCGCCGTTGAACGCGCCCTCGATGTCGGTGTCCAGCCGGTCCCCGACCACCAGCGGCCGCCGGGCACCGGTGCGCAGCACGGTCTCCCGGTGCATCGGCGGCAGCGGCTTGCCCGCCACCTCCGGGTCCACCCCGGCCGCCGCCCGGACCGCGGCCACCAGCGTCCCGTTGCCGGGGGCGATGCCGCGCGCCGTCGGCACCGTCAGGTCGGTGTTCGAGGCGACCCACGGCAGCCCCGCGCGCACCGCGTACGCGGCCTCCGCCAGCTGCGGCCAGCCCACCGAGGGATCGAAGCCCTGCACCACCGCGAGCGGCTCCTCGGCCAGCGAGCGGACCGCGACCAGCCCGCGCTCGGCCAGCGCCTCTTCCAGCCCCAGGCCGCCCACGACCAGCACCTTCGCCCCGGCCGGCACCTTCTCGGCGACCACCCGGGCGGCCGCCTGGGCCGAGTTGATCACGTCCGTCGGCTCGGCGGGCACGCCCAGCTCGGTCAGGTGCTCGGCGACCACCCGCGGCGGGCGGGAGGCGTTGTTGGTCACGTACGCGAGCCGCATCCCGGCACTGCGGGCGGCCGCCAGCGCGTCCACCGCGTGCTCGATCGCGTTCGGACCGGCGTAGACCACGCCGTCCAGGTCGAGCAGCGCCGTGTCGTACGCCTCGGTCAACGGGCGGTCGCTGCCGCCGGGGGCGGTCCGTCGCGCGGGGGTGGCCGTCTCGGTCATGCGTGCCCTACCTCATTCACTGCTGGTCCGTCTGCTCGTCCATGCCCGCCCGCTCAGGCGTCGTCGTTGACGCCGTCGGGCTCTCCCCCGAACTGCCCCGGCAGGCCCGCCCCCGGGTCCCGGGCCGCGCCCTTCCGGCCGCCCGGAACCTCCGGAACGCCCGAGGCACCCGGAACACCCGGCAACAGCGGGCCGAAGGCCCCGGCCCGGGCCGCCAGGGTCGCCCGGGTCTGCCGCAGCGCCGCGCGGTAGTGGTCGGTCTCCGGCCGCATGGCCACGGCCAGCGCCAGGTGCTCGGCGGACGTCTCGAAGTCGCCCAGCCGGGCTGCCGAGACGCCCCACCCGAACTGAGCGTAGTCGTCCGAGGGATCGGCCAGCGCCACGGCCCGGAAGTTCTCCAGCGCCGCCGCGTACGAACCGGCGTCGAACTGGGCCCGGGCCAGCGCCTCCCGGATGCTGCGCGAGTGCGGCTCGGCCTCCGCCGCCCGGGCGAGCAACTGCTGGGCCGCCGCCGGATGCCCCTGGGCCAGCAGGTTCGCACCGCGGCGGAACCAGTCGTAGACGTCCCCGGCGGGATCCCCGGGTCTCCCCTGGGCCGGGACGCCCCCCGTGGACACGCGCTCACCCGGCGCGCCGCCGTCCGGCCGTTCCTGCCCGTCGTCCATGCCGTCCCTCGCCCTCGGTCGCACACCCGTCCGAGCGTTCGGCACGGGCATTCCGATCTCTCAACAACGCGTACCCGGTTACGATGCCCAGAATGAGCACACCCAGTGCAGAAGACGGAGTCGAGACTCCCGTGGGCGGCCCCGGTGATCCCGGGCACGTCGCCACCGCAGGCCTGTCCCTGTCCCCCTTCCGTGGCCTGCGCTACGTCCCCGACCGGGTCGGCGCACTGGCCGCGGTGATGTCCCCGCCCTACGACGTCGTCGACCCGGGCCGCCGGCTCGACCTGGAGACCGCCGACCCGCACAACGTGGTCCGGCTGATCCTGCCCCGCCCCGAGCCCGAGGACGCCGGTGACCGCCCCGACCGCGACACCAAGTACCGGCACGCCGCCCGGCTGCTGGCCGCCTGGCAGCGCGAGGGCGTCCTCGCCGCCGACCCGGAGCCGGCGATCTACGTCTACGAGCAGCGCGTCCCCGGCACCGGTGACTCCCCCGAACTGCTCCAGCGCGGGCTGATCGGCGCCCTCGCGGTCAGCGGCCCCGAGGCCGGCGTCGTCCTCCCGCACGAGGACGTGATGCCCCGGCCGGTCGCCGACCGGGTCGGCCTGATGCGCACCACCCGGGCCAACCTCGAACCGCTGCTGCTCACCTACCGGGGCAACGGCGGCGCCTCCGGCGTCATCGAGCGGACCGTCGAGCGCGAGCCGCTGCTCTCCACCGCCACCAGCGACGGCACCCACCACCGCTTGTGGGCGGTCACCGACCCCACCGACCTGGCCGGGATCAGCCGCGACCTGGCCACCTGCCGGGCCCTGATCGCCGACGGCCACCACCGCTGGGAGATGTACCTGCGGCTCCAGCGCGAACACCGCCACCTGCCGCGCAGCCCGTGGGACCGCGGCATGGTGCTGCTGGTGGACACCGCCCGCTACCCGCTGCGGGTCCGGGCGATCCACCGCGTGCTGTACCGGCTGCCGGTCGCCGAGGCGCTGGAGAAGCTCGGCGACCAGTGGCAGGTCAAGGAGGTCCCCGGACCGCTGACCGCCGCGCTCCAGGCCCTCGCGGAGCAGAAGCGGCACGGCGGCAACGGCTTCGTCCTCACCGGCGGCGACGGCGTCTACTGGCTGCTCGGCGAGCCCGAGGAGGCCCTGCTGGACGCGACCGTCCCGCACGACCGTCCCGAGGAGTGGCGCCACCTGGACGCCACCGTGCTGCACGCCACCCTGCTGGACCGCACCTGGCACGTCCCGGACGGCCCCGACGACATCGGCTACCTGCACACCGCCGCGGCCGCCGAGCGCGAGGCCGCCCGCAGCGGCGGGACCGCCGTCCTGCTGCACCCGGTGCGGGAGAGCGTGGTGCGGCGCCTGGCCGAACAGGGCGTCACCATGCCACGCAAGTCCACCTCGTTCGGGCCGAAGCCGGCCACCGGTCTGGTGCTGCGCAGCCTCCCGCTCGGGTAGCCGGGGCCCCGGACGCCGTGAGGCCCTGCCGAAACCCCTCGGGGGTTCGGCAGGGCCTCACGGCGTTTCAGGGCGCTCAGCCGCGGGCGTCGCCCTCGGCCTCGGCGGCCTTCTCACCCTCGACGGCCTTGTCGGCCTTGTCGGCCTTGTCGGCCTTGTCGGCCTTGTCGGCCTTGTCGGCCTCGGCGCGCGCAGGCACCACGCCGTCGAACTCCTCGTCGATCTCGAGGTCGTCCTCGTCGTAGTACTCCTCGACGTCCTCCTCGTCCTCGAAGATCACACGGTCCTCGGAGTTGTCGGCGACGCGCTTCTTCGCCGGGGCCTCGGCCTGCTCGGCGTCGTCCTCGGCCAGCTCCGGGTCGAGGGCGTCGGTGAACTCCACGCCGTCGATCTCGGCCAGGCGCTCGGCGGCGTTGGTCGAGCCGTCGGTGTCGGCCTCGGCCGCCTTGGCGAACCACTCACGGGCCTCGTCGGCACGGCCGGCCGCGATCAGCGCCTCGGCGTAGGCGTACCGCAGACGCGCGGTCCAGGAGTGCACGGCGTTGGAGGCCAGCTCCGGGCTCTGCAGGGTGACGACGGCCGCGTCGAACTGCTCCATGTCACCGCGGGCACCGGCCGCGACCAGGCGCATCTCGACCTGACCGGCCTTGTCCAGCTGCTTGACCTCGGGCTCGCCGGCCATCGCCAGCGCCCGCTCCGGGCGGCCCAGACCGCGCTCGCAGTCGGCCATCACGGGCCACAGGTCCGCACGGCCGGTCATCCGACGCGCGGCACGGAACTCGGTCAGCGCCTCGGAGTAACGCTGCGTCATGTACGAGGCGAACCCGGCCGCCTCACGGACGGCGGGGACACGGGACGCCAGCCGCAGCGCGACGCGCGAGTACTGGTACGCCTCCTCCGGCTCGCCGTCGAGCAGGCGGGCCACCATCACCAGGTTGCGGGCGACGTCGTCCGCGAGGGTCTTGGGCAGGCTCTTGAGCTCCTGGCGGACGTCCGCGTCCAGCTCGAAGCCGGTGACGTCCTCCGGGATCGGCAGGCGCTTGACGGGCTCGTAGTTGCCGCGGCGGTCGTCGTAGTCCCGGCGGCCGCGGTCGTCCCCGCGGTCGTCACGGTCGCGGTACGACGGGCGGTCGTCACGGCGGAAGCCGCCACGGTCGCCGCCACGGTCGCGGTTGAAGCCGCCACCCTGGGGACGGTCGTCACGACGGAAACCACCGCGCTCGCCACCACGGTCGCGGTTGAAGCCGCCACCCTGGGGACGGTCGTCACGACGGAAGCCGCCACGCTCGCCTCCACGGTCATCGCGGTCGCGGTGGAAGCTCTGCGGGCGGTCGTCACGGCGGAAGCCGCCACGGTCGCCACCGCGGTCGTCGCGGTTGAACCCGCCCGAGGGCCGGTCGTCGCGACGCGGACGGTCGTCACGGTCATCGCGGCGGAAGCCACCGGACGGGCGGTCGTCACGGCGGAAGCCGCCACCCTGGGGGCGGTCGTCACGACGGAAACCACCGCGCTCGCCACCACGGTCATCGCGGTTGAACCCACCGGACGGGCGGTCGTCACGGCGGAAGCCGCCACCCTGGGGGCGGTCGTCACGACGGAAACCACCGCGCTCGCCACCACGGTCGTCACGGTTGAACCCACCCGAGGGGCGGTCATCGCGGCGGAAGCCGCCACCCTGCGGACGGTCATCACGACGGAAACCACCACGGTCGCCACCACGGTCATCGCGGTTGAACCCACCGGACGGACGGTCGTCACGACGGAAGCCGCCACCCTGCGGACGGTCATCACGACGGAAACCACCACGGTCGCCACCACGGTCGTCACGGTTGAACCCACCCGACGGGCGGTCGTCGCGACGCGGACGGTCGTCACGGTCGTCACGACGGAAGCCACCGGACGGGCGGTCGTCACGGCGGAAGCCACCGCCCTGCGGACGGTCGTCACGGCGGAAGCCACCGCGCTCGCCGCCACGGTCGTCACGGTTGAACCCACCCGAGGGGCGGTCATCGCGGCGGAAGCCGCCACCCTGCGGACGGTCGTCACGACGGAAACCACCGCGCTCGCCACCACGGTCGTCACGGTTGAACCCACCCGAGGGGCGGTCATCGCGGCGGAAGCCGCCACCCTGCGGACGGTCGTCACGACGGAAATCACCGCGCTCGCCACCACGGTCGTCACGGTTGAACCCACCGGACGGACGGTCATCACGACGGAAGCCGCCACCCTGCGGACGGTCATCACGGCGGAAGCCGCCACGGTCGCCACCACGGTCATCGCGGTCGCGGTACGACGGACGGTCGTCGCGACGCGGACGGTCGTCACGATCGTCACGACGGAAGCCGCCACGGTCGTTGGACCAGCCCCCACGGGACCGGGGCTCGTTGCCTCGGCCGTCGTCCGATCGACGCTCGGGACGGCCCTCGGGCTGGTTCGACATCCTGGTGACTCCTTCTGCTGCTTCAGCTCCACCGCGGACCGAGCAACAGGTGCCCTCACGCGGTATCGGCGCCGGCCTCCTGGCCGCGCACCATCTCCATTGTCCGGCATGTCGGAAGCGTCCGCGCCTGGGCGGAAGTCCCGGCCTGCCGGCCTCGTACAAGTTCGCAAAACACAAAAAGGCCGCGGCCCCAGCGAATCGCTGGGGCCGCGGCCTTTGAATAATTGTTCGGCGGCGTCCTACTCTCCCACAGGGTCCCCCCTGCAGTACCATCGGCGCTGTGAGGCTTAGCTTCCGGGTTCGGAATGTAACCGGGC
>NZ_JBFBGS010000095.1:0-15250 GCF_040684795.1 Kitasatospora sp. NPDC089797 | reverse complement strand
CCACGGATGGACCACCCTCCTCCCCACCACCACCATCCACACCAACCACACCACCGCCACCACCACCAACCACACCAACCTCCACCACCACCTCAACAACAACCACAACAACAACACGCGATGAGGACGGTGAAGCCGCCGAAGTCACAGGCCAGCATTGGCTGGTGGTGCGCGGCGGCCACCTGTGTCAGCGGTGCCAGCACGGGACTCGGTCACCGATGTCCACCGCAGTGACCATCGCCCCCAGCTGTAGGGCCGGGGGCGTCCCCCACCCGGTACCAGCTACGGCCGTTGACCGGCTCGCCGCCGTCGAGGCTGCGGTTGTCAGGACCGACGGCGATGTCCGCCTCGACCGTTCGGGAGTCGATAGCGCCCGCGTGCTCGGTGCCGGGTCACACCCGACCCGCAGGCAGACCTCGCAGCCGAGGCTCGGTCGCGCCGACAGCGGAAGAACGCGTAGACCCGGTCCCCTCCACGGGAGGTCGGCCAACGCCACCCGCCGCCCCGCACCGTTCTCAACCAGGCAACGGATCGCGTGAAGAGCGGCGCGGTGGCAGGACGCCCCAAGCCTGCCCGCCCCGCCCCACGCAGCCGGCCCGGCACCGGTAGCCGACGCGGCCCCCGCCACCGGTGCCGCAGCACTGCGACAACAGGGCCTCCTGGCCAGCTCTTTGGCGTAAACGCCCGTCGAGCTGCCAAGAGGCCCTGCTTCTTCGTCGCTCACGACCTCGGCCGACCACCGAACCCGGCCCGATCAGCCGTCAATCCGTCAGGCCGTCAAACCGGCGGACTCACGCCGAGGAATGCCCTGAGCCCACCGGCTCCAGGATGGCCTCCAGGTTCCGTCGAGCGATCTGCCGGCGGAACTCCCCTTCGTAGGAGGCGTCACCGGCCTCGTGGATCGTCTCGGTCATCCACACCGCGGAGGCCTGCTGCTGCCAGGTGTACTCCAGGCAGGTCGCGGAGTAGCTGTCCAGCAGGCTCGAGTCGCACTCGACGACCCGGCGGACCACCGCCCGGGCGAACACGTCGGCGTCGTGCAGCGCGAGGCAGACCCCCCGCGCGCTCATCGGCGAGATGAGGTGCGCCGCGTCCCCGAGGAGGTAGAGCCGGCCGTGGCTCATGGGGCTGAAGACGACGCCCCGCAGTGGCACGACCTGCTTCGTCACGATCGGCCCCCGGTCGGTCACGGGCGCACCGAACCGGGTCTCCAGTTCGCTCCAGATCCGCTCGTCCGGCCACTGGTCGACGGTGTCGGCGAGCGGGCACTGCAGGTAGATCCGGCTCGCCTGCGGTCCGCGGGTGATCCGCGCGGCGAACCCACGCGAGTGGACCGCGAGTACGGACAGCGGATCCGCGGGTGCCTGGGCGAGCACGCTGAGCCAGGCGTACCCGAATTCGTGCGTCGAGCTGGTGAGCAGGTCGGCGGGCACGGCCGTCCGGCTCACCCCGTGGAACCCGTCGCACCCGGCGATGAAGTCACAACTGATGCTCCTGGTCGCCCCGTTGGCGTCCCGGTAGCGAACCAGCGGGCGCGGGCCGTCGACGTCGTGCAGGGACACGTCCGCGGCCTCGAAGCGCAGGTCGCCGCCGTCGCGCAGGAAGACCTCGGTGAGGTTGCGGATGAGGACCTGCTGCGGCAGGAACATCCGCTTCAGGCTGCCCGGCTCGTCCTCCATCCTCAACTGCCGCTGCTCACCGTCGATCAGCAGCGGCAGCGGCGCGTCGGGGTCGCCGTGGCCGTGGCCGTCGACGACCTCGGCGAGCCCCCACTCGTGCAGTCGAAGCACCGCGTCGGGGTCCAGGCCGCCGGCCCGCTGCCGCTCCTCCACGTGCTCACGGGTGTGCCGCTCCAGAACCACACAGCTGATGCCGCTGCGCAGCAGGAAGTTGCCGACCGCCAGCCCGGCGACGCCGGCGCCCACGATGACGACGGTGGTGTCCTTGTCGGTGTTGGTCATGAGTATCGAGCTCCTTGCAAACGCTGAGCCGAACCGACCAGGCCGGACGGCGATCCCGTCCGCGGCGGCTCGGTGGACTACGCACCACTCTCGCGCTCGCCCCACCTGCGTCCAACCGGCAAATGGACACCGGATACCGGAAACCCGCCAAGCTCGCCCACTCGGTGTATCCGCCTGCAGCCCGACCGTCAGCACCTGCCTCAATCGACTCGAAGACAGCTCACCGCCCTGCACTCCTTCGCCCTCGACGACATCGACCGTCCCGCCCCAAGGCCCGAGGAATCCGCGCGATCCTGTCGTGGTGATCGGTATGATCAACAGGTGGGAGCGGATGTGATGTTGCAGGTTCTGTACAGCGGGAAGACCAGGGAGCTCGAGCTATCCGGAACCCGCCAGGGGCTGACGGCGTTCGGGCAGCTACTGCGGGGGAAGGCCGGCACCTGTGATCTCTCGGAGAGCCAGCACCCGTACCCCTACGACGGGTCACTCACCAGGATCGTGTTCGCGGAGGACCCGGAGCAGGCTTCCGTCTCGATCGTGACGGAGGCCCAGACCCTGAGGATCCGGGGAGGACGGGAGGCTCTCGACGTCCTCGCCGACAACCTTGCCGGCTTCGCCTCCGAGGCGGATGCAAGCCATCACCGCCACATCGACTACCCGACATACGACTACATCTCACCGGAGTCGGACCCGCTGGTGATCGTCTTCATGAAGTGAGCCGAGAGCCTTCAGCCGCAGCACGGTTGAGCCCGTCGGCCTCGGCACGAGGGAACGATCGCGGGCCTGGTCGGCTCGCCGGGCGGCCCCGGGCGATTCGACGGACCATGACGCCGATCACGGCCCATCGAATCACCATCTCGGAGTGGGCCGGACTGCTCTCGTAGTCCGGGGCGAGGCGCTGGTAAGCGGTGGGTCAGGAGAAGGCGCGCTCTACCGCCCACCTCTTCGGCTGGCACCGGAAGGCACGCCGACCGGGCCTTGCAGGCGAACTCCAGCTCGCGGCCGCGGATCTGGCTGGTCCAGCCGGCACCCCCCTGAGTCTACTCGGCCAGGGAATCGACGGGTTGACTCCGGCTACACCGGCGGACGGCGTCCTGCTCGGCTCTCACCCCAGACCGGGCTCTCCGCGGGGAGCTACGCGTTGTGTCGCCGGTTCTGCGTGCCATGCCTCGCCACCCGTGGGTCCGGCCTGCGCCCGGCGGTGGAGGAGGTAGCTGGCGGAGATGTGGTGGACCGCAGCGACCGTCGCCGGGGTGAGCTCGGGGTAATGGAGGGTGGCCCGTCGCGCAACGCCACGGCGGGACGCCCGCAGTGGAACAGGCGTCCCGCCGTGTGCCGACCCGCCGCCCGGCGGCCCGGCGGCCCGGAACCGTCCTACCTCAGCACTTCACGTCCACGGACGTGACCAGGGTGTACCGATCCAACCCCCGGGTCTGCCACGCGAAGACGGTGTCCGTCAGGAGGTTCTCGTAGTGCACGACGAACGTGTTGCCGTGGGCCTGGCCCAACCGGTAGTAGTCGTGGATCGGGTGTACGCCGCAGCCGTCCAGGTTCCAGACCGGCTTCGGCTGGTTCTTGACGAGGGCGATGCACGCCCTGCCGTCGTCGCACTGAACGTTCCAGTAGCTGGCGGCGGAGGCCGGCCCGGCGGCGGAGACGACGGCGATTCCGGCAGCGGCGGCCAGTGCGGCGGCTCGGCCCAGACGACGGGTGTTCAACTTCATTCTCGGATCCTCCTCGAAGGACGCGTGGATCCACGCGAGTTCAGTGGATGTTGTGTACCTGTCGTGCGTCTGCGGACAATCCTGCCGGGGCCAAGGGACACTGCCCCAGTGGCAGTTGTGCGTATTGACACCACCGCTCGCCGCAGCCGTACACGCCGACAGCGGGGGGAACAGTGCCCGACGACATCAGGCACACCGCGCGGCTCTGCCGACGGATGCGGGACCTGGCCGTGGCGGCCCTGCACGAGCGGGACCCGTCCGAACTCCACGGCCTCGCCCTGGCCGAACTGCTGACCGCGTGCGAGGCCGAGGTCGTGGTGTTCAAGGAGGGGATCTGGCGAACGGACGCGGGACCCATGACCATCGTCACCGCTCCCGGCGCGGACAGCGCACTCACCGACGAGCCGGCACTCCGTCAGATCAGGACCGGACGCCCTTTCTCCGACTACTACGTGACGGCACGCGACACCGCACCGCTCACCGCGCAGCAGATCGCCCGCACGCTGAACCTCCGGGACGTCCGCCGTTTCACCCCCGGCCGCCGCTTCGCCTTCGGCATCCCCCTGCCCGGCACCCACGACCCCGTCCGCGGGTACGTCCTGCTGCGCCCGGACGACCCGTTCACCGCCTCCGACAACACCTACGCGACCCGGATCCAACCGCTGCTCCACGCCGTCGACCGGCAGTGGGAACTGCTGTCCCAGTGGCATGCCCTGCGGAGGTCGCCGCCATCGGACGGCGAGGCGCCCGAGGACCTCACGGGCTCCGCCGCAGGGCTCACGCCGCGCGAGAAGGCCGTCCTCCTTCTCCTCGCGGACGCCCTCACCGCCGCCGCGATCGGCCGGCGCCTCGGCATCGCCACCCGCACCGCCAACAAGCACATCGAGCGGATCTACCGCAAGCTCGGCAGCCGCGACCGCGTCTCCGCCCTCAACCGGGCCCGCAGCAGCGGGATCCTCCCGCGCTGACCCCGCCCCGGCGGGCGCATGCCGCCGGGTACGTCGACGCACCGGGACGTGACAACGACCGCGAACCCGCGTTGGGCGCCGTCCGAGCCGACCGCGCACAGGCGTGTTCTCCAGGGCAACAACCACCGGCTCGCGGGCTTCCGGGGCAGCGCCGATGTCCTCCGACGCAGCCGGGGCGGCGCCGGTCCGGGCGGCCGGTGCCCGGGGAGGTCCGAAAACCAGGTGCCCCGGCCGCGGGCGCTGCCTACGCTTCCCGCCATGGACAGCACCCCGACCCCGCTCCTCGTCAATGTCGTGGACGTCGAGGCGACCTGCTGGGCCGGTTCCCAACCGCCCGGTGCGGTCAGCGAGATCATCGAGATCGGGCTGACCGTCATCGATCTGGAGGCCGGCGAGCGCCTCGCCCGGCACCGGATCCTGGTCAGGCCCGTCCGGTCCACGGTCAGCGCGTTCTGCACGGAGCTCACCGGCCTCACCCAGGACGAGGTCGACCAGGGGGTGGGGTTCGCCGAGGCGTGTCGGCTGCTGGCGGGCGAGCACGGCGCGGGCACCCGGCCGTGGGCCAGTTGGGGCGACTACGACCGCCACCAGTTCACCCGGCAGTGTCAGGCCGCCCGGGTGCCCTACCCCTTCGGCCGGCGCCACACCAACGCCAAGGCGGTCTTCACCGAAGCGTACGGACTGCGCAAGCGCCCCGGCATGGCGCAGGCCCTGGAGATCGCCGGGCGGCGGCTCGAAGGCCGCCACCACCGGGGTGAGGACGACGCCTGGAACATCGCGGGCCTGGTGCTCCACCTCTCCGAACGGGGCGCCTGGCCGGCCGCCGTCGAACACCCCGCCTGACGCACCCGCCCGGCCCGACCGCCCGTCCCCCCGCTTCGACGTCCGGAGGATCTCCGCCGCGCCGCGCTAGGAGCCGCCGCGCTCGCGCAGCTCCGCCTGGTAGCTGCCCGGGGTCTGGCCGACCAGTGCGCTGAAGGCGTCGATGAAGCTGGAGGGGTTCGACCAGCCGCAGGCCATCGCGGTGTCGGTGACGGACGTTCCGCTGGTGAGATGGGCCAGGGCGTGGTGGATCCGCAGCGTGGTGCGCCAGCGGTGGAAGCTCATGCCGAGTTCGCTGTGGAACAGCCGGCTCAGCGTGCGCTCGCCGGCTCCGGCGGCACGTCCCAGCTCGGCCAGGGTGTCGGACCGCGCGGGGTCGGCGTGCAGCAGGTCGGTGGCGTGGCGGAGCCGGTCGTCCCTGGGTTCGGGCAGGTGGAGCGACTGCTCCGGAGGGTCGGAGAGCTCGTCGATGAGCACGGCGAGCAGTCGCCGGCGGGCCCCCGGGCGGGCTTCCGGCGCCGAGCCGGTCAGGGTCAGCACCACCTCGCGCAGCAGCGGGGTGACGGCGAACAGGCAGGGCTGGTCGACGAGTTCGCCGCACAGGTCCTTCGGGACGATCAGCAGGCGTGCGTTCGTGCGGCCGTAGAAGCGGTGCGAGTGGGTGAAGCCGGGCGGGGTCCAGGTCATCCGGTTCGCCGGGGCGACCCAGGTGCCCCGCACGGTGGTGGTGGCCACCACTCCCGCGGCGGCGTAGACGAGTTGGCCTTCGTCGTGCACGTGCGGGGCGAGGTGGTACCCGTGCGGCAGCCACCCGGCGCCGGCGGACTCCGCCATCGACTCCGGCCTGCCCACGGATGCCCGGCGGGTGGTCTGCACCGGGCCGACTCTACCCTCAGCCAGGCGCCCGCACGATCGTCGCGATCCCGGCGGCCCGGTGACCCCTCGCCCCGCTGCCTGCGGCCGCCGCGCGCGGGCTACTCCTCGACCGCCTGGGGGACGGTGTCGCCGATGACGCCCGCCAGGCGCTGGAGCTGCGCGGCGAGGTCGCGGCGCTCCCGGGCGGTGAAGTGCGACAGCGCCTCGGACTGGCGCGCCCGCAGTTCCGTCCGCATGGCCCCGAGCCGGTCCGCGCCGTCGGCGGTGAGCCGGACGAGGACCTGGCGCTCGTCGTGCGGGGAGCGCTGCCGGGTGACCACGCCCGCCGCCTCGAGCTGCTTGAGCATCCGGGTCGCGGTGGGGACGCTGACCTCGGCGGCGACGGCGAGCCGGCCGACCGGCAGCCCCTCCCCCCGCCCGTCCGCGGCCAGCGGCTCCAGCAGGGTGAGCTGCGCCATGGACAGCCCGGCCCCGGAGCGGCCCACGGTGGCCGCTCGGGCGCGGCGCATGGCGTAGAACAGCCGGTCAGCGGCCTCCGCCAGCTCCCGCACGCCGTCTTCCCCGCTCGGCAGAACCCGGGGGGCGTCCTCGTCGTTCTTGCTCATCTCTCGCATGACTGTTAGCTTACTAAAAGAAGCACTTAGCACACTAAACTTTAGGAGGCTTGGAATCATGGACTTCCCCGCACGCATCGACGTCCACCACCACATCGTCCCGCCGGTCTGGGCCGACACCCTGGCCGCACGCGGCCTGAACTCCGGCGGCTGGGCCATCCCCGCCTGGAGCCCCGCGAGCGCGATCGCGATGATGGACCAGCAGGGCATCGCCACCGCCGTCATGTCCGTCACCTCGCCCGGCGTCCACCTCGGCGACGGCGCCGGCGCCCGCGATCTGGCGCGCGCCGTCAACGAGTACGGCGCCGAGGTCGTCAAGGACGACCCCGACCGCTTCGGCCACTTCGCCAGCATCCCGCTGCCCGACGTGGACGCCGCCCTCGCCGAGGCCGTCCACGCGCTCGACGTCCTCGGGGCCGACGGCGTGGTCCTGATGTCCAACGCCCACGGCAAGTACCTCGGCGACCCGGACTTCGAACCGCTCTGGGCCGAGCTGGACCTCCGCGCCGCGAACGTCTTCGTCCACCCCGCACAACCCCCGATGACCCTGCTGCCCGGCACCCCCGCACCGCTCGCGGACTACGTCTTCGACACCACCCGCACCGCGCTGAACATGGTGTTGAACGGCGTCATGGACCGCTACCGCAACCTCCGCGTCATCCTGTCCCACGGCGGCGGCTTCCTGCCCTACGCCGCCTACCGGTTCTCCGGCCTGACCTCCACCGTCGTGGACCGGGAACGCAGGGCGGAGGACCTGCTGCGCGACCTGAAGCGCTTCTACTTCGACACCGCCCTGTCAGCCAGCCCTTCCGCGCTGCCCGCCCTGCTCGCCTTCGCCGAGCCCGGCCACGTCCTCTACGGCAGCGACTGGCCGTTCGCCCCGCAGGAGGCCGGCAGCTACTTCAACCACTTCCTGGAGACCTACCCCGACTTCACCCCGGGCCAGGCCGAGGCCGTCGACCGCGGCAACGCCGAGGCGCTCCTCCCGCGCCTCGCCCGGTGACCCGACCCTCCCGGCACCGTGCCGCGGTGCCCCGTGCCGGTGGCGCGGGGCACTGCGGCACCGGCACGGGGCCGAACGAGCCTGCCGTCCCGTCCGCCCCTCCCGGGCGGGTGCGGCGGGTACGGCAGGTGCGGCGGAGGCGGCGGCCCGACCAGGGAAGTTGAGGAAGTGATGAGAAAACGGCCCGAGTGCCCCGGCCGCCGCTAGCGTGACCCCATGGACCAGGACCAGCGGCACCTCCACGCATCATCCTTCGGCGCCGCGGCGGCCGCGTACGCCGAACACCGGCCGGACTACGCCCACGCCGCGGTGCGCTGGGCGCTCGACGGTGCGCCCGGGCGGCTGTTCGGACCCCGGGTGCTCGATCTCGGCGCCGGGACCGGCAAGTTGACGGCGACCCTGCTCGCGCTGGGTGTCGACGTCGTCGCGGTGGAGCCCGACCCCGCGATGCTGGTCGAGCTGCGCCGGTCGCTGCCGACCGTCCGGGCGCTGTCGGGCAGCGCGGAGTCGATCCCGCTGCCGGACTCCTCCGTCGACGCGGTGCTGTGCGGCAATTCCCTGCACTGGTTCGACATGGCGGTCGCCGGGCCCGAGATCGCGCGGGTGCTGGCACCCGGCGGGGTGCTGGCCGGGCTGTGGAACCTACTGGACGACCGGGTGGAGTGGGTCGCCGGGCTGGCGCGGGTGAGCGGGGCGGCGGCGATCGGTCCGCGTGACACCCCGGACAGCTGGCGCGCGGAGACGGCCGGGGCGCACCTCCCCGGGACCGGCGGGCCGGCCCGGTTCGGTGCGGCCGAGCAGGACCTGTTCCCGCACGGTCAGCCGCGCACCGCGGAGTCGCTCGTCGCGACCCTCGCCACCCGCGCGGGCGTGCTGGTGATGCCGGACGCGCAGCGGGAGACCGCGCTCGGCCGGATCCGGGCCTTCCTCGCGGCCCGGCCGGAGACAGCGGACGGCGAGTTCACCCTGCCGATGCTGACGGGCGTGCTGCGCACCTGCCGGACCTGAGGTCCGGCGCCGCCCCGACCGGGCGGGAGCGGTGACGTCGTGGCCGCGCCGTGCCCGCGCCACGCCCGCAGGTGGCCGTCGGCCCGGCAGCACCGGGCCATACTCGACGGCATGACGCGCGCGCACCGGCTGCTCACCTTCGCCCTGCTCACCGCCACCGCGGTGGCGGGGCTCAGCTTCGCGGTGAGCACCGGCTGGGGCGGCGGGGGCGGCGGGCGGCCCCGGGGGTGGGCGGACGGCTCGGTGCACGGCCGGTGGCGGTCGGTCTTCGACGGCCACGGCGAGAACACCGGCGACGACGACGCCCTGTCGCTCTCCCCCGCACCCGCCCGGACGCCGGAGGAGACCCATGCCGGGCTGATCGTCTCCACCCGTCGGTACGGGGACATGGACGCCCGGGCCCGGATGCGCACCGACGCCCGGTTGCGCACGCCCGAGCCCAATCCGTGGGAGGTGGCCTGGCTGGTCTGGGCCTACTCCGATCCGGAGCACTTCTACTACCTGATCCTCAAGCCCGAGGGCTGGGAGCTGGGCAAGCGGGATCCCGCCTATCCGGGCGGGCAGCGCTTCCTGGCCACCGGCGACGGGCAGTTCCCCATCAGCCGGTGGTACGACGTACGGGTGGCCCAGCGCGGCGCGCGGCAGGACGTCGGCGTGGACGGTCGGCCGCTGGTGTCCTTCGTGGACCAGGAGCGTCCCTACCCGGGCGGCAGCGTCGGGGCGTACACGGAGGACGCCCGGGTCCGGTTCGAGTCCGTCACGGTGGAGCCGGCCGAGTAGCGCGGCCGGCGGTGGGGCCGCCAACGCCCCGCCGGGAGCGGGTGGTTGACTACCCCCCGGCCCATCCCGACCGACGGAAGGACTCCGGACGTGCTCAGCTACGTGATCAGCATGACGAAGATGGACCCCGAGGAGTTCGCCCGGGCCACCCCCGAGGCCCGTCGGGCGCAGCTGCTCGGCGTCTGGGAGATCGGCGTGCTGGGGCTGGACTGGCTGGAGGACCTGGTGACGGCCGAGCGGGCCGAGAAGCTCGCGGACGGCGGCTTCCCCCACCGCTACGTCACCCGCATCCGGCACCTTCGGCACCTGTTCGAGGGCGGCGGCGTGCCCGGGGTGGGGCCGTTCTCCCGGCTGCACCACGCGGAGCTGCACCCGGACCGGATCGACAGCTCCGGCGACGACGAGCCGGTCACGGTGGAGGCCTGGGACCAGTCCTGACCGGAGAGGCGGGCCGGCCGACCGGCCGTCAGCCGGGCGGAAGGGCGGGCGGGAGGGAGGCCGGGAGGGAGGTCGCGATGCAGTCGAGGACGCGCTCCAGGCCGTAGCGGAACTGCTGGTCACGGCTCATCCGGGGCCGGTTCGCCTCCAGGGCGATCCTGCTGAAGACCGGGTACTCCCCGCTCTCCAGGAGGTGCCGGAGGTACGGGCGGCTCCGCGCGAGCCACTCGTCCTCGCCGACCCCGCTGCGGCGGACCTCCTCGATCCAGCCGACCTCGTCGCGGGCGGCGCCCTCGACGTAGCCGTGGAGGACGGCCATCAGGCCGAGGTTCTCGTCGATCGGGAGGTGGGGATCGAGGACTCCCATCACCGCTTCGATCAGGCGCAGTTGGTTGGGACCGAAGCCGAGCAGCGCCCGGTTGGCGGTGGCGATCCACGGGTGGCGCAGCCACATGGCGCGCAGTCCGTCGGCGTACCGGACGAGGTCGGCCCGCCAGTCGCCGGAGGGCATGCCCTCGACGTCGATCTCCCCCATCAGCCGGTCGGCCATCAGCTGGATCAGGTCGTCGCGACTGGGGACGTACCGGTAGAGCGACATCGCGCCGGCCCCGATGTCGGCGGCGATCCGCCGCATGGTCGCGGCCTCCAGGCCCTCGGCGTCGGCGATCCGGACCGCGGCTTCGGTGATCCGGGCGCGGCTGTAGGCGGGTTTGGGCCCGCGGGCGGGGCGTTCGGGCCGCATCCAGATGCTCACGTGCTCGGCGTCGCTCACCGTCGCCCTCCTCCTTGCGTACGCGGTACCCGGTAATCTAGCGTGACCCTCATGACCGCGTACAACGTACCCAGTCGTGACCGGAGGACCGCGTGACACCGCCCGGAGCCGGCGGACCGCCGTCGATCGGCGAGGACGACCGCGACGGTGCGGTCCAGCGCCTCCAGGAGGCGTACGCCCGAGGGCTGCTCTCGCACGAGGAGTTGGACGACCGCCTGCACCGGGTGCTCACCGCCACCACCCCGGACGGGCTGGACGCGGCGTTGGCATCCCTCCCGCAGCCACCGGCGCCGGCAGCGGCAGCACCGCCCCCGGTGCCCGATTCCGCCGCGACCCTCGCCGCCGTCACCGGCCGGATCCGTCGGCGCGGTGCCTGGCGGGTCCCCCGGACGCTCACGGTGGCGTCGGCGCTCGGCCGGGTGCGCCTGGACCTGTCCCGGGCGGTCATCGAGCATCCGGTGGTCGACATCGAGCTGCAGCTCGGCACGGGCGGGGTCAGCATCACCGTGCCCCGGGACGCCGTCGTCGAGCTCGGCGGCCTGCACCCGGGCCTCCGGGCACCGCGCTACCGGCCCCGCCGGGCCGCGCGTCCGGGCGGGCCGACCATCCGGATCAGCGGAGTGGTGGGGCTGGGGCGGCTGAGGGTCCGTCACGCCCGTTGGTGAGAACCTCTCATGATGGCGACAGCCCCTATCCGCGCACCGCTTCGATGAAGCCGCCGGCCAGCCCTGCACCCTCCGGCAGCGGTCGTCCGTAGGCGGCCCCCACCTCCGCGATGCTGGTCGTCCGGGTCCGCCAGCCACGGGCCTCCAGCCACCCCTCGGTGTCGGGACCGAGACCACCCTGCCAGAGCTCGGTGACGTGGGCCAGGGACGGGTCGTACGCGGTGCCCGAGACGTCCCGGCCCCGCTCCATCAGCAGTCGGCTGCCGGGGGCGGAGAGCGAGCCGACCGCCGTGAGCAGTCCGGCCGCCTGCTCGACGCTCAGGTACACCACCAGGCCCTCGGCCAGCCAGACGGTGGGCCGCTGCGGGTCGAAGCCCGCCGCGACCAGACGGCGCGGCCAGCGCGGGTCCAGCAGGTCGCCCGGCAGCACCCCGCGCTCGCAGGAGGGTGCGGCACCGGCCGCGTCGAGCACCTGCTGCTTGAAGTCCAGCACCGGCGGCAGGTCCAGTTCCCACAGCCGGGTCCCGGCCGGCCAGTCCAGCCGGTACGCCCGGGCGTCCAACCCGGCGGCCAGCAGCACGACTTGGTCCGCTCCCGCGGCCAGCAGCCGGTCGTCGTAGAAGGCGGTCCGCAGCATGACGTGCACGGCCAGCGCCACCGTGAGATCGCTCAGGCGCCGGCCGTCGGGGGCCTTCAGCGGCATTCCCGCGGCCTCCGCGAAGCCGGCCGCGTACGGGTCGACGAACAGCGGCTCGGGCCGCCGGCTCTCGTAGGCCCGCACCAGCGCGACGGACAGGGCGGTGCGCGAAACCGGGCTCATCGCATCAGGCGTCGGCGTCATGCCCGACAATCTACCGCCGCCCCACAAGTCCGCCCCGGCCAGCGGGAATTCCTCGCGCGCTCCGCCGTTCCCTGGCATGATCCCGGGTGCGCCCGACCGCGCGCCCGACCACGCGCACGGCTCCGTGCCCGACCGTGCACCGGAGGGCGGCCGGGCGCGCGCCGGAAAGGGACGACCAGGGGAGCCCGATGGACGCGTGGACGGTACGGATACCGGGTGGCGACGATGCCTGAGGACGCGGCTCCGCTCCGGGACACTCCCCCGGAGGCCGAGCCCGGTCCCGGGCCCGAGCCGCGGCCTCCGAAGCCGAACCCGGCGCCCCGACGCCGGCGCAGTGCGGGCGAGCTGGTCCGGGTCGCCCTCCCCGCCGTGCTCCTCGTGGTCGGCCTGGCCCTCACCGTGCTCGGGTTCGTACGGTTCACCGAGGCCTTCCAGCAGACCCGGGCGTACAGCGCCACCCCCGTCTGCACCGCGGGCGCCGCGCCGGGCGCGGACTGCGCGAGGCTGGAGAGCGGCCTGGTGACCGGGAAGACGAAGGAGGTGGGCTCCGACTCCACCGACTACCTGCTGACGGTCTCGCGCGAGAAGGCACCCACCGGCCGCTACACCGTCGGCAAGGCCTTCTACGAGGACGTCGACACCGGCACCTCCGTGGAACTGAAGATCCTGCACGGCAAGGTGTTCGAACTCGGCTACCGGGGCCACCGCTCCCAGCCCCCGAACACCCCGTACCTCTCGGTCGCCGGGTTCAGCGCGCTGATCGCGGTCGGAATGATCACGACGGTGGCCGGACTGGCCGGCCGGGACCTCGAGTTCATGCTGGTCGTGGCCCTGATCTACACCGTCGGGACCGCGTTCGCCACGGGCATCGGCTCGCTCCTGCTGATCGCCTTCGGGTGGCCGCTGTACGTCACCCTGCCCGTGGCCGTCGGGTGCTGGCTGCTGGTGGCCCTGATCAGCCGCAACGCGTTCGAGGACTTCTGACCCCACGACGGCGGGTCGGCAACGGGCGGACATCCGGCGATTGTCAGGTTCCGAACAAGGGAAGGGACCTCCTCACATCGGCCGCCCACCGGAAGGACCCCCGTGCCCACGAGTACCAGGACCAGGACCGACAGCACGACCGGCACCGGCACGGGGCTGCGGCGCAGGACCGCAGCCGTTCTGCTCACCGCCGCCCTCGCCGTCCCCCTCCTCGGCGCCGCCCCCGCCCGGAGCGCCCCGGCCGCAGCTGCCCCGGCCGCCGACGCCCCCCGCCACCCGGTGGAGGCCTTCGCCGAGGACGGCACCATCTCCCGCGGCACGGCACCCGCCGCCTCCCCCTACCTAGCAGCCCCCACCGGAGCCCTCGCCGCACCCGGCACCGACGGCGACGGCGAGGTCACCGCCCTGGTCCACAACGGCGACCCGGCCGCCAAGCTGGACGTCGTGGTGATCGGCGACGGCTACAACGCCCAGGAGCAGGGGAAGTTCCGCACGGACGCCGCCGAGAAGTGGCGCGAGATCACCGCCGTCGAGCCGTACGCCTCCTACCGGCGCCTGTTCAACGTCTGGGCGGTGTCCGCCGTCTCACCCGAGTCGGGCGTCACCGGCGACCCGGACCGGACGACCGTACGGCACACCGCGCTGGGCTCCTACTTCTGGTGCGACAACGTCGAGCGGCTGCTCTGCGTGGACGAGAAGGCCGTCGACCGCTACGCCGCGAAGGCCCCGCAGGCGGACCTGGTGATCGTGGTGTCCAACAGCACCAAGTACGGCGGCGCGGGCTACAACGACGTCAAGTCCGCACTGGGCTACGAGGGCATCGCCACGGTGGCGGGCGGCAACGCGAAGTCCGGGCAGATAGCGGTGCACGAGACCGGGCACTCGCTGGGCAAGCTGGCCGACGAGTACGCCTACGACGGCCAGGGCACCTACCAGGGCGCCGAGCCGCCGGAGGCCAACCTCAGCACCCTGACCGCCGACCGGATGCGCGCCCAGGGCACCAAGTGGTCCCGCTGGCTCGGCCAGGCCTCGCCCGACGGCGGGACGGTGGGCAGCTACGAGGGCGGCGGCTACTACCCGACGGGCCTGTACCGGCCGACCGAGAACTCGATCATGCGGTCCCTGGGACGGGAGTTCAACCTGCCCGGACGGGAGGCGATGATCGCCGGCTTCTACCGGCACGCCACCCCGCTGACCAGCCCCACCCCCACCGGCGCCCGGCTCACCACCGCCGACCGCCTGACCGTCGACCTGCCGGTGGCCGGTACCCGGCTGCACTGGTACCTGGACGGCCGTGAGCAGCCCGGACTCCGCGGGCGCACCGCCCCCGACCTCGGCGCCCTGCACCTGACCGGCCCGCGCTCGCGCCCGCACCTGCTCACCGCCGTCGCCACCGACCCCACCCCGGCCGTGGCGGACCCGGCCCTGCGGGCCGAGCTCACCCGCAGCCTGTCCTGGTCGGTGACCCGCTAGGAGCGGAGCGTGGGTCGGTGAGGGCTCCGATCGATCGGGGAGCGTTCGTGGCGAGGCCGGGAGGCCGGGAGGCCGGGCCGGTCTGCCGGCCGGGGCGGTATCCGACGCGAGCGCCCGGTCGGGATCGTCCTCCGGACCTGACCGGGGCCGACGTCAACGTCGCTCCTGCCTGCGGGTCCCGGGGACCTCGGTGCCGGTGGCCGACCGCGCGAGGACCACGCCGGGCCGGCGTCGACCTGACGGTGGCAAGGAACCGGGCACCGCAGTAACGCCGCCCGGCAGCACCGATGCCCGGCGCGCACCGTACCCGGAGGTACGGTG
>NZ_JBFBGS010000094.1:0-15322 GCF_040684795.1 Kitasatospora sp. NPDC089797 | reverse complement strand
ACGGCCCCCCCCCCCACACCCCGCCGGGGGGGGGCCGCCGGGGCCGCCCCGGCCCCGCGTTGGGGGCGGGGCGCCGGGGCCGGCCGCCGTTCGGGGCCGGGTCCGGTCGGCGGACCGGATCCGGCCCCGTCGGATCGACCGGGGTCCGAGCCGTGGGGGTCGGCCGGTACGGGGTCGGCCGGTACGGGGTCGGCCGGTACGGGGTCCGCCGGTAGGGGCTCGGACGGCCCCGCCTCGGACGGCCCCGCTTCGGGTGGCCGGCGTCAGGCGGCGGGCTGCTGCTGGGTGACGCAGTGGATCCCGCCGCCGCCCGCCCCGAGGTAGTCGATGTTGAGCTGTTCGACGGTGCGCCCGGGGAACAGCGCGGCGAGGGTGCTGCGGGCGGCGGCGTCGGCCCGGGTGTCGCCGAACTGGGCCGAGATCACCGCGTTGTTGCACAGGTAGTAGTTGGCGTAGGAGCCGACGAAGTCGGGGTCCGTCGAGCGGATCAGGTCGTAGTCGGGGCCCTGGATCGTGCTGACCGAGACCGGTCCGCCCCGGGCACTGGTGGCGGCGGTGAGGATCGCGTACTGCTGGCGCTCGTCCTGGGACCAGACGTCGGTGTCGCCCGCCAGGGGCAGTTGGACCACGGCGGTGCCGGCCGCGAGGAAGCGCGAGGTCGCGTCCACGTGGTCGTCGGTGATGTCCTGGCCCGCGATGCCGGGGAACCAGATCACCTCGGTGGCGCCGTAGGCCGCGCACATCGCGCTCTCCAGCGCGGCCCGGGACGTGCCGGGGTTCCGGTCGGGGTTGATGATGCTGCTCCGGGTGGCCATCAGCGTCCCGGCGCCGTCGGTCTCGATGGCGCCGCCCTCGGAGACCAGTCCGGCGGCGGTGAACGGCAGGCCGAGGTAGCCGGCGACGCGCTGGGCGACCAGGGCGTCGTTGCCGTGCGGGTTCTGGTGGTTGCCCCAGCCGTTGAAGTTGAGGCCGACGGTGTCGAGGCCGCCGGCGCCGTCGGTGCGGAAGACCGGGCCGGTGTCGCGCATCCAGCAGTCGTCGACCGGGACGGCCCCGATGACGGTGACGGTCGGGCCGCACATCGAGCGCGCCTTGGCGACGCTCGCGGGGTTGGCGCAGACGGTGACCGGCTCGTACGTGGCGATGGTCCGCGCGACCAGGGCGATGTTGGACTGGGCGCCGCCGAGCTTGCTCCGCCAGATCGAGGTGTTGTCGGGCCAGGCCATCCAGGTCCGGGTGTGCGGGGCGGTGTCCGGCGGTACGCGGTAGCCGGCCGCGAGGCGCGGGCCGGTGCTGCGGGGGGTGCGGGTGGGGTCGCCGTGCTGTGCCGCGCGGGCCGGTCCGCCGGTCGCGGCGGTCAGCGCGGTGCCGGCGGCGGCGAGCCCGGCGGCCGTCAGGAACCGACGGCGGCCGAGTCTCAGGTCGGTCACGGGGTGGGGTCCGGCGCCTTCCTCCATCATTGCCTCCATGTCAACGTCCTTGTGGGGTGGACGAGTTGACCGAAAGGTAGAACTGTCCAAGCGCTCGGTCAATACATCGCGGAAGCATCTGTTTCCGTTCCGCCCTGCCGCCCTGCCGGAGTCGTTACAGTGGCGGCCATGGCGACACGGGAGACGGGCGGGGCTCCGCGAACGGCCTCCGGGCCGCACCAGGGACCGGGCGACGGCCCCGGCGGCACCCGCCCCCGGGCCTCCGCCAAGGGCGAGCAGACCCGGGCCCGGCTGATCGCCGCGGCCCGCACCCTGCTCGCCGGCGACGGTGCCGGGCGCTTCACCACCCGCAACGTGGCAGCGTTGTGCGGGGTCTCGCACGGGATGTGCCACTACCACTTCGCCGACCGCACCGATCTGATCGTCGCGGTCGTGGCGGACATCCGGCCCGAGTGGATCACGCCGCTGGAGGAGGCCGTCGACGGGCCGGGCGGCTTCGCCGAGCGCGCCGAACGGGTGCTGGTCCTGCTCACCCGGCCGGAGAGCCCCGACCTCGCCCGGCTGCACGCGGCGCTGCACTGGCTGGCGCTCGACGACGACCGGGTCCGCACCGCCCTGGAGGCCGAGTACGCGCGCTGGCGGGTCTCCTTCGTCCGGTTGTTCCGCTGCCTGGTCGAGGAGCGCGGCACCGGCGCCGACCCGGTACCGCTGGGCGAGGCCTTCGCCGCCGCCGTGGACGGACTCGCCGCCATCGGCTCGCTGGACGGGACGGTGGACGACGCGCGGGTGCTGCGCACCCTGCTGACCTCGCTGTCCGCCACGGTCTGAGCCGTCGCCACGCACCGGGACACCACCCGAGCCACCGCCCGAGGCACCGCCGGAGCTGCCGCCACCGCTACGGGCCGGTCGGCTCCGCGGGTGCGCCGGGCGCAGCGGCCTCGGCCTCCTCGGCGCGGCGTTTCCGATGTTCGACCCGGGTGCCCGCGACGACGGTGAAGGCCAGGCTCGCGGCGATGATGCCCTCGGCCCAGAAGAACGCCAGGTAGTCCATCAGCGAGCCGATCGGCGGCGATCCCGGCGCCGCGTTGCGCATCCCGATCAACGCGAACAGGGTCGCGGCCATCCAGCCGAGCGAGGGCCAGACCAGCCCCTCGCCCTTGCGGTAGAGCACCTCCGCCCCGGCCAGCACGGCCAGGGCGAGCGCCCACATCGCGGCGATCATGAACCAGGACAGGATGAAGGTGCTGCGCCCCCGGCTGATCCGGCCCTCCAGCATCCGCACGCCGGAGCCGAGCGGGGACGTGGTCGGCCGGACCACGAAGAACGGGTCGACGTCCGCGAACACCAGACCGACCGGTACCGGGCCCGCGGCGTCCGTGGCCGCGAACCCCAGGGCGAACCGGTACCGGTCGAAGGGGTAGTCCGACTCGGTGCCGTCGTAGAGGTTGCCCTGGACGGCCTGTGGGGTGACCGACTCCCCCGGTGCGGCCCGCAGGTCGGTGCGGGTCGCCGAGAGCGCGCTGATCTCCACCTGCCGGGTGAACGTGGTGGTGTCCGGGCCCTCGGCGAGGCTCCCATGCGGGACGGCCACCACGTAGAGGGTGAGCTCCCCCGTACCGGGGTCGATCTCCTGGGCGGTGAGGTCGAGTTCGATCCAGTCCCCGCTGGTCGGCAGCGCCAGCTCCCTGGTCTGCTGCCGGGTGTCCCGCTCGTTGAGGTAGAGCGCGATGCCGGCCGAGCAGAGCACGGCGAGGATCAGCAGGACGAGGGCGAAGCGCTTGCCGCGCAGCCGGGCCGGGCTCCTCATGCCGACGCGGACGGGCCGGCCGGAGCGGACGGGCTGCCCGCGGCGGACGGGCCGGCCGAGGCGCCCTCGACGGCCGGCTGCTGCTGGGTGGCGCAGTGGATGCCGCCGCCGCCCGCGGCGATGTGGTTGATGGAGACCTGGGTGACCTTGCGGCCGGGGTGGAGGTCGCCGAGGATGCCGGCCGCGCGGTCGTCGGCGCTCTGGTCGCCGAAGCGCGGGACGATGACGCCGCCGTTGCAGACGTAGTAGTTGATGTAGGTGCCGAGGAAGTTCTTGCCCGCGCCCGGGATCAGGTCGAAGTCGGGTTCGGGGAGGTCGACGATCTTGAGCGTGCGCCCCTTGGCGTCGGTCGCCGACCGGAGCACCTGGAGGGCCTGGGCGGAGGCGGTGGTCCAGACGTCGGGCGGGGTGTCGGCGGCCGGGCGGTGCAGCACCACCGTGCCGGGTTCGGCGAAGCGGGCGAGGGCGTCGACGTGGCAGTCGGTGATGTCCTGTCCGGCGACGCCCTTGAACCAGAGCACCTTCTCGACGCCGAGCAGTTCCTTGAGGCTCGCCTCGATCTGGTCGCGGCTCTTGCCGGGATTGCGGTTGTCGTTGACCCAGGAGCTCTCGGTGGCCATCAGGGTGCCCTCGCCGTCCACCTCGATCGCGCCGCCCTCACCGGTGATCGGCGCCTGGACGCGGGTGATGCCGTAGTGGGCGAGCAGGTTGCGGGCGACCTGGCTGTCGTTGGCGTGGGTCTGCTTGCCGCCCCAGCCGTTGAAGTTGAAGTCCACCCCGGCCAGGCCCTGGGCGCCGGTGACGAAGGTCGGGCCGGTGTCCCGCGCCCACAGGTCGTCGACCATCAGCTCCAGCACCTCGACCGAGGAGCCGCAGGCCTGGCGGGCCTGGTCGGCCTGGTCGGGGCGGGCCAGCAGGACGACCGGCTCGAAGCCGGCGACGGCTCGGGCCAGGGCCGCGATGTCCTGCCGGACGCCCGGCAGTTGGTCGCCCCACACCTCCTCCAGGGCCGGCCAGGCCATGAAGGTGCGGGTGTGCGGGCCCGACTCGGCGGGCATCGCCCGCCCTCCGGCGGCCGGGCTCGTGGCCGGAGCGGTGCCGCTCGGGCTCGGCTGCCCCTCCGCTCCGCCGTCGGAGGAGTCGGAGGAGCAGCCGCCGGCCAGGGCCAGGGCGGCGAGCGCGGCACCGGACTGCAGGAGCGCGCGACGGGACGGCCGGGAGGGAGCCATGGGGCCTCGTTCCGGTAGGTGTCGGGTTCGGCTCCGCAGGCTACTGACAGTGCGGTCAGGATCCGGCGCGGCGCGGCTCCGCCGTCCGGGCGAATCCGCGCCGGGTGTCCGGGACGGCGCGGCGGACGCGTCGCCGTCCTCCGTCGTGCCGGGCCGCGCCGGGTCCCGGGGGGTCAGGCCTCGGCGGCCTCGTCCTTCTCGCGGCGCAGCCGGTGTTCGGTGCGGATGCCGGACCAGGCGGTGCAGGCCAGGCTCGCGGCGATGATGCCCTCGGCCCAGAAGAAGGCCACGTAGTCCATCAGCGAGCCGATCGGCGGTGAGCCGGGGGCGGCGTTGCGCATCCCGATCAGGGCGAAGAGGCTGGCCGCCATCCAGCCCAGCGAGGGCCAGACGAGCCCCTCGCGCTTGCGGTAGAGCACCTCGGCGGCGCCGAGCACGGCCAGCGCGATGGCCCACATCGCGGCGATCATGAACCAGGAGAGGATGAAGGTGCTGCGGGAGCGGGTGATCCGGGCGTCCAGGATGACGCTGCCGGTGGCCGAGGCCCTGGCCTCGGGGCGCACCACGAAGAACGGGTCGGTGTCGGTGAAGGCCAGGCCGACCGGGACGGCCCGGCCGCCGCTGGTGGCGCCGAAGCCGGCCTCGGTGCGGTAGCGGTCGAAGGGGTAGTCGGTCTTGGTGCCCTCGTACATCCCGATCTGGACGGCCTGGGTGGCCGCGCTCTCCCCCTCGGCGACCTTGACGGTGGCCTTGGGGAGGCCGGTCAGGGTGATCTCGACGGGTCGGGCGAAGGCGGCGGAGTCCGGTCCGGCGGCGAGCCCGCCGTGCGGGACGGGTGTGACGTAGAGGGTCAGTTGCTGGCCGGTCGGGTCGACGTCCTGGGCGGTGACGTCCAGTTCGATCCAGTCGGGGGCGGTCGGGATCGCCAGTTCCCTGGTCTGTTCGCGGGTGTTGCGCTCGTTGAGGTACAGCCCGATCCCCGCCGAGCAGAGGGTGACGACCACCGCCAGGAGGGCGATGAAGCGCCGGTGGCGGCGGCGTCGGGGGGCCGGGTGCACGGCCGGTCCGGTCGCGGCGGATTCGTCGGTGGTGACCTGCACGGTCGTCCTTTCCGCGGCGGGGTGCGCCGGGCCGGGCGGGGTCGCCGCCGGACCGGTGTGCTCCGCCGGTGGTGCTCGTGGGCCCGGGCGTCCGGCAGGTCCCACCACCTGCCGGGCGCCCGGGCCGTCTTACAGTGCGCGGCGCGCGGCGGCGATCCGGTCGGGATCCCAGCCGGGCCGGGGGACGGACTCCAGCAGCAGCCGGGTGTAGGGGTGCTGCGGGGAGTCCAGGACGGTGGCGGTGGGGCCGGATTCGACGATCCGTCCGTGCCGCATCACGACGACCTCGTCGGTGACGCAGCGGACGACGCCGAGGTCGTGGGTGATGAACAGGTAGCCGATGCCGGTCTGTTCGCGGATGTCGGCGAGCAGGTTGAGCACCTGCGCCTGGACCGAGACGTCCAGGGCGGCGACCGCCTCGTCCAGGACCAGGACGGCCGGGCGGACGGCCAGCGCCCGGGCGATGGCGACGCGTTGGCGCTGGCCGCCGGAGAGCTGCCGGGGCAGGGCCTCGGCGGCGCGGGTGCCCAGGCCGACCTGGTCGAGGAGTTCCCGGATCCGGGCCGGGTGGTCGGTGCCGGGGAAGTGCAGCCGCAGGGTCTCGCGGAGCACCGCCTCGACACTGGTGCGCGGGTCCAGGGAGAGGTACGGGTCCTGGAAGACCATCTGGACCTCGCGGGCCCGGGCGAGCCGTTCGGCCCTGCCGCGGGCCCGGCCGGTGCGGGAGCGGCCGTGGACCAGGACCTCGCCCGCGTCGGCCTGTTCGAGGCCGACCACGATGCGGGCGGTGGTGGTCTTGCCGGAGCCGGACTCGCCGACGATGCCGAGCGAGCCGCCGGGTTCGAGGGTGAAGGAGACGTCGTCCACGGCCCGCACGCTGCCGTACGTGCGGTGCAGTCCGCCGACCCGCAGGACGGGCTCAGCCATCGGTGCGGCTCCCTTCGAGCGGGTGGTGGCAGGCGGCCGGGTGCTCGCCCTGCGGGGCGGGCACCTGCTCGCGGCAGACCTCGGTGGCGTGGCGGCACCGCGCGGCGAACGCGCAGCCCGTCAACTCCTGCCGCAGGTCCGGCGGTTGGCCGTCGATGGCGGCGAGCCGGCCGGCCGGGGCATCCAGTGCGGGGGTGGCCGCGAGCAGCGCGGCGGTGTACGGGTGCCGGGGGCGTTCGAACAGCGCCGTGGCGGGGCCGTGTTCGGCGATCCGCCCGGCGTACATCACGTAGACCCGGTCGCTGATGGCGGCGGCGAGGCCGAGGTCGTGGGTGACGAACAGCAGGCCGGTGCCGAAGCGTTCGCGCAGCCGGCCGAGCAGGGCGACCACCTCGGCCTGGCTGGTGACGTCCAGCGCGGTGGTGGGTTCGTCGGCCAGCAGCAGGACCGGGTCGCCCATCAGGGCGGCGGCGATCATCACCCGCTGCAGCATGCCGCCGGAGAGCTGTCCGGGGTAGCGGCGCAGCAGTTCGGGGCCGAGGCCGACGGCGTCGAGGAGTTCCACGGCGCGCCGGTCGGCGTCCGCGGCGCTCAGGGTGCCGTTGAGGCGGACGCTCTCGGTGAGGAAGTCGCCGATCCGGCGCAGCGGGTTGATGGCGGCCCGCGGGTCCTGGAAGATCATCGCGGCCCGGCCGGTGCGCAGGGCGCGCAGCCGGGCGGGGTCCATGGTCAGGACGTCCTCGCCGTCGACGAGCACCTCGCCCCCGGTGACGGCGCCCGGCGGCAGCAGGCCCAGGGCGGCGCGCGAGGTGAGGGTCTTGCCGGAGCCGGACTCGCCGACCAGGGCGACGGTCTCGCCGGGGCCGACGGTCAGGTCGACGCCGTCGAGGACGGGCCGGGCGGTGCCGGGCAGGCGGAGCCGGAGGCCCTGGATGTCGAGGGCGTTCATGCGGTCCTCCGAGTCATGCGGTTCCGCGCTCCACGCGGTCCTCCGTTCATGCGGTCCTCCGGGCGACCTGGTCGGCCCAGCGTTCGCCGACGACGTTGAAGGCGACCACGGTGAGCACGATGAGGGCGCAGGGCAGGACCGCGGAGAGCGGGTAGCCGTGCTGGATCGCGGTCTGCCCGTCGAAGACCATCCGGCCCCAGTCCGGGGTGAGGGCGGGGACGCCGAGCCCGAGGAAGGAGAGGCCGGCCAGGTCCATCAGGGCGTAGCCGAAGTTGACGGCGGACTGGGCGAGCACGATCGGCGCGATGTTGGGCAGGACGTGCCGCAGGCAGATCTGCACCGCGGAGTGGCCCTGGACCTGGTACGCGGAGACGTACGGCCGGGTCCGTTCGGCCAGCACCAGGGAGCGGGTGAGGCGGGAGACGTACGGCAGGTAGGCGATCGCGAGGGCGACGACGGGGGCGAGCAGGCCCTCGCCGTACACCGAGACGATCAGGATGGCGAGCAGCATGCCGGGGAAGGCGAAGACCAGTTCGGTGCTGCGGGACAGGACGGAGTCGAGCCAGCCGCCGCGCCAGCCGGCCGCGAGGCCGACGGCGATGCCGGCGACGGTGGAGAAGACGACCACGCCGAGCGGGCCGAGCAGCGAGGTGCGGGCGCCGGTCAGCAGCCGGGAGAGGGTGTCGCGGCCGGCGGCGTCGACGCCGAGCAGGTGCTCGGGCGAGGGCCCGGCCATGGCGTTGCCGAGGTCGACGCCGTTGGGGTCGTACGGGGCGATCCAGGGCGCGAGCAGCGCGGCGAGCACCACCAGGGCGGCGAAGCCGAGGCAGATCAGGTGGAGCGGTCCGCCGGCGGACTTGAGCCGGGCGAGCCCGGGGCGGCGGGTGAGGGCGACACTCATGCGTCGGACCTCCTGGAGCCGAGGGTGATCCGGGGGTCGACCAGCGGGTGGAGCAGGTCGACGACCAGGTTCACCGTCATGAACAGGGCCACGATGATCAGGGAGATGGCCTGGACGGTCGGGAAGTCCTTGGTGGTGGTGGACAGTTCGAGGAGCTGGCCGATGCCGCCGATGCTGAACGCGGACTCCACCAGGATGGTGCAGACCAGCAGGGTGGAGACGATCAGGCCGCCGGTGGTCAGCACGGTGCCCAGCGAGTTGCGGAACACGTGGCGGCGGATCACCTCGCGCTCCGGGACGCCCCGGCTGCGCGCGACGGTGACGTGCTCGCCCTCCAGGGCCTCCAGCATGGCCGAGCGGGTGACCCGGGCGAGCATGCCGATCAGGTACAGGGCGAGGGCAATCGCCGGGAGGGTGAGGTGCCAGAGCATGTCGCCGAGGCCCTGGCCGGCGCCGCCGACCGGGAACCAGCCGAGCTTGACCGCGAACAGGCCCTGGAGCAGCACGGCGGCGACGAAGGACGGCGTGCCGAGGGCGATCGTGGTGGTGACCAGGATGGTGGAGTCGGTGGCGCCGCCGCGCACCGCGCCGAACCGGCCGAGCGCCAGTCCGACGACGACCACGACCACCAGGGCCATCCCGACCAGCAGCAGGGTGGCGGGCAGCCGGTCGGCGAGCAGCGTGGAGACGTCGGTGCGGTAGGTGATGGAGCGCCCGAAGTCGCCCTGGAGCACCTGGCCGAGCCAGCGGAGGTACCGGACCAGGAACGGGTCGTCGAGGTGGTACTGCTGGTTGATCGCCTCCAGGGCGGCCGGCGAGGCCGACCGGCCCGACAGCAGGAAGCTCGCGGGGTTGCCCGGCGCCAGGTACATCGCGCCGAAGACCACGAAGGAGGCACCGAGCAGGGTCACCGCCATCTCGACCAGCCGCCGGGCGGCGAATCGGAGGAAGCTCACCGTGCGGCCCCCACATCGGCGGCCCACGGGTAGTACATGTACGAGATGGTGGTCGGGGCGCCGGTGATCCGCTTGTTCAGGAAGACGGCGGTGGGCCATTCCGCGACCGGGATCCACAGCAGTTGCTGGGAGGCGGTCCGCTGGAGCTCGGCCTCGATCGCGCCGCGCTTGGCCGGGTCGTACTCGGCGGTGGCCCGGTCGACCAGGGCGTCGTAGGCCTTGTCGCTGTAGCCCGCGAAATTCTGGTAGGCACCGGTGCGGAAGTTGACGAGCAGGTCGAGCGGGTCGGTGATGGAGTCGTAGTACGTCTCCGGGAACATGTCGATGCCCTCGCGCGCCTTGGCGTCGGTGAACAGCGCGGTGAAGGCGTTCGGGGCGATCGTCTTGAGCTGGATGTCCAGCCCGATCTTCGTCCCGGCGGCCTGGACGGCGGTGGCGAGCAGCGAGACGTCCTGGCCGATGGTGCTGGTGGCCATCACGAGCGTCTTGCCGCTCGCGCCGGCCTCCTTGACCAGGGCCTTGGCCTTGTCGATGTCCTGGGCGGTGGGGGTGAGGCCGTCGAAGGCGTTCCTGCGGACGTCGTCGGGGGCGCCGGCCCAGGCGGCCCGGGTGGTCAGGGAGCCGGTGGCGGTGCCGGCACCGGCCAGACCGGTCTTGATGAAGCCGGAGCGGTCCAGGGCCAGCGACAGCGCCTGGCGGACCCGGACGTCGCCCAGCGCGCCCTTCATGTCGGTGACGTTGACGTTGACGGTGCTCAGGCCCTCGCCGAAGTAGAGCGTGCCCGGGCCGCTCTTCCGCAGCCGGTCGTAGCTCTCGGTCGGGATCAGGTAGCCGCCGTCGACGTCGCCGGTGAGCATCGCGTTGGTGCGGGCCGAGGAGTCGGTGAGGAAGCTGAACACGACCTTCTTGGACTTGGCCTTGGTGCCCCAGTAGTCGTCGAAGCGCTGGAGCTCCAGCGACTGGCCCTTGGCCCAGGTGCCGAGCTTGAACGGGCCGGTGCAGTCGAGGCCGCCGGTGGTGCCGTAGTCCTTGCCCGCGGCCTCCACCCCGGCCTTGGCGGCGACGACGCCGGCCGCGGTGGCCATGTACTGCGGGAACTGGGAGTCGGGCTGCTTGAGCTTGACGGTGACCTGGAGCGGACCGGTCTTGGTGATGGAGTCGACGTTCTGGAAGACCTGGGCCCAGGCCGCCGCGTTGTCCGGGTTGGTCTGCCGGCCGAGGCTGTACACGACGTCGTCGGCGGTCATCTCGGTGCCGTCGTGGAAGTGCACGCCGGCGCGCAGGTCGTAGACCCAGGTGGTCGGGTCGGGGTTGGCGGCCTTCTCCGCCAGGCCGGGGGCCAGGGTGAGCTGGGGGGTCCAGCGCATCAGGCTCTCGCACACGTTGGAGAGGATGGTGTTCTGCGGGTAGTCGAAGGCCTGGATGTAGTCCAGGGTCGGCGGCTCGGCGTAGGTGGCCCAGGTGAAGGAGTCGAGCTCCCCCTTGGCCGGTGGGGTGGTCGCGGAGAGCTGGACCCCGGCCTGGTCGGCGCCGTGCGGCGGTCCGGAGCAGGCGGCGACCAGGGCCGTGGCGCAGAGCAGGGCGGTGGTGGCGAGGGCGAGCCGGCCTGGGGAAGCGGCTCGCCCCGCGGGGGTGAGGGTCATGAGGGTGGGCTTTCGGTCGGTGCGGGGAGAGGACGTGCGGGCCTCACGGGCCGGCGGGGGCACGCTCCCGGCCGCTTTCGGGCCTGGTGAGCGTACGGGCCCGCTTCCGGCCGGCCGCGCGAGGGGTGCGTCAGCCGCGGGCGGCCGGGAACTGCTGGGTGATGCAGTGGATGCCGCCGCCGCCCCAGGCGATCACCCGGGAGCGGACGCCCACGACCTTGCGGTCCGGGTGGGCCGCGGCCAGGACGGCGAGGGCGCCCTCGTCCGCGGGGTGGTCGGCCACCGGGACGACGACCGCGCCGTTGGCCAGGTAGTAGTTGAGGTAGCCGACCTCGACCTCGCGGCCGTCGACCTCGACGAACGCGGCCTGCGGGACGTCGACGATCTCGAAGGGGCGGCCCTGGGCGTCGGTGGAGTGCTCCAGCACGGCGCGGTTGGCCCGCATCCGGGCGTAGTCCGGGTGCTCGGGGTCGGCCGGGAGCTGGACGACGACCTTGCCGGGGGCGGCGAAGGCGCAGACGCCGTCCACGTGGCCGTCGGTCTCGGTGTCCAGCAGGCCGCCGTAGGGCAGCCAGATCACCTTGGTGACGCCGAGCCGCCGCTTGAGCTCGGCCTCGATCTCCTCGCGGCTCATGCCGGGGTTGCGGTTGGGGTGCAGCAGGCACTGCTCGGTGGTGATCAGGGTGCCCTCGCCGTCGACGGTGACGGCGCCGCCCTCGAGGATCATCTCGGAGCGCAGCGCCGGGACGCCGAGGTGCTCCAGCAGCAGGGCGCTGATCCGGTCGTCCGCGTCCCAGGGGTGGTGCTTGCGGCCCCAGGCGTTGAAGCGGAAGTCCACGCCGGCCCGGCGGCCCTCGCCGTCGAGCACGAAGATCGGCGCGGAGTCGCGGAACCAGGAGTCGTCCATGGGCAGTTCGACGACGGTGACGCCCTCGCCGCACAGGGCGCGGGCCTCCTCGCCGTGGCCGGGCGGGGCGGTCATCGTCACGGGCTCGAACCGGGCGATGGTGCGGGCCACCTCGGCGTACTCGCGCTTCACCTCGGCGAGGGTGTCGCCCCACAGGTCCTCGCGGACGGGCCAGGCCATCAGGCAGCCCTCGTGCTCGGTCCACTCGGCGGGCATGCGGTACGTGACGCTCACGGGATACCTCTTCGGGTTCGGTGGTACGGGTGGAGCCGTGGGCCCGGCGGCCCGCCTCCGTGGGGTTGGCCGGCGGGCCGCCGGGAGTCTCGGGTGGTGGCTCAGGGCAGCGGCGGGACGGTGGGCTGGGACTGGGTGGCGCAGTGGATGCCGCCGCCCCCGCCCGCGATGGCGTCGATGTCCAGCTGGACGACGTCGCGGTCCGGGAAGGCGGCCTGGAGGATCGCGTACGCCGTCCCGTCGGCCGCGGTGTCGCCGAACTGCGGGACGAACACGGCGCCGTTGGCGGTGTAGTAGTTGGTGTAGCTGGACAGGAAGTCCTTGCCCTTGCCGCGGATCGACTGCCGGTCCGGACCGGGGAGTTCGGTGACGGTCAGGGGGCGGCCCAGGGCGTCGACGGCGTTCGCCAGGATCCGCCGGGTCTGCCGGTAGACGTCGACCCAGATCCGGTCGGTGCCCGGGCCGGGCTGGTCCAGGATGACCTTGCCGGGGGCGGTGAAGCGGGCCAGGCAGTCGATGTGGTCGTCGGTGATGTCCTGGCCGGCCAGGCCGGGGAGCCAGATGACCTTGCTCAGGCCGAGGGAGGACTTCAGGGCCTGCTCGACCTGGTCCCGGCTCATCCCGGGGTTGCGGTTGGGGTTGACCAGCGAGCTGGCGGTGGCCAGCAGGGTGCCCTGGCCGTCCGTCTCCAGGGCGCCGCCCTCGCCGGTGAACGGCGCGCGGACGCGGTCGACGCCGTACTCGTAGAGGAGGGCGTCCGTGACGGCGGCGTCCTCGGCGTAGGGCTGGTAGTAGGGGGTGCCGCTCTTGCCCCAGCCGTTGAAGTTGGTGTCCAGACCGGCGATCGCACCCGGGGCGGTGAGGAAGGTCGGGCCGAAGTCGCGGATCCACAGGTCGTCGTTGGCGATCTCCAGCACGGTGATGCCGTAGCCGCCGCCGGGGCCGAGCCAGTAGCGGGCGTCCGCGGCCTGGCCGGGGCGGGCCACCACCACGACGGGTTCGTAGCAGGAGATCGCGGCGGCGACCCGGGCGATGTCGTCGCGGACGGCCGTGAGCTGGTTGCCCCAGATCGAGGACAGGGCGGGCCAGGCCATGAAGGTGCGGTCGTGCCGGTCGGTCTCGGCCGGCATCCGCAGCGTGGGGGCTGCGGTGGCGGCGCCGGCGGCGGTCGCGGCACGGGCGGCGGTCGGCAGGGCCGCGCCGAGGGCCAGCGCGGGCAGGACCGCCGCGCCGAACCGGAGAAGTCTTCGGCGGGAGGGGGTGGGGGTGGCCCCGGAGGGCGTGGGGGTGGTCATGAACGCTCCCTGCAAGAGGTGGGAGGTGTGGGGGTTGCCCCGCATCCTGTACCTCACTGAAAATCCAGTCAACCCTGTGAGCGGGATAATGCCCAACGAACTGACAAAGTGATCAGGATTTCGTCAAGGCCGCATCCGGAGGCGGTAGAGTCAGCGTCCATGTCAGACCGCCGGACAGGGATACTCCAGGCCGCCACCCGCGTCATCGCCCGGCGCGGCGTACGCGGCCTGCGGATGGGCGAGCTGGCCGCCGAGGCCGGGGTGTCCACTGCACTGATCTACTACCACTTCCACGACCGGGCGGGGGTCCTGCGACAGACGCTGGAGTACATCAGCGACCGCGCCGACCACTACACCGCCGACGACCAGCCCCCCGACGGCCGGGTCCGGGACCCGCGCGCCGACCTCGAACAGGTCCTGCTGCTGGAGCTCCAGGACACCACCGAGGTACGGGAGAACAGCACCGCCTGGGGCGAGCTGCGGGCGACCGCCGTCTTCGAGCCGGACCTGCGCCAGGACCTGGCCCGGAGCACCCACACCTGGGTGCACGACGTCGCCGAGCTGCTGGCCCACGCCGACCCGGCCGGCACCGCGCCGGCGCACGCGGCCGCCGCCGAACGGCTGACCGCCCTGGTCGAGGGCCTCAGCGTGCGCTGGCTGAGCGGATCGCTCCCGGTCGACCAGGCCCGCCGGCTGCTCCGCGGCGCGATCGAGACCGAGCTGGACCACGGCCGGACGGGCAGCCCGGGCGTGGTCGGCGGGGTCGGATTCGGCGGATCCTGACGAAACCTCTAAACTCTGCGGCGCCAGCGGGCCGTGCCTGCCCACTCCCGGGCGGCACGGCTCCGCACCCGTCCCTGTCCGCCGAGAGAGGCAGCCCGCATGTCCGCTGACCGATCCCCCTTCGCCCTCCAGCCGGTCTTCCAGGAGCTGGCCCCGGACGACCCCCGCGAGGTCGGCGGCCACCTGCTGCACGCCCGGCTCGGCGCCGGCGGCATGGGCCGGGTCTACCTCGCGTACACCCCGGGCGGCCGGCCGGTGGCGCTCAAGGTGGTGCGGCCCGAGCTGGCCGGGGACCCGGACTTCCGGGCCCGGTTCGCCCAGGAGGTGGCCAGCGCCCGGCTCATCCACGGGCTGTTCACCGCCCAGCTGGTCGACGCCGGGCCGGACGCCGCCACCCCGTGGCTGGCCACCACCTACGTGCCGGGGCCCTCGCTCCAGCAGGTGGTGCAGCGGTTCGGCCCGCTGCCGGAACGCACCGTGCTGCTGCTGGTGGCCGGGATCGCCGAGGCGCTCCAGGCGATCCACGCCAGCGGGGTGGTGCACCGCGACCTCAAGCCCGGCAACGTGCTGATCGCCGCCGACGGCCCCCGGGTGATCGACTTCGGCATCGCCCGCGCCGCCGACGCCGTCGCCCTGACCGGCACCGGGCTCCAGATCGGCTCCCCCGCCTACATGGCCCCCGAGCAGGCCCTGGGACGGAGCGCCACCCCGGCCACCGACGTGTACGCGCTCGGCGCCCTCGCCGTCCACGTCGCCGGCGGCGCCCCGCCCTTCGGCGACGGCCCGCACCCGGCCACGCTCTACCGGACCGTCCACGAGGAGCCCGACCTCGACCGGGTGCCGGACGGCCTGCGCGGGCTGCTCCGACGCTGCCTGGCCAAACGCCCCGAGGACCGGCCGACGCCGGCCGAGGTGATCGCCGCCGCCCGCAGCCACCCGGCGGTCGGCGGCCACCTCCGATTCGGCGAGGACTGGCTGCCGCAGCCGCTGACCAGCCAGCTCACCCGGCACGCGGAGCTGCCGCCGGTGCCCGCCGGGGGTGCTGCGGGCGCCGGGGGCACGGCCGCCGCCGGGGGCGGGCTGAACGCGGCGCCGACGGTGCTCGCACCCGCGTCGGCCGGTCCGACGCCCACGGTGCTCGCCTCCGCACCGGCCGTTCCG
>NZ_JBFBGS010000093.1:0-15370 GCF_040684795.1 Kitasatospora sp. NPDC089797 | reverse complement strand
TGCCGCCGTGCGCGTCCACGTGCGGGGTCATGGAGTCGCCGTTGCCGAGCGAGCCACGTCCGGGGGTTATTCCTGCTTCTTGCGCCGGCTGCCGAAGACGATCTCGTCCCAGCTGGGCACGGTGGCCCGGCGGCCGGGCCGGACGCCGTCCGCCTCGGCCTGCCGGTCGGTGGTGCCGACCAGGCGCTCGCGGTGCGGGGCGACGGCGCGCGGCATCAGGATGTCGGCGTAGGCCGAGCCCGCGCCGACCGCCGGGGCGGCGGCGGCCGGCTCCTCGCTCTCCTCGGCGACCTCGGCGGGCACCGGTTCGACCGGGGCGGGCCCGCCGACGGCGAGGTCGCCGCGGAAGGCCGGGACGACGTCGAGCAGGCTGGTCAGCGAGTCCCGGGCCTCGGCGGTGGCCTCGCGGGCCGACATGATTCGGTCGGCGGAGGGCCGGTCGATCATCGGGCGGGGCGGCCGGTCCTGGGGGAGCCGGGCGATCCGCGGGATGAACGGGAAGACCGAGTCCTCCTCGCGCTCGACCGACTCGCCGATCAGCGCACGGGCCTCGTCGTCGTTGGGCTGGACCAGGCGCCGGGGCGGGTCGTACGTCCAGGACGCACTGCGGCCCTCGCCGTCGGCACGGTAGGAGAGGATGACCTCCCAGGTGCCGTCGTCGCGCCGCCAGGAGTCCCAGCGCTCGGTGTCCTTCTCGGCGCCGCGCAGCGCGAGCCGCTCGGCGACGGCCTCGCCGAGCTGCGGCCCGGGGGACTCGCCGTTGCGGCGGATGGCGGTCTTGCGGGCGCGCTCGGCCATGAAGGCGCGTTCGGCGAGGACCGGTCCCTCGAAGCGGCGGACGCGGTCGACGGAGATCCCGGCGGCCTGGGCGACCTCCTCGGCGGAGGCACCGGCTCGTATCCGGGCCTGGATGTCCCGGGGGCGGAGGTGGCTCTCGACCTCGATCTCGATCTGGCCGAGGCGCGGCCGGTCGCCACGGATGGCGGCGCGCAGCCGCTCGTCGATGGGGAGGGTGTACTCCGTGCTGTCGGCAGCCTTGAGCACCAGCCGTGTGCCGTCGTTGCTGACGGCCACAACCCGCAGTTCGGGCACGGTTACCTCCCGGGTGGTGCCTGCCGACGTCACCTGCGTCGCTGCTCCCGTACTGAGTGTGGCCTGCCCACTCGCGACTGGCCACAACCTTGCTGAGTTCCCCGGCGTGTCGGGCTTACGCCCGGCCACACCGCTGTGGCACGGTTGCCTTTTTGCCACGTCATCCGTCGACGTCGCGCCTGGGTGTCCCGGCCGTCCTCGCACGCGGAGTGTTCGCGACGATCCGGGACCGGCGTCGCCGTGCGTGCCCGATCCGTGGCTCTTCGTCAAGCTGCCGGTGAAGGCACAGTCGACAAGTCGACCCAGGGCTCGGGCTTTACGAACAGTACTCCATTCGTGGCATCCGAAGGGGCGGCTCGCCGCTCAAGTCTCCCGCGATTCACGGGAATCTCAAGAGCGCGCACCCCCAACGGCGGACCATCGCCGGATGAACGGTGATCATCTTCACACAATCCGGGCGCGAAGAACCGCATTTTCGTCCCTTGTGTCCTTCTTTGGGCAAGATGGAGAGGCTTGTTCGAGTGACAGTCGTACGGACCGAGGGATGCTGATGTCGGAGCGGGGCCCCGCCGAGGAAGGCGGCAAGGAGGAGCGCAAGCGGATCGATCTGAGTGTGGCTCAGGTCGCGGCGAGCGCTCTGGCCACGGTGGTGGGCGCCCTGCTCGCCTCCGAACTCGGCGTGTACGGCACGATCATGGGCGCGGCGGTGGTCAGCATCGGGGCCACCACCGGCGGCGCGGTGTTCCAGCACCTGTTCCGGCGGACCGGCGAGCAGTTGCGCGGGGCGGTGGACCGCGGGCCGAACCAGACCGTGAACTCCCTGCGCCAGGTGCCGGCCGGGCCGGAGCCGGAGGCCGCGGCGCCGGTGATCACCTCGGAGTGGAACGAGCCGCAGGTGGTGCGGGCGCGTCGGCGGTGGGGCTGGAAGAGCTCGGCGGCGGTGTCCGGGCTGGTGTTCGTGCTGGCGATGACGCCGATCGTGGCGTTCGAGCTGGTCACCGGGCAGCCGGTGTCGGCGACGGTGAAGGGCGAGAGCGGCAGCGGGACGTCCTTCGGCGGCAGTTCGACGCCCAAGTCCTCCACGCCCGGGCCCTCGACACCGAAGGACGCTCCGGGGGACCGGCCGTCCGGCGGGGGCGGCGGGCGCGGCCCGGACGCCACGCCGTCCGGCGGCGCCTCGGCCCCGGCGACCACCCGGCCGGGCCGGGAGCCGAGCGCGACCCCGAGCGCCGGCACCGGCGGCCAGGGCGGCGACGCCTCGCCCTCGGCCGGTCCGGACGCGAGCCCGTCGGCCGGCGCCTCCCCGTCGGCGGGCGGCGGTGCCGGCGGCGGCAAGCCCACCGGCGACACCACGCCGAGGCCGCCGGCGACGAGCAACGCCCCGGCGAACGCGACGGTGGCCCCGCCGCCGGCCCAGACGCCCGCCTCCTAGGTCGGCCGGTCCGGCGGGCCAGGCGAGACCCGCCGGACCGGGCCGGTGCCTAGGCGCCCAGCACGCGCCGCAGGTAGTCGTTGCCGAACAGGCGCTGCGGGTCGACCTCGTCGCGCAGCGCCGTGAAGTCGCCGAAGTGCGGGTAGACGCCGGCCAGGTAGTCGGCGTCGCGGGTGTGCAGCTTGCCCCAGTGCGGGCGGCCCTGATGGGCGGTCATCAGCTGTTCCACGCCCGTGAAGTAGCCCTGGTCGCGGGTGCCCCGGTAGAGGTGGACGGCGATGTAGGCGGTGTCCCGGCCGGAGGCGGTGGAGAGCCAGAGGTCGTCGGCGGGGGCGAAGCGCACCTCCACCGGGAAGCCGACCTTCCAGTCGGAGCGTTCGACCAGGGCCTTCAGTTCGCGCAGCACCCCGGTGACGGCCGCCCGCGGCACGGCGTACTCCATCTCCACGAAGCGCACCTTGCGCGGGCTGGTGAACACCTTGTACGCGGTGTCGGTGTAGCTGCGGTCGGACCAGGCGCGGCTGGCGAGCGAAGCGATCGACGGGATGGAGCCGGGGAAGCGGCGGCCGACCCGGCAGGCGCCCTCCCAGACCGTGTTGGAGAGGAAGTCGTCCTCCAGCCACTCCTTGAAGCGGGGCAGCGGGGCGGCCGGTCCCTGGCTGCGGTTGTTGCGCTTGGTGGAGCAGCGGTCGGTGTGCGGGAACCAGTAGAACTCGAAGTGCTCGTTGACGGCGGTGAGGTCGTCGAGGCGTTCCAGCACCTCGTCGAAGGCCATCGGCTGCTCGTGCGCGGTGAGCAGGAAGGCCGGTTCGACGCCGAAGGTGAGCGCGGTGATCACGCCGAGGGCGCCGAGGCCGAGCCGGGCGCCCTGGAAGAGCCGGGGGTTCTCGGTGGGGGAGCAGTGCCGGACGGTGCCGTCGGCGAGCACGATCTCCAGGGCGCGGATCTGGGCGGCGAGCGAGCCGGAGTCGCGGCCGGTGCCGTGGGTGCCGGTGCTGGTGGCGCCGGCGACGGTCTGGACCTCGATGTCGCCCATGTTGGTGAGGGCGAGGCCCTCGGCGGCGAGGACCCGGTTGAGGCGGCTGAGCGGGAGTCCGGACTCGACGGTGACGGTGCCCGCCTCGCGGTCGATCGCGCGGACCGCGGTGAGCGCGTGGGGCCGCAGCAGCAGGCCGTCGCCGGCCGAGGCGATCGCGGTGAAGGAGTGGCCGGAGCCGACGGCCTTGACGGTGCGGCCCTGGTCGGCGGCGCGCCGGATCTCCCTGGCCAGTTCCTCCACGGTGCCGGGGGTGGCGGTCCGGGCCGGGTGGGCGCTCTGGTTCCCGGCCCAGTTGGTCCACCGGGTGGGGGTCGCGGTGCTGGCCTGGGGCATTGCGCTGCCTCCTGCTGCCTGGCCGAACGGGTCGGCGCGTCCGGGGCGGCGGGGCCGCCGACAGGGCCCGTCCGCGGCGTCCGGAGGCGGGCCCTACCCGTGGGTAGGGCCACGGGTAGGGCGAGATTAGTCAGTTCACTGTTCGACGTCTACGGGTCGATCGACCGTTCCGGAGGGCATTTCGACGGGTTGCGCGGCGGTGAGCCCGGTGCGCAGCCGGCCCAGTCCGGCGAGGGCGGCGAACACGCCGAGGACTCCGGCGGTGAGCGGCACCCAGTAGCCCGCGGCGGCTCCGGAGGCGTCGATCACCCAGCCTGCGGCGGAGGAGCCGGTCGCGACGCCGAGGGCGAGGCCGGTGGTGGTCCAGGTCATGCCCTCGGTGAGCTGGGCGGCCGGGACGAGCCGTTCGACCAGGGCCATCGCGGTGATCAGGGTGGGGGAGATGGCGATGCCGGCGACCAGCAGGGCGGCGCCGACCGCGACCAGTCCGCCGATGCCGCTGACCGCGTGCGCGACCAGGACCAGCGGCACCATGCTGAGCGCCATGAACAGCACGCCGAGGAAGAACCGCTTGGCCATCGGGCCGGCGGGCTTGAGCGCGCCGAAGACCACCCCGGCCAGGCAGGAGCCGAGCGCCCACAAGGCGAGGATCACGCTGGAGACCGGCTTGTGCCCCTGGGCCTCGGCGAAGGCGACGGTGACCACCTCGACCGAGCCGAAGATCGCGCCGGTCGCGACGAAGGTGAGGATCAGCACCTGGAGGCCGCGGTTGGTGATCACCGAGCGGCCCTGCTGCCGGGCGGCCTCGTGCACCGGCGGCTCGGTGGAGCGCTGGCCGGCGAAAAGCAGCACGCCGAGGGCGAGGAAGATCCCGGCGAGCAGCACACCGGCCTCGGGGAAGACCGAGGTGGCCAGGCCGATGGAGAGGATCGGGCCGACGATGAAGCAGACCTCGTCGACCACGGCCTCGAAGGAGTAGGCGGTGTGCAGCTCGTCGGCGTCCTCGCGGTAGAGGTGCGCCCAGCGGGCGCGGACCATCGCGCCGGTGCTCGGCATGACGCCCATGCCGGCGGCGAAGACGAACAGCGTCCAGTCCGGGGCGTTCAGCCGGGCGCAGAGCAGCAGGCCGACGACGGCGCCGATGGTGAGGGCCATCGCCGGGACGATGATCTTCGCCTGGCCGTGCCGGTCGACCAACCGGGAGACCTGGGGGCCGAGGATCGCGGCGGAGACGGCGAGGGTGGCGGAGACCAGTCCGGCCACGCCGTACGAGCCGCGTAGCTGGGACAGCATCGTCACGATGCCGATGCCGGTCATGGAGATCGGCAGTCGGGAGACGAAGCCGGTCGAGGAGAAGGCCACGGTGCCGGGCGCGGCGAATATTCGGCGGTAGCTGGACAGCACGGGAGCTCCGGGCAGGGAGTAAGGAACAACGCTGGTCAACACAGCTTACGTATGTTGGCAAACGTTATTTTCCGGACGCCCGCGCGGCCCCGGCGTCCGGGTCCGGCGCCTCAGTGGCAGGATCGGTGCCATGTCCGACGCGCGCAAAACCGCACCCTCCGGCGCCGCCCCGTACGACGCCCTGCTGCTGCTGTCCTTCGGCGGGCCCGAGGCCCCCGAGGACGTCGTCCCGTTCCTGGAGAACGTCACCCGGGGCCGCGGCATCCCGAAGGAACGGCTGAAGGAGGTGGGCAAGCACTACTTCCTGTTCGGCGGGGTCAGCCCGATCAACGAGCAGAACCGCGAGCTGCTCGCCGCGCTGCGCAAGGACTTCGCCGAGCACGGACTGGACCTGCCGGTGTACTGGGGCAACCGGAACTGGGCCCCGTACCTGGTGGACACCCTGCGCGAGCTGGCCGCGGACGGCCACCGCCGGATCGCGGTGCTGGCCACCAGCGCCTACGCCGGCTACTCGGGCTGCCGCCAGTACCGGGAGAACCTGGCCGACGCGCTGGCCGTCCTCGCCGAGGAGGGCCGCCCGGCGCCGACCGTCGACAAGCTGCGGCACTTCTACAACCACCCCGGCTTCGTCGGGCCGATGATCGACGCCACCCTGGCCGCGCTGGCCGAACTCCCGGCCGCGGTCCGGAGCGGCGCCCGGCTGGCCTTCACCACCCACTCCATCCCGGACGCGATGGCGGAGACCTCCGGAGCCCCGGACGACCCGGCCCGCGGCACGCCCGGCGGCGCCTACGTGGCCGAGCACCTGGACGTGGCCCGGCTGGTGGCCGCCGCCGTCGCCGAGCGCACCGGCGTGGCCGACCGGCCGTGGCAGCTGGTGTTCCAGAGCCGCAGCGGCGCCCCGCACATCCCGTGGCTGGAACCCGACATCTGCGACCACCTGGAGGCCCAGCACGCCGACGGCGCGCCCGCCGTGGTGATGGTCCCGATCGGCTTCGTCTCGGACCACATGGAGGTCAGGTACGACCTCGACACCGAGGCCGTCGCCAAGGCCGCCGAACTGGGCCTGCCGGTCTCCCGGGCGGCCACCGTCGGCGCCGACCCGCGGTTCACCGCCGCGGTGCGCGAACTCGTCCTGGAGCGGGCCGCCGTCGAGCGCGGCGAGGGCGCGACCCGCTGCGCCCTGGGCGCCCTCGGCCCCAGCCACGACGTGTGCGCGGTGGCCTGCTGCCCCAACCCGCGCGCCCCCCGCCCGGCCGCCGCAGAGCGCTGACCCCTCCCGGAGGAGAATCCCGTGACCATCCCCGCCCTGCCCGACGACCGGCTCCTCGACGACCTGCTGGACGTCGCCCTGGACGCGGCCCGGCAGGCCGGTGCCCTGCTCCGCGACGGCCGTCCCGCCGACCTCGGCGTGGCCGGCACCAAGAGCAGCCCGGTCGACGTGGTCACCGAGATGGACCTCGCCTCCGAGAAGCTCGTGGTGGAGCTGATCGCCGACCGCCGCCCCGAGGACGGCTACCTCGGCGAGGAGGGCGCCGAGCGCCCCGGCACCAGCGGGGTGCGCTGGGTGGTCGACCCGCTCGACGGCACGGTCAACTACCTGTACGGGCTGCCCTCCTGGGCGGTCAGCGTGGCCGCCGAGGTGGACGGCCGGGCCGTCGTGGGGGTGGTGTACGCCCCGGCGCGCGGGGAGATGTTCCACGCCGTGCTGGGCCGCGGCGCCCGTCTGGACGGCCGGCCGCTCTCCGCCCGCCCGGCTCCGCCCTGGGGCCAGGCGCTGATCGCCACCGGCTTCAACTACGTCCAGCCGGTGCGGGTGCGCCAGGCCGAGGTGCTGCTCGCCCTGATGCCCGAGGTGCGGGACATCCGCCGGGGCGGGGCGGCCGCGGTGGACCTCTGCGACGTGGCCGCCGGGCGGCTGGACGGCTACTACGAGCGCGGCCTCGCCCCCTGGGACCGCGCGGCCGGCTGCCTGATCGCCACCGAGGCGGGCGCCCTGGTCGGCGGCCGACCCGGGCACGGCCCGGACGGCGCGCTGACCGTGGCCGCCGCCCCGGGGGTGTACCAGCCGCTGCAGGAGCGGCTGGCCGCGCTGCGCGCCTGGGCGGACTGAGGACGGCTCCGGCCCCGCAGTCCCCGGCGCCGCGGTCCCTGGCCCTGCCGTCTCGGCCCGACAGCCCTCGGCCCCGTCCGGTAACTCCGGACGGGGGCCGGGCGCACTCCCCGTGAACGGTTCGGGAACCCGCAGCCCGGCCGGGCATGCGAAGAGCCCTGGCACACGGGGGATGCCAGGGCCTGGGTTTTCGCACGGCCCCCGCAGGGCCGCTGGTGCCGGAGGACCGGCGTCGGGTCAGGCGGCGGTGCGGTGGCGGTCCAGCACGGTGTCCACACCGTGCTCGGCGGCGAGACGACGGAGGTCGTCCAGCTCGGACTGCTCCACCTCGGCGAGGAACTCGTCCCCGGCCTCGATCGCGCGGTGCAGGTCCTGCTCGGCGTTGGCTATGCGCTGCAGGATTCCGGCCTTGAAGGCGTCCATACGGGCCCCCTTACTGTGTCGGACGTGCACGGTCGTGCGCTCTCCGCCCCGAGGAGGGTCCAGCCGGTGAATGCGCCCGGGCCGGCAGACGATGGATCCCCGGTCGAGCGCGGAGACGGCCTTCGGCCGCTCCCGGTGACGTCCCAGCCCCAGGGCCGGCGCGGATGAACGCACGGCGGGTGGGTGCGATCGGCCGAGGGCCAGATCGCGGGTGTGCAGCTGTCCTCCCCGCCCCGGAGGCCGGGAAACCTCCCGGCCGAAGAAAGTTGCCCGTGTCACAGTCCAAGCGGAACCGTCCCGACACGAACGGTCACCGCCGCACGGCGGGGGCTCCTGCCCGACGGGCAGCTTATCGCTGCTTTACCGCAGGACCAGGCAGGATGGAGGCACCGTCGGAGCCGTGCGTCCGCTTCCGGGGCCGGCCTGGAGAAGGGACAACGACCGTGCGGGTTCTCGTCGTCGAGGACGAGCAGCTGCTTGCCGAGGCCGTCGCGACCGGCCTGCGCCGCGAGGCGATGGCCGTCGACGTGGTGTACGACGGGGAGGCCGCGCTCCAGCGCATCGCGGTCAACGACTACGACGTGGTGGTCCTGGACCGGGACCTCCCGCTGGTCCACGGCGACGACGTCTGCCGCAAGGTGGTCGAGCAGGGCCTGGCGACCCGGGTGATCATGCTGACCGCCTCCGGCGACATCAGCGATCGGGTCGAGGGCCTGGAGATCGGCGCCGACGACTACCTTCCGAAGCCGTTCGCCTTCAGCGAACTCGTCGCCCGGGTCAGGGCGCTGGGCCGCCGCGCGACCATCCCGCTGCCCCCGGTGCTGGAGCGGGCCGGCATCTCGCTCGACCCCGGCCGGCGCGAGGTGATCCGCGACGGGCGCACCGTCCAGCTCGCCCCCAAGGAGTTCGCCGTCCTGGAGGTGCTGATGCGGGCCGGCGGTGCCGTCGTCTCCGCCGAGCAGCTCCTGGAGAAGGCCTGGGACGAGCACACCGACCCGTTCACCAACGTCGTGCGGGTCACCGTGATGACGCTGCGCCGCAAGCTCGGCGACCCGCCGGTGATCGTCACCGTGCCCGGCTCCGGCTACCGGATCTGACCCGACGGACCTGACCGGATCCGACCCCAGGAATCTGCCCCCGAGGATTCCCGCCGTACCCAGCGCCCGCCCCGGCGGACGCCCGAGAGGACCATCATGACCACCCCGCCCCCGGCTGGCGGGCCCTCCGGCGCGTCCGCCGGCGGCCCGCGTGCCGTACCGCCCAAGCCCGCACACCCCCCGCGCGCGTCCCGGCCGCACCGGCCGCACCACGAGGCGTACGTGCCCGGTGACGGCATGCTCGCCTGGCTGCCGTTCCGCCCCACCATCCGGATTCGCCTCACGCTGCTCTACGGCGGGATGTTCCTGATGGCCGGCGTGGTGCTCCTGCTGCTGATGTACTTCTTCGTCCAGGAGGCGCTGAACTACGTGGCGCCGCCGAAGTTCGACTTCGCGGTCGTCGATCCCAACACCGGCCGGATCTCCAACACCTTCAGCGTCGGCGGCGTGCCGATGAACAGCGACCAGCTCAACCAGCTGATCGCCGGGCGGCACGAGACGGCCTCGTCCGTCGCCGCCAACACGCTGCTGCGCAAGTCTCTCACCGTCCTCGTCTGCCTCGCCGTGATCGCCTTCGCGGCCGGCTACGCGATGGCCGGCCGGGTGCTGCGCCCGCTCGGCCGGATCACCCGCGCCGCCCGTGACGTGGCCTCCTCCGACCTGCACCGCCGGATCGAGCTGGACGGCCCGGACGACGAGCTCAAGGAGCTCGCCGACACCTTCGACGACATGCTGGACCGGCTGGACCGCTCCTTCGACTCCCAGCGCCGCTTCGTCGCCAACGCCTCGCACGAGCTGCGCACCCCGCTGGCGATCAACCGCACCCTGCTGGAGGTCCAGCTCTCCGACCCGGCCGCCTCGGCCGACCTCCAGCAGCTCGGCAAGACCCTGCTGGCCACCAACGAGCGCAGCGAGCAGCTGGTGGAGGGGCTGCTGCTGCTCGCCCGCAGCGAGAACGAGCTGACCGACCGCCGCGCGGTCGAGCTGTCCGAGGTGGCCACCCGGGCGCTGGAGCAGACCCGGGGCGAGGCCGACAAGCGCGAGGTCGAGCTGCGGTCGAAGCTCGACCCGGCGGTGGTCGCGGGCAACGGCGTGCTGCTGGAGCGGCTCGCGCTCAACCTGCTGCAGAACGCCGTCCGCTACAACACCCCGGGCGGGTGGGTCGAGCTGGCCACCGCCACGGTGCCGGGCGGCGGCGAACTGGTGGTCTCCAACACCGGCCCGGTGGTGCCCGGGTACGAGCTGGAGCACATCTTCGAGCCGTTCCGCCGGGTCAAGGGGGCCGACCGCACCCGCAGCGACAAGGGGGTCGGGCTCGGCCTGTCCATCGTCCGCTCGGTGGTGCGCGCCCACGGCGGCACCGTCGAGGCCACCCCGCGCGCCGGGGGCGGCCTCACCATGCGGGTGCGCATCCCCGCGCCCTAGGAGCCCGGCAGCCCCACAAGTGCGCTGGTCGCCGCCGCGTTCCGTGGGCGACCCTTCTCAGCCGCCCCCGTCAGGCCCGTCAAGACGACATAAGGCCTGGCGGGGGCGGCTTGTCATTTCCGCCCCGGGCAACTTACGGTGTCGTAACCTACGCAACCGTAAGTGCGACCGCCGGTGCGTCCGCCGACGGCTCCGAAACGACGCGTGCCCGCCCAACGCGCCCGTCCCGCGCGTATCCGTCCCCCAGGAGCAAGACCGTGACCATCGCCCCTGTGCAGAGCAGCCCCTCGCTCGGAACGAGCGGCTGGACCGATACGCGGCTGATCCTCGCCCTCGAGGAGGTCGTGGAGAAGGAGCTCGACCGCCACCTCGCGGTGGCCAAGGAGTGGATGCCGCACGAGTTCGTCCCGTGGAGCCGCGGCCGCGACTTCGACGGCGTGCTGGGCGGCGAGGCCTGGAGCCTCGACCAGTCGCAGGTGACCCCGCTGGGCCGGGTCTCGCTGGTGGTGAACCTGCTGACCGAGGACAACCTCCCCAGCTACCACCACGAGATCGCGACCATGTTCGGTCGCGAGGGCGCCTGGGGGACCTGGGTGCACCGCTGGACCGCCGAGGAGGGCCGGCACGGGATAGCCATTCGCGACTTCCTGCTCGCCACCCGGGCCGTCGACCCGGTGGAGCTGGAGCGGGCGCGGATGAACCACATGTCGGAGGGCTTCGAGTCCGACAACGCGCACAGCATGCTGCACTCGGTCGCGTACGTGGCCTTCCAGGAGCTGGCCACCCGCATCTCGCACCGGAACACCGGCAAGTACGCCGGGGACCCGCTGTGCGAGCAGCTGCTGGCGAAGATCGCCAACGACGAGAACCTGCACATGGTCTTCTACCGGAACCTGCTGAAGGCCGCCCTGGAGATCGCCCCGGACCAGGCCATGCGGGCCGTCGCCGACGTGGTCACCAACTTCCGGATGCCCGGGCACGGGATCCCCGGGTTCGAGCGCGCCGCCGCCCAGATCGCCCTCGGCGGGGTGTACAACCTCCGCATCCACCACGACGACGTGCTGCAGCCCGTGCTGCGGAACCTCCGGGTGATGGAGGTCGGCGGACTCGGCCCGGAGGGTCTGCTGGCGCAGAACGAGCTGGGAGTCTTCCTGGACGGGCTGGACGGGCAGGCGCGCAAGTTCGAGGAGCGGCAGGCCGCCCTGCTGGCCCGCCGCGAGGCCCGCCGGAACGCCGGCTAGGGCGCCCCCCGGGGCGCTCCCGCCCGGCCGCCGCGCCCCCTGATCGAGGGGGCGGAGTGGGTGGATTTTCCGTGATTTGCCCTGGAAGATTCTGAACGTGACCAAGCTCACACCGTGTCGCTCCACGATGTCGACCGACCTCGGAGAGTGATCACCCCATCGGGGACACCGATCGCCGTCCGTGACCGGAATTCGGCCTACCGCCGGTCTGCGGGATCGCTCGGTGTCCCTGGTGGGCACGGGATTTGACGGACACCAGTACGGCCCGCGCTCACTGTGAGTCGCTGCTCCGAGAGGGTCGCGACGGGTCGGTGATGGCCCAGCGTGAGGCCTTTCGCGCCCCGGAGGATCACCCCAACGGAGCCCTGGCTGAGTGTCGATTGAGTAACAGGGCTTGAAGTAAGGCAAAATCTCCGCCTCGGGTCGGGCACAAGACCGACCCCCCATGCGTTACGTGCGCTGGAGATACCGCACACACCGCACAACCCGGAGGGGGAGAGCGAAAAATGGCAACCGACTACGACACCCCACGCAAGACCGACGACGAGCTCAACGAAGACAGCATCGAGGAGCTCAAGGCACGGCGGAACGACAAGGGCGGCGGCTCGGTCGACGTCGACGAGTTCGACGCCGCCGAGGGAATGGAGCTGCCCGGCGCCGACCTCTCGAACGAGGAACTCGCCGTCCGCGTGCTGCCGAAGCAGGCCGACGAGTTCACCTGCATGAGCTGCTTCCTGGTCCACCACCGCAGCCAGCTCTACAGCGAGAAGAACGGCAACCCGATCTGCCGGGACTGCGGCGCCTGAGCACCGCAGCGGACAGCGCCAGGTACCCGTGGCTCCCGCGGGACCGGCACACCGCCCCTTCCGGCCCCGGGCAGCGGGGCCGGACGGCAGGTCCGCGGTCCGTCCTGGCGGACGGACCCGGGAGGACGGAGTCGGTCGGCCGTGCGCCGACCGGGACAAAGTCGTAGGGACGGTCCCGCAGCAGCGGAACCGTCCCTCTCGGTCTTTCCGGACCAGGCTCGTCGGGAGGACGGGCCCTAGGTGCGGGCGCCGCGCCGGGCCTCCTCCAGCGCCTCGGCCAGCTTCATCGGCGAGCGGGTCGACAGGTAGAGGTAGGGCGTCGGGTCGGCCGGGTCGCTCACCTCGACCCGCAGTGCCGTCGGGACGTAGCTGCGCAGCAGCATGAAGGCGCGGGGATCGGCCTTCGGACCGCGCCAGGCCGCCGCCTCGGCGGGGCTCAGCGCCTGGGCGGCGCCCAGCGCGTCCACCGGGATCCGGGCCGGTCCGGCCACCAGCGAGCCCTGCACCACCCGGATCCGGGCCGAGCCGTAGCTGCTGATCGCCACCGCGCCGGCGGCGATGCCGACCACCAGACCGACCAGGGCGGCCAGACCGCCGACCCGGATCAGGATCAGCGCGAGGGTCAGACCGACTGCGACCGGGAGCAGCCACCAGGAGCGCGGCACCGTGAGGCGTTCGTCGTACATGCCCTCCATTGTGGGCGCCCTGACGCCCGGGGCGGTACGCCACCCCCACCGGAGGCCTTGCTACCCCTGGGTAGGCTGGGGAGCCGTGACCGGTACGACGACCCCCACCACCCCCACCGACGGGGCGGCGCGCGTACTGCCGCCGACCCCGACCACTCCGCCGCCGGACGCCGTGCTCCCGGAGCGCCACCCCCAGGCGCCCGCCCCCGGCACCCACCTCGGCTCCCACTACGAACACTGCTTCGGCTGCGGCCCGCTGCACCCCGGCGGCCTGCGGATCGACGCGGTCGCGGGCGAGGGCCTGGACGTCACGGCCGAGTTCGCCGTCCGGGACGTCCACCAGGGCGGCCCCGGGCTGGCCCACGGCGGCCTGTTGACGACGGCGATGGACGAGACCCTCGGAACCCTGAACTGGCTGCTGCACGCCCCCGCCGTGACCGGCCGGCTGGAGACCGACTTCCTCAGCCCGGTGCCCGTCGACTCGGTGCTGCACCTGCGCGCCTGGATCACCGGGGTGCACGGCCGGAAGATCTACAGCGCCGCCGAGGCGCGGATCGGCGGCCCGGACGGACCGGTCGCCGTGCGTGCTCAGGCACTCTTCATCCAGGTGAAGCTGGAACACTTCACCACGCACGGTCGTCCCGAGGACATCGAGAAGGTCCTCGACGACCCGGATCTGATGAAGCGCGCACGAGCCTTTGAGGTGAACCCTTGAGCGAGACCCCCCGTCCCCAGCTGGACGTCCTGATCAAGCGCATCGACGCCGAGCTGCCGCTGCCCGAGTACGCGCAGCCCGGGGACGCCGGCGCCGACCTGCGGACCACCGTCGACGCCGAGCTGGCCCCCGGCGAGCGGGCGGTGCTGCCCACGGGCGTCGCCATCGCGCTGCCGGACGGCTACGCGGCCTTCGTCCACCCGCGCTCCGGGCTGGCAGCTCGTTGCGGAGTTGCTCTCGTGAACGCCCCGGGGACGGTCGATGCCGGGTACCGTGGAGAGATCAAGGTGATCGTCGTCAATCTGGACCCGCGCGAGGGGGTCAGCTTCCGCCGAGGGGACCGGATCGCCCAGCTGGTGATCCAGCAGGTCGAGAAGGCCCGTTTCCACGAGGTGGCCGAGCTGCCTGGGTCGGCACGTGCCGAGGGCGGGTTCGGGTCGACCGGCGGCCACGCCGCGGTCTAGCATTCCCGCGGCCTCGCAGGAAGCCGAGCAGGTATTCGCATCGGTCTTGGACCGGGAAGGACAGTGACCGTGTTCCGTCGTCGCCAGAAGAGCGAGGACGCTGTCGAGCAGCTCGCCGACGACGCCATCAGCGCCGACGAGACGGCCGATGACGTCGAAGGTTCCGCCGAGAGCGAGAACGTGACCGAGCTGGACCCGGCCGACAAGGTCGGCCTGCCGCCGGCCCCGCGGCCGGACGGCCCGTGGGACCACACCGAGCTGGAGACCCCGGAGGAGGGGCGAGTCGACCTCGGGGGTCTGCTGGTCCCCGGCGTCGAGGGCATGGAGCTGCGCGTCGAGGTCGCCGGTGACGCGATCGTCGCCGCCACCCTGGTGCTCGGCAACAGCGCCATCCAGCTGCAGGCCTTCGCGGCCCCGAAGTCGGAGGGCATCTGGGGGGAGGTCCGTGAGGAGATCGCCAACGGCATCACCTCGCAGGGCGGCCTGATCGAGGAGGAGGAGGGCCCGCTGGGCTGGCACCTCCGCGCCCAGGTCCCGGTGCAGCTCCCGGACGGCACTCAGGGCGTGCAGCTGGTGCGCTTCGTCGGGTGTGACGGACCGCGCTGGTTCCTGCGCGGCGTGATCTCGGGCCAGGCCGCCGTGCAGCCCGAGATGGCCGGCATCCTGGAGCAGGTCTTCCGGCAGACCGTCGTGGTGCGGGGGGAGACCCCGATGGCGCCCCGCGACCCGATCGTGCTGAAGCTCCCCGAGGACGCCCAGATGGTGGCCGACGGCGGCGGCGCCGTGGCCGCCGCAGGTGAGGGCGAGAACCGCTACGGCTCGCTCGACCCGTTCGCGCGCGGCCCGGAGATCACCGAGGTCCGCTGACCCCGGACCGCTCGTTCCGCGTCTGCATCGCCTCCGCCCGGACTGCCGGGCGGAGGCGATTTGCATGTGGCGGGCCGGTCACCGTACAGTTCCGGAGTCGCCGCGGGAGACCGGGGAGACAAAGCGGAAAGCGAATCCGATGAATGAAACTCCGGAAAACGGAGCGGAAAACATCTGATAAGCTGGAAACACGAAAGAACGAAGCGCCCGGAGGGCCCGCTGGAAGGCGGTCC
>NZ_JBFBGS010000092.1:0-15427 GCF_040684795.1 Kitasatospora sp. NPDC089797 | reverse complement strand
TTGGCGTTGATGTTCGAGTAGTGGGCGAAGACGTCCGGGCCGCCACCCTCCTGCTCGATGAAGCCGAAGCCCTTTTCCGAGTTGAACCACTTCACAGTGCCATTAGCCATAGAAGATTCTCCTTCAGAGGATTGTCCGGGACCCGCACAGCGCGAGCCCCGAGTCACCGCATGGAGCGCCCACCGGGAAATGCCGGGGAACAGAAAAATGCGCCTGCCGTAGATCAGCAGGCGCACACAAAGTTCATGGGAACCACTACTGCAACCGGACCGACTTTAGCAGGCCGCCGCCCACCGGTGCGGGACCGCCACCACCGGTCCCGCCGATGTCGTCCCGTCGGAGCACCGGTCGGGCCCCGGTGTCGCCCCTCGCACCCGGGCACGACGGCGGCCTACCGGCCGACGGGACCCCCGCACATCACCCGAATGCCGGGCGCGAACGGCTCTCGCGCGCTTCCGGCGGCACGTTCACGCGCCGACACCCAGGGTAGTCAGATGAGTACCCAGAGCGTCCCGTGGGGGTGGTGCGAGGAGCGACGATGCCGGAACACGAGCAGGTCGGCGGGGGCGCCGAGCCCGAGGGCCCGACCGGCCCGCGGGTACCGCCGCAGGCTCCGGCGTACGTCCCCCCGCAGGGGCGCCCCGGCGGGGCCCGGGAGGCCGTCCAGGGCCCCTCCGGGGCGGAGGACGAGGGCTCCGCGTTCGACGGCACGGTCCCGTGGCCGGACCGGGTGCTGCCGCTGCTGCGGATCCCGACCACCGCCCGGCCGGTCGACGACGACGACGGCGAGGCCGAGCCGGGGCCCGGGGAGACCGCCTCCGCCGTCGGCCTGGCCCTGCGGGTCGGCGAGCTGATGCTGGCCTGCGGCGAGGCCGCCGAGGACGTCGAGGCGGCCATGTTCGCCGTCGCCCGGACGTACCGGGCCAGGGCCTGCGACCCGCAGGTCACCTTCACCCGGGTCGCCATCTCCTACCAGCCCGGCCCCGGCGAGCCGCCGGTGACGGCCGAGCGCTCCGTGCGCCGGCCCGCCGGGGACTGCGCCCGGCTGGTGGCGGTGTTCCGGCTCGTCACCGAGATCACCCTCGGCGGGCTGCGGGTCGAGGACGCCCACCAGCGGCTCACCGCCGTGTACCGGGACTGCCCCCGCTACCCCTGCTGGCTCACCGCACCGACCGCCGGCCTGCTGGCGGGCTCCGCGACCCTGCTGGTGAGCGGACGGGCCGACGCCCGCGCCTGGCTGGTGTTCGCGTGCGCCGTCGTCGCGGCCGTCGCGGGCGACCGGCTGTCGGCCCTGGTCCGGCGGCACGACCTGCCCGACTTCTACCGGATCTCCACGGCCGCGACGCCGGCCGCCGTCGTCGGCATCCTGATGTCCTTCAACCAGCTGCACCTGCGCGGATCCGTGGTGATCGCCGGCGGGCTCTACGCCCTGCTGCCCGGCTGGCCCATGGTGGCCGCCGTGCAGGACGGCCTCGCGGGCTTCTACCTGACCGCCGCCGCCCGGCTGCTGGAGGCGCTGTACCTGATGGCCGGCGTCGTCGTCGGGGTCATGACCGTCCTCTACGTCGGGGTCAACAACGGCGCGGACCTGATGGCCCAGGACGTCCCCTCCGCCTGGAACCCCGGGCTCCAGCTGACGGCGGCCGTGCTGCTCACGCTGTTCTTCGCCGTCCTGCTCAACACCGAGCCCGCCATGCTGCCCGCCGTCCTCGTCAACAGCGCGGCGGGCTGGTCGGCCTACGGCGTGCTGGTGCACGCGGGCACCGAACCCATCATGGCCACCGGCTTCGCCGCGATGCTGGTGGGCCTGTCCGGACAGCTCATGGCCCGGTTCGGCGGCAGCCCCGCCCTGCCGTTCGTGACCGCGGCCCTCGGGCCGCTGCTGCCGGGGTCGGAGCTGTACTTCGGACTGATCGCCTTCGTCCGGGGCGAACCCGAGGCCGGGCTCAGCGGCGTCGGGCGCGCCACGGCCACCGCGATGGCCCTCGCGATCGGCGTCAACCTGGGCCACGAGGTGGCCAGGCTGTTCCTCCCGGCACCCGGGGTCGGCCCGGCGACCCGCCGGCACGGCGGTCGCCACCGCCGCTGAGAACGTCGCCACCGCCACTGAGCACACAGTGGCAGGCATGAACGCGACGGACGGGGTTACACGCACCGGAGCAGACCCCCGACCGAACGGAGTCCCCGTGCCCGCCGAGTCCCGCCTGTCCCAAGCCCCCGAGCGCCCCTGGCACCGGAAGCCGGAAGGAGCGTGCCGGGCCACCGAGTGCACCGCCCTCTTCCGCCCCTCCCGCGAGCCCGGTGCCGCCGCGAAGGAGCGGGTGGAGGCCGCGAAGGCGGTCTGCGCGGGCTGCCGGGTCCGGGTGGAGTGCCGCCGGCACGCGCTCGCGGCCCGGGAACCGCACGGCGTCTGGGGCGGACTGGCCGAGGAGGAGCGCCGGGCCCTGTTCACCACCGACCCGTCCCCGCACGCGGGTGACCCCTGGGGCGCGTGAGGGGGTTTGGGGAGCGCGCAGCGCGGTAGGCGCGACCCGTGGGCAGGTGAACGGACGGCTCCGCCCGCAGAGTGGCCCGCGCTCCGGAGCGCGGAGCGGCCCCCTCATCCCGACCACCGTCCCGTCACCACCAAGGAGGACATCGTGATCGTCCTCGGCGTCATCCTGCTCCTCATCGGCTTCCTCATCGGGATTCCGTTCCTGTGGACCATCGGTGTGGTCCTGGTCGTCATCGGCCTCGTGCTGTGGCTCGCCGGAGCCCTCGGACACTCCGTCGGCGGGCGTCGTCACTACTTCTGACCCGGGTCGCCACCACCGTCCGCGCCCACGCCCCCGAGGTGTCGGCGCGGACGGTCGCACGTGCACCGGCCGGGGCGTGCGGCCCCCGGGCCGTGCGATGGCCGGATGGGGCCGGTCCGGCGCCGGTGCGGGGTACGCCGTCCGTGTGCGTCCCGGGGCCGGCGGGTAGGCATCGCCGCACCGGTGCTCCGCCCGACCGCAGGCGTCCGCCCACGGGGGCCCACGCACGGGCCGCAGGGCCGCCCGTGCGGTCGCGCCACCGGAGGGAGGGGGCCACAACGTGCTGAGCATGATCAGCGAACCCTCGGGCCAGGGCTGGCCCCAGTTCGCCGAGTTCGTGATCGCGCTGGTGCTGTCGAGCGCGATCGGGCTGGAGCGGGAGATCCGGCAGAAGGCCGCCGGCCTGCGCACCTACACCGTGGTCGGCCTCGGGGCCGCACTGTTCACCCTGGTCAGCAAGTACGGGTTCGGCGACGTCCTGCGCACCGGACAGGTCGAGCTCGACCCGTCCCGGATGGCGGCCCAGATCGTCTCCGGCCTGGGCTTCATCGGCGCCGGGGTGATCTTCGTCCAGCGCGGTTCGATCCGCGGCCTCACCACCGCGGCCACCATCTGGCTCACCGCCGCCATCGGCTCGGCGGCCGCGGCCGGCCTGCCGCTCCTGGCCACCGCCGCGACCGGCGCCTACTTCTTCGTCGGCTCCGTGCTGCGCCCGCTGACCCACCGGCTGCCGCAGCTGCGCGCCCGCCCGGCCACCTGCCGCATCACCTACCTCCAGGGCAGCGGCCTGCTGCGCGAGCTGATCGCCCGGATCACCGAGCAGGGCTTCTCGATCATCGAGTTGAGCACCGTCCCGGTCGGCGGCCCGGACGTCCCGGGACCGCCGTCAGCGGCGCCACCCGCCGCCGCGCCGGACGACGCCGGACGGATCACCGCGGTGTCCGTCACGGTCCAGGGCCGCAACGATCCCGCGGTCCTCGCGGAACGGCTCTCCCGGGTGCCCGGGGTGCTGGCCTGCTCGGTCAGCCGGCCGGACGAGTGACCGCGGGCGGGGCCGCCGGGAGCCGGCGCAGCGGGCCGCCCGGCGGACGACCCGCTGCCACCCCGGCACCCTGGGTCACTCGTCCCGCTTGAGGGCGCCCTTCACCCGGTCCGCCGCGCCCTGCACCGCGTCCTTGACGTCCTCCGCGGCCTGCTTGGCCTTCGACTCCACCTGGTCGGCCTGGCCCTCACCCTTGAGCTGCTGGTTCCCGGTCAGGTCGCCGGCCTTCTCCTTCGCCTTGCCCGCCAGCTCCTGGGCCTTGTTCGACAGGTCTCCCATGGTCTTCCTCCGGTCGTCGGCGGCGATCCGGTGCGATCGCCCGTTCGTCACCGTTTGCCCCGCCCTGGGCGTTCCATGCGTGCGATCCGGATCACTCGCCGGGCCGTCCCCGGCGGTCGCCGCGGACCGGCGGGCCGGTGGACCGGTTCGGCGGATTCGGGCCGCACGGCTTCGCTAGGGTGACCGCATGAGCGACCGTGTCACGTCTCCCTTCGGGACCTTTCCGACCGTCCACCGGGCCCTGGACCTCCAGGACGAACTGATCGCGCCGGTCGCCGCGGCGCTGGCGAGCTGGGACGCGCCGGAGGCGGCCCGGTCGGTGCTGTACGTGGAGACGGATCCGGCGAAGGCGGACACCGCCGTGTTCTGCGAGACGTACGACACCCCGCCGGAGTACTCGGCGAACTGCGTCGTGGTCGCCGCCAAGCGCGGCGGGACGGTCACCACGGCGGCCTGCGTAGTGCTGGCCACGACCCGTCTGGACGTGAACCAAGCCGTCCGCAAGCACCTCGGGGCGCGCAAGGCGTCGTTCGCGCCGATGGACGCCGCGGTCGAGGGGACGGGCATGGAGTACGGGGGCATCACGCCGGTCGGGCTCCCGGCCGACTGGCCCCTGCTGATCGACGAGAGGGTCGCCGCCGCGCCGCACGTCCTGGTCGGCAGCGGGCGGCGCCGGGGGAAGCTGATCCTTCCGGGCCGGGCGTTGGCCGCCCTGCCGGGCGCCGAGGTGGTGCCGGGACTGGCCGTCGCGGTGGCTTCCGCCGCGGCGGAAGCCACCACTGCGGACGCCTGAACCGCCGCGGGCTCGGGCGACCGGCCGGGACGGCACCGCCCCCGGGCCTCCGGTGCCGGGCTATCCGCCCTCGCCGGCGCCGTCCGGGCCGGTGCCGCGCTCGCCCTCGGCCGGCAGGCCGACCTCCTCACGGTCCTCCTCGGTGCGCTCCTCCAGCTCCTCCTCGTCGGGCCGCCGTGGCAGCCCCCGGCCGTGGCCGGTGTCCGGATCCCCCTCGACCGCCCTGTTCGACTTGTGGTGCGCCATCGGTTCCTCCTCGACCCGTCGCCGGACGATTCCTTCCCCTCCATCACCGCCCCGGGCCGGGCGGCCCGCAACCCCGGGCGACGACCGGGCCGGTGCGCGGCCGGGCCGGAGGCGCCGCCCGGGCGCTCGGGCGGAGCCCGCGCCCGGGCGGGTCCCGGTGGCGGGCCGGTGGGGGCGGGGCGGCCCGGCCGGGCGTCAGCCGAGGTCGAAGGTGTTCGGCAGGCCCAGCGCGTAGCGGCCTTCGTCGACCAGCTGGAGCGCCGCCAACTCGGGTGCCCGGTAGAGCAGGTGGACCTCGCAGCGCGGGGCGGCGGAGCCGTCGGCGTCCAACAGGGCGTTGACGGCGCGGCGGGCCGACTCGTTCGCCCCCTCCATGGTGGCCAGGTCGACGTCGGTGCGCACGTAGTCGCCCGCCAGGAACAGGTTCGGCACCCGGGTGGCCGCCGTCGGGCGGTGGTGGAGGGTGCCCGCCGGGTGGATCAGCAGCTGCTCGCGATTGGCCGGGGACGGGCCGCCGAGACCGGTCACGGCCGGGTCGATGAACCAGCCGAGCCGGTCCTCGTCGCGCAGCGGTTCGCCGCCGCCGGTGCCGTTGAACGCCCGCTTGCACTGCGCCCACACCTCCTCGGCCACCTGCTCCCGGGTGCACTCCTTGGCCGTCCGCCCGAACAGCACCCCGGGCCGGTCCCACTCCGAGACGCAGACCGACAGGCAGTCCACCGCCGTCCCGTCCCCGTAGTCGGCGGCGAAGTCCCGGTCCCAGAACTGCGCCTGGTGCAGGGCCGTCACCGACCAGGGCGAGTCCAGCGCCGCGGCGTGGCCGTGCACCAGGCGGGGCGAGCGGCGCAGGTAGAACTGCACCCCGGTCATCCAGTCCGTCCTGATCAGGTCGCAGCGCGCCAACTGGGGGTCGGCGGCGCGCAGTTCCGGGCCCCAGGTGGCCCGGGCGTGCTCCACCGGCATGGCCTGGAGGTAGTGGTCCGCGGTGATCGTCTCCGCCGCTCCGCCCTCGCTGGGGACGATCCGCGCGCCGGTGATCCGCCCGTCGGCGTAGTGCAGTTCGCGCACCTCGGTGCCGAACCGGACGCTCACCCCCAGCGAGGCCAGGTGGGCCGCCCAGGGGTCGATCCAGGCCTCGCTGGTGGGCGCGTTGAGCACCCGGTCGGGCTGCCCGTCGACCCCGCGCCCGAGCAGGCCGTTGAGCAGGAACGCCTCGACGATGGTGCGGGCCACCGTACGGGTGCTGGCCTCCTCCGCCTTGGTGGCCACCAGGTCGCGGGTGAGCCCGACCCCCAGCAGCCGCTGGTAGTCGTGCGACATCCGGTCGGCGCGGATGAACCGCCACCAGGGCACCCGCTCCCACTGCTCGTCCCGGCGGCGGTCGCAGCTGGTGAGGTGGACCAGGACCCGGTCGGCGAAGTAGGTCACCTCGGTGGCCGGCAGGTGCAGGGCGGTGTCCAGCACCCCGGTGAGGGTGCGGCGCAGGTTGTCGGGCGCCAGGTCCTCCAGGGCCGGCGGCGTGGTGAGGGTCCGGAACGGCAGCAGCAGCGCCTGCCGGGGCGCGTCGAACGCCAGCAGCGCCTCGGCGCCGTCCCGCAGGTTGTCGTGCACGCTGCCGGTCCGGCCGGGGAGCGGGATGCGGCGCATGGTGTCGGGCAGGTTCCGGTAGAAGCCCGGGAAGAAGCGGAAGCCGTGCTCCCCGGGGAGCGGCCGGCGGCCGCCGGCGGCGGTACCGGGGACGGCCATGCTGCGCGCCTTGCCGCCGAGCTGCCGGTAGTACTCGTAGACGGTCACCCGGTAGCCGCGCTCGGCCAGTTCCTGGGCGGCGCTCAGCCCGGCCACCCCGCCGCCGAGCACGGCGACCCGCTTCCCCCCGGCGCTCCGGCCGGGCGCTCCGGCCGCCGCCACGCGCCGCGCGGGCGCGCTGAGCGCGAGGGCCCCGCCCGCGGCCGCCGCTCCGGAGAGGAACTGACGGCGCGTGCGGCCGTTCGTACCGGTTTCGGCCATGGTGCGGCCCACCCCCATCGATTGCTGCCCGGTCCTGTCCGTTTCCGTCCGATCACTGTTCGTGATCGACGTCGGTCATTCTGCGGCGCGACCGAAGCGGCGGAACGCGGCGGGAGGGGGCCGGAACCAGCCCTGCCACGGCCATCCGGCGGCCCCGCTCACCCCATCGGGCGACGGCCGTCCCGCCCGCCGGATTGACGCCCGCACCCGGGTCGCCGGTCCATGGAAAGAGACGATGTTCAAACGTCTGATGTTTGTATAGGCTGCTCCCATGAAACGCATCAGCGCACCCCGGCGGACGGCCAGCCTGTCCGCGCAGCTCGTGGAGAGCCTCCGCTCGCACATCGAGACGGGGGGCTGGCCGGTCGGAACGCGGATCCCGCCGGAGCAGGCCCTCATGGAGGAGCTCGGGGTCGGGCGCAGCACCCTGCGGGAGGCGATCGGCGCGCTGGTGCACCTCGGTCTGCTGGAGCCCCGGGCCGGCGACGGCACCTACGTCCGCTCCGCCAGCGAGCTCCAGTCCGTACTGGTGCGACGGGCGGGCGCGGCGAGGCGGAACGACGTCCTGGAGCTGCGCACCGTCCTGGAGGAGTACGCCTCCGGCGCCGCGGCCCTGCGCCGCAGCGAGGAGCAGGTGCGGGAGCTGCGCGCCCTGCTGGCCGACGCCGAAGCGGCCGTCCTCGGCCGGGACGGGGCCGGGGCCACGGCCGTCGACGCGCTCTTCCACCGGTCCGTCGTCCGGGCGAGCGGGAACGACCTGCTGATCGAGGTGTACGACTACCTCGGCACGGCGCTCTCCTCCCACCTCGGGGGCCTGACCTGGGACACCGCCCACGCCGAGGAGCACGGCGAGCTGCACCGGCGGCTCGTCGACGCGATCGAGGCCCGGGACGCGGGCGGCGCCCGCGAGGCCGCGGCCGCGATCGTCCGGCTCTCCGACGGCCACCCGCCCGCCGACCCCGCCGAGGCACCCGCCCCCGGGGAGCGGTGAGCCCGCGACAGCCCTCCCACTGATCCGCCCGCCCCGCCCGCACGGCAGCACCACCCGTCCGCCCGTCCGTCCAGGTTTTCCCGGTCGCCCACGCAAGGAGATCAGTCATGTCCCGCTCCCGTCTCCCCGCCGACGAACTCGACGCACGTACCGAACGACGCAGCACCCGTCTGGCCGCGACCGACGCCCAGTTCCGGGCCGCCGCTCCCCTGGAGGCCGTCACCGAGGCGATCCGGCGCCCCGGCCTGCCGCTCGCCGACCTGGTGGCCACCGTGATGGAGGCGTACGCCGACCGTCCCGCCCTGGGCGAACGCGCCACCGAGCCGGTGACGGACCCGGCGACGGGCCGCACCACGCTGCGCCTCCTGCCGCGGCTGGACACCCTCAGCTACGGCGAACTCTGGGCACGGGTGGGAGCAGTGGCCTCCGAGTGGTGCCACGACCCCGAACAGCCGCTGGCCCCAGGGGACTTCGTCGTCCTCCTCGGGCCCACGAGTGCCGAGTACGCCGTGGCGGAGCTGGCCTGCCTCCGCTCCGGCGCGGTGTCCGTCCCGCTCCAGTCGGGGGCTCCGGCGGCCCAGTTGGCCCCCGTCGTCGAGCAGGTCGGACCACGCCTGCTCGTGGTGGACGTCGACCAGGTGGACGTCGCGCTCGACCTCGCCGCGCTCGCCCCCTCGCTGGGCCGGGTCGTCGTCCTCGGCCACCGGGCCGAGGTCACCGCCCACCGGGAGGCGCTGGAGTCCGCGCGCGCCCGGCTCACGGCGCTGGGCCGGGGAGCGGCCCTGGACACCCTGGCCTCGGTCGTCGCGCGGGGAACGGCGCTGCCGCCGCTCCCCCGGGTGCCCGCCGGGTCGGGAGCCGACACGCTGAGCGCGCTCATCTACACCTCGGGCAGTACCGGCACCCCCAAGGGGGCCATGTACCCCGAGCGCCTGGCCCGGCAGTTCTGGGTCGGCTCCGAGCCCGGCCGCCGGCCCGCCATCGTGCTCGACGTCCTGCCGTTGAGCCACGTGATGGGGCGGGTCGTGCTGTTCGGGACGCTCGCCAGGGGCGGCCTCGCCTGCTTCCCGGCGTCCGGCGACCTGTCGACGTTCCTCGAGGACCTCTCCCTGGTCCGTCCCACCGAGATGGTGATGGTCCCCCGCATCTCCGAGTTGCTCTTCCAGCAGTACCGGGCGACGCTGTCCCGCCGGACCGGGGCGGACGGCGACGCGGCCGAGCAGGTCATGGCGGAGCTGCGGGAGGAGGTCATGGGCGGCCGCCTCCTCTGGGTCGTCAGCGGCTCGGCGCCGCCGAGCGCCGGGACGACGGCGTTCCTGGAGGAGTGCCTCCAGGTCAGGCTGGTCGACGGCTACGGGTCGACGGAGACCGGGGCCGTCGCCTTCGACGGCCGGGTGCAGCGCCCGCCGGTGACCGACTACCGGCTGGTCGACGTTCCCGAGCTGGGGTACTTCGGCACCGACTCGCCCTACCCCCGGGGCGAACTGCTGGTCCGGTCCGACCTGCTCGTCCCCGGGTACTTCCGGCGCCCGGACGCCACCGCCGAGGTCTTCGACGAGGACGGCTTCTACCGCACGGGCGACATCATGGCCCTGGTCGGCCCCGACGAACTGCGGTACGTCGAGCGCCGCTCCAACGTCCTCAAGCTGTCCCAGGGCGAGTTCGTCGCCGTCTCCCGCCTGGAGGCGCTCTTCGACGGCAGCCCGCTCGTCCGGCAGATCTTCCTGTACGGCAGCGGCACCCGCGCCTACCTGCTCGCGGTCGTCGTGCCGACGCAGCAGGCCCTCGACCGCGTCGACGGGGACCCCCGGCGCCTCCGGACGCTCCTGCGGGAGGACCTGCGGCGGCTCGCCGCCGAGGCCGGGCTGAACGCCTACGAGATACCCCGGGACCTCCTCGTCGAGACCGAGCCGTTCACCCTGGCGAACGGGCTGCTCTCCGGGGTGCGCAAGCCGCTGCGACCGGCCCTGACGAAGCGGTACGGCGAGCGTCTGGAGGCGCTCTACACCGAGTTGTCCGACCGCGCGGCCGAGGACGTCCGGACGCTGCGCGCGCTGCGCGACGGCCGGCCGGTCCCGGTGACGGTGCTCCGGGCCGCGCAGGCGCTCCTGGGGCTGGAGGAGGGCGCCGTGGACCCCGGCACCCGCTTCCTCGAACTCGGCGGTGACAGCCTCGCGGCGCTGTCGTTCGCCCAGTTGCTGAACGAGGTCTTCCAGGTCGACGTCCCGGTCGACGTGATCATCAACCCGGTCAACTCGTTGCAGCGGGTGGCCGACCACATCGAGCGGTCGCTCTCGGCGGGACACCGCCGGCCCACCGCCGACAGCGTGCACGGCCCGGACGCGACCCGGATCGACGCGGCCCAGCTGCGGCTGGACGCGTTCCTCGACGCGGGCACCGTCGAGCAGGCCGAACGGCGGCGGCCGACCGGCCCGCTGCCCGAGGCCCGGACCGTCCTGCTGACCGGCGCCAACGGCTATCTGGGCCGCTTCCTCTGCCTCGAGTGGCTGGAGCGCGCGGCGGAGCGCGACGGCACGCTGATCTGCGTCGTCCGCGGTTCCTCGGCGGGGGAAGCCCGGGCGCGGCTCGACGCGGCCTTCGACAGCGGCGACCCGGAACTCGTGGAGCGCTACCGCAAGTCCGCCGCCCGGCACCTCCAGGTGGTCGCCGGGGACATCGGGGAACCGCGGCTCGGACTCGACCCGGAGACCTGGCAGCGGCTGGCCGACACCGTGGACCTGATCGTCCACCCGGCGGCCCTGGTCAACCACGTCCTGCCCTACGGCCAGTTGTTCGGCCCCAACGTCCTGGGCACGGCCGAGCTGATCAGGCTCGCGGTCACCTCCCGGACCAAGCAGTTCAGCTACCTGTCGACGGTCGCGGTCGTCTTCGGGAACGCGGCGGCCGCCGACGAGTCGGCGGACATCCGCACCACCTGCGGGGCGCGCGACCTCGACGGTGACTACGCCGACGGTTACGCGGCCAGCAAGTGGGCCGGCGAGGTGCTGCTGCGCGAGGCGCACGACGCCTTCGGCCTGCCGGTCGCCGTCTTCCGCTCGAACATGATCCTCGCGCACCCGCGCTACCGCGGTCAGCTCAACGTCCCGGACCTCTTCACCCGCCTCGTGCTGAGCCTGCTGGCCACCGGCATCGCCCCCGGCAGCTTCTACGCGCCGGGCACCGGCGACGACCGCGCGCACTTCGACGGGCTCCCGGTGGACTTCACGGCGCGGGCCGTCACCGCGCTCGGCGACGACGCACGCGAGGGCTTCCGGACCTACAACGTGGTCAACCCGCACGAGGACGGCATCTCCCTCGACACCGTCGCCGACTGGTTGGCGGCGGCCGGGCACCCGCTGGCCCGCATCCCGGACCACGCCGAGTGGATCGGCCGCTTCGAGACCGCCCTGCGCGCCCTGCCCGACCGCCGGCGGCAGCACTCGCTGCTCCCGCTGCTGCACGCCTTCGCCGAGCCGGTGGAGCGCCTCGCCGGTTCCGCCCTGCCGGCGGACCGGTTCCGTGCGGCGGTCCGGGCCGCGGCCCTCGACGACGGGAACGACATCCCCCGGCTGTCACCGGAGCTGATCGCCAAGTACGTGGCCGACCTCCGGGAGCACCGCCTGCTCTGACCCCTCCCGTGGCCCCCGGCCGGCGCCGGCCGGGGGCCGACCGGGGCCGCGCGGCCGCCCGGCGCTCACCCTGCGTCGACGCCCCGGAGCGCTCCGCCGACCACGTCGCGCACCTGGTCAGGGGATCGGCCGACCCCGGGGTCCGCCCGCCGACCCGGCTTGTACGCTCGTAGGGAACAGCTCTGTTTTCGAAGGGGGAGCCCGGTGAGCGCCCGTCGCTGGATAACTGTGGTCGCTGGAGTCGTCGCGCTGAGCAGCCCGGCGGTCGCGTACGCCCGCGGCGGGGGCGGCGGCCACGGATTCGGCGGTGGGGGCGGCGGAGGCAGCCACGGTGGTGGCGGCGGCGGTTTCCACGGGTCGACCGGCGGCTTCGGCTACGGTTTCGTCGCCGGTGGCGGGGGCGGTGGGATCCTCCCCCTGCTGATCATCGTGGCCGTCGTGCTGCTGGTCCTGTGGCTCAGGAACCGGCGCCGGAAGGCGGCCCGGACGGCCGGCCTGAACACGGTGTCGGACCGTACGGCGCACCGCTCGGACGCCCAGGCGCGCGAGCGCGCCGCCCGGGTGAGCGCCCAGGTCGACGCCATCGCCGACACGGACGCGACCTTCGAGCGCGCCGCGCTGGAACGCCGGATCGTCTGGCTGTACGAGACCGCCCAGCGCGCCTGGACCCAACGCGATCACGCCACCCTGCGGCAGATCCTCTCGCCGGTGCTGTACGGCAAGTGGTCCGAGCAGCTGAACGACTACGAGTCCCGCGGCGAGGTCAACGTCGTGGAGATCGTCTCCGGCCCGGAGGTCGAGCTGGTCGCCGTGGCGAACCGCGCGGGCGAGGAGAACGACACCGTCACCTTCCGGGTCACCGCGACGCTCAGGGACTACGTGCGCCGCGCCAACGGCCCGGACGCCGTGCGCAAGGACGGCTCCACCCGCCCGGTCGAGTACTGGACGCTGCGCAAGAGCCCGGACGGCGAGTGGATCGTGTCGTCGGTGGAGCAGGCGGCCGAGGGTGCGCACCACCTGACCAGCGCCGTCGAGACGGACGGCTGGGACCAGAAGGAGGTCGCCCGCGAGGCGGTCGTCGAGGTCGCCGGGCGGACCGCGGTCAAGGGGGCGACCGACATCCTGTCGCTCACCAACATCTCGTGGAGCACGGACGCGGACGCCGCCGTGGGCGATCTGAGCGTGCTCGACGGCCGGTTCGACAGGGCGGTGCTCGAGGTCGCCGTCGAGCGGTTCCTCGAGGAGTGGGTCATGAACGACGGCAGCCTGGACTTCACGTCCGTGCGCACGGTCGACCGGACGGTGATGCGTGACGCCGTCGTCAGGTCCGTCACGGTACGGTCGCTGGTCTCGCGCGACCCGATCGTCTTCCGGGTCGCGGTCGACGCGGAGGGCGTCTACTACGAGGTCGACCGCCGCACCGAGCAGGTGCTCCGCGGCGACGCCCACAAGCGCCGGCCGATCGCCTTCGCGTTCGACCTGCGCCTGGACGACACCTCGACCAAGGCGTGGACCGTGGTCGCCGCCACCGCGGCGTAGCCGGAGCCCGACGGGGGCGGGGACGGGAGGCTCCCGCCCCCGCCCCCGTCCCGCTGCGTGACGCCGTCCCCTGCGCGGCACCGACAGCGGGCTCCGGGCCGGTCAGCCGCGTTGCACGGTGACGCGGTCCACGGCCGTGCCGTCCTCGGTGACGGACCGCACCTCCATCCGGGCCGGGGCGCCGCCGGCGGCCGGGGTCACGTCGACCGCGACCAGGCAGTAGCCGGTGTAACGGACCCTGGACCAGCCGACCTTGACGGTCTGCTCGTGGCCGCTCCGGTCGGAGACCACCATCGGCACCGGCGAGTCGTTCCTGGTCTCGTGCCCCAGGTAGGTGTCGGAGGCCGGGAACTTGTAGAGCCCGCCGCCGCCACCGCCCGCGACCACGTACGTGGTGCCGTCCTTCACCGGGTTGACGGTGTCGCCGGAGGCGACCTTGCGGGTGGCCTTGCCGGCCCGGATCGGGTCGGTCCGCTCGTAGACGTGGTTGTGGCCGCTGAGCACCAGGTCCACCTGGTGCTTGTCGAACAGCGGGGCCCAGTCCTGCTGCGCACCGAGCTCGGCCCCGTTGTCGTGGCAGGTGGAGTAGGTGCACTGGTGCAGGTAGACGACGATGAAGTCGATGCCGGGGTCGGCGCGCAGCGCGGCGAGCCGGGCGTCCAGCCACTTCTTCTGCTTGCCCTTGGTGTGGTCGAGGTTGGCCGGGGTGTTGAAGCAGACGTCGTTGCCGTCCAGGCTGATCAGGCCGACGTTCTGGTAGCGCCAGGAGTAGATGCCCGTCGACTGGCTCCAGGCGTTGTCGGGCATGGTGAACCGGGCGCGGACGCCGCCGTAGCCGTCGCCCCCGTACCACGGCTCCATCTCGTGGTTGCCGATCGCCACCATCCACGGGGTCCGGGCCGCGACGTGGTCGTTCTGGACGAAGAAGGAGTCCCACAGGCGGGCGTCGTACGCGTCGTCGGTCTTGCCGCTGCCGCCGCTGTTGGCGTAGGACAGGTCGCCCATGTGGAGGTGGAAGGCGGGGTCGAGGCCGGCGATCAGGTTGCCGGTGGCGGTCGCGTTGTAGCCGATGCCCTGGTCGCCGAAGGCGGTGAAGGTGAACGCGGCGCCGCGGCCCGGGGCGGGTGCGGTGCGGAAGCTCGCCACGTCGCCGGGCCGCCCGCCGGCGCCGGCCGGGTCGTGGCCCTGGTGGCCGACCGCGTAGTAGTAGGTGGTGTCCGGGATCAGCTGGTCCACCTGCGCGTGCAGGTAGTACTGGGTGACGGTGGTGGGCTTGATCAGGGGCTGGTCCTCGACCGGGTGCTGCCAGGAGAGTTGGCTGACCAGGGTGCGGACCTCGGCGGGGAGCGGCGCGCCGAGGTCGCCGGGCTGGAGGCCGAGCCGGACGAAGGGGGCGGTCACCGCGGCCGGCACCTGCCAGGAGACGACGACCTGGCGGGACGGGTCCGCGCCGTAGGCGAGGTGCCGGCCGAAGGGCCGCAGCGCGGACCCGGCGGTCCGTTCGCTCCGGGGCGCGGGGAGGGTCGGGGTGCCGGGGGCGGTGGTGGGCGGGACGGTGGGGGCGGTGGGGGCGGTGGGGTGCGGGGCGGTGGCCCGGGCGGCTCCGGGCAGCAGGAGGCCGCCGGCGAAGGCCGCTCCGCCCGCCGCACCGACGCGCAGGAGGGAACGCCGGGAGTGCCGTGATGTCTCGGACATGCCATCAAGTTAGGAAGGTTCCCTAATCTTTGACAAGAGGACGGACACCACCGAAGTGTTCGGCGCCCTGAACGACACCGGGCGCCGCGCCCCCGCCCACCCCCGTGGGACGGGAACGCGACGCCCCGGGCCGCCGCTCCCCCCGCTGCCGCCCGGTGAACCACCGTGGCGCCGGCGTCCGCTCCGACTGCCGTCCGTGCCGCGCATCCCCCGGCCCCCCCCGATCGGCCTCGGCGGGCTCCCCCGCCGCGGTGACGATCATAATCGCCAAACGGCGAAAACCGCACCTCCCTGACGGGACTGACTGGCGAACACAGTCGCCCGAGGGGCGCGGGCGGCGGGTGGGGGGACACGCTCCCCCCGACGATGAACTCCAAACCGAGGATCATGAAACCCAGAGAGCAACTGCAC
>NZ_JBFBGS010000091.1:0-15971 GCF_040684795.1 Kitasatospora sp. NPDC089797 | reverse complement strand
CGGAGGCCACGGGCGGGGGCGGGCTGGGAGCTTGGAGAGGTCGGGCGATCGCCCGCCCTCCCCACGGGGCGCGGTGCCGGGTCCTTCCGTCTGCCCGGGCGACCGGCCGGTCAGACCACGCGGCGCAGGGTCCGCCGGCCGGCGGCGGCCAGCACCCCGCCGGCCCCGACGGCCAGCGTGATCAGGACCAGTCCCCGCATCCGGGCGGCCTCCCGGCGGTGCGGGCAGTCGGCCCGCTCCCCGTCGGTCCGGGGGCCGTCGGACGGCTGCCCGTCGTCCGGGTCGGCGCAGAGGGCGGTGCCGCCGGGCACCGGGGCGCCCGGCGGGGTGGACAGGACCCGACGGCTCTCCGCGAGCCGCCACAGCTCCAGCAGCTGTTCGGCGTCGCCCCCGCAGACGGAGGCGATGCTCTGCACCGCGTCGCGCGGGGGGAACTGCTTCCCGTTCACCCAGCGCTCCCACGAGGACTTCGCGTAGTGGGTGCGTTCACTGAGCCGGGCGTAGGTGAGGCCCGAGCCGGACTTCAGCGACTGCAGTTCGCCGGCGAGACGGTCGGCGGGTGACGGTGATGGTGATGGTGATGTGATGTCGGACGCGTGGTGGCGGCCCATGAGGTATCTCCCCGAACTTCCTCTGAGGTGACCGTTGTGGTGCTCCGTGCTGCACCGGGCGCCCTCGTCGGTCCCTACCCCCTCTTTACCCGGACCAGAACCGGTGTTGACCTCGGGGCTACCCGGCGCCGCCAACTCTGCGGGATCCTGCACCGATCTTCGACCATCTCCGATGGTTCTGAGACGATGTGACCCGTCCCAGGGCCGCTGAGCTGCGGCTTGGGACGACGCTCCACGGACGGTTGAGACAGTGGGCCGGGGGTGACGGGGTGGCGGGGGACGGCGTGGGACCCGGTCCGGGACGCGATTAAACTGATCACCCGAAAGATGATCGGTCCATGTCTGCCCGTCGACCCTCCAGAGGTGCCCCTGCGATGAGTCAGTCCTGGAAACCGCTTCCCGGGGACCTTTCGGAACCCGCCCGGCGGCTCGCCGAAGAGCTGCGCGCCGTCAAGGACGCGCACGGGATCTCGCTCGCCGAACTCGGCAAGCGGACCTACCTGAGCAAGGCCTCCTGGGAGCGCTGGCTGAACGGCAAGCGCCTGATCACCTCCCAGGCGCTGGCCGGTCTGACCGCCGCGTTCGACTGCGACGCCGAGCTGCTGACCTCCCTGCTGCGGCAGGCCGAGGCGGCCGCTCGCGGCCCGGCCGAGGCGCCGGTGGCCGCGGCCGAAGCCGGAGTCGAAGCAGGCGCAGGAGCCGGAGCCCGGCCCGGGGCGGAGCCGCTGCCCGAGCAGCCCCGGCCGCAGCCCGTCCCCGCCGCCGACCCCGTCCCCGCCGTCGCGCCCGCCACCCTGCCCCCCGCCGCCGACCCCGTCCGGCCGGCCGACCGCCTGTCCGCCCTCGCCCGGGCCGCCGGGTGGCGCCGGCCGCAGGCCCTGCTGGCCTTCGCCGTCGTCGCCGTGCTCGTCCTGGTCGCGAGCCTCTACCTGCACGGCCTGAACGGCGACGGCAGCGCCGCGGCGGCGCCCGCCAGGACCCCGGCCGCGAGCGGGGTGCCGACCGTGGCCTCCATGGAGTCGCTGCCCGCGCCGCTCTGCCGGAGCGTCGGCTGCGTCGGCAAGGACCCGGAGACCATGGGCTGCGAGGCCGACGACCGCACCCTGCTGACCGGCAACATCGGCAAGGTCGTCCTCTACGTCCACTACAGCCCCCGCTGCCGGGCCGCCTGGGCGGGCATCGCCGAGGGTTCCCCCGGGAACACCGCCACCATCACCACCAGCACCGGCGGGCAGGAGTCCACCCTGATCCACTGGGGCTACGACAACTACTCGAAGATGGTCGACGCCGGCGCACCCGGCATCACCCTGCGGGTCTGCGGCCACCAGCAGGACGGCGACGGCTGCACCGGCCTGGTCACCGACCCCGCCGCCTGGGCCGCCTCGAACACCCCCGCCCCGGCGGTCACCACCCCGGCCGTCACCACCCCGAGCGCGGGCGCGCCCCCGACCGCGGCCCCGGTCTCGGTCCCGTCCCCCTGAACGGACCGGGTGGCCGGGCCGCGGCCCGGCCACCCGCACCACCTGCACCACCTGCACTAGACGAAGTTCTTGTCGACGAGCATCTGCAGCACGTTCACGTGGAAGTCCGGGAAGTCCATCGGGACGATGCCGAACCGGGCCCGCTGCCCGGTCCGGGCGCTCAGGTACGGGTAGACGGCGCGGTCCATCAGGGTCTGCGAGCTGGTCTTGGGCCAGTAGCCGCCCGCGTAGCTGAGGAAGTTCACGAACATCTTCGGGTACCGCGGGTTGAGGAAGGCCCGGTCGAACTGGGCGACGATGTCCCGGCCCTTCTCGCCCAGGGCGTCCAGGCCGCCGATCTGCCAGACGTCCTGGGTGTCGAACCAGTCGTTCCGGCCGCTGGACCAGTCGATCAGGCCCCACGGGTTGGCGAAGTCGGCGAGCAGGACGACCTTGCCGCGGGCCGTGGCCAGGGTGGGCCAGCCCTGGAAGTGGAACAGGTCGCGGTAGCCCAGGGCGTCCAGGTAGTGGTTCACCCGCCGCTGGAACTCCGCGTCGTCCAGCGCCTGCCCGCCGGCGTGCTCGTTCTTGAGGCGCATCAGGACGGTCTCGCCGGGCTGCGCCCGCAGGAAGGACCGGCACTGGTCCAGCACGTCCTGGAGCCGGATGTGCTGGTAGGCGTCGGAGTGGTAGATCCCGAGCTCGTCCGGCGCCCCTTCCAGGCCGTTGCAGCGGATGTCGAGGAAGCGCACGCCCTCCTGCAACTGCTGCGGGATGCCCCAGTTCTGGGTGTGCGACCACTCGGTGCCGTACCAGGGGTTCTGGCAGCAGGAGTCGTGGGTGCCCGGGACGGTGAGGTCGAGCAGCGAGAGGCTGCCGTCCAGCCGCCCCATCCAGCTGTCGGTGGGCAGCCCGCCCGGGGTGGTCGAGCGGCCCGCGGCCCGGGCGGCGGGTGCGCCGAGCAGGCCTCCGGCCGCCGCCGCACCGGCGGCTCCGGCGCCCCACCTGAGAAGATCACGACGTGCGATGCCCATGGCCCGGCTCCCTCTGCCCCGCGCGCGGCTGTGACGACTGCCCCGACACTGGTCGAACGGGGCCGCCGCGTCAACGGGTTCAGCCGCGGACCGGCTGCTGACCGTCCCGGCCGACCACCAGCCACCGGGACGGCAGCTCGATCCGCTCGCCGGCCGGGGTGAACTCGGTCAGGTGCAGCGGGAGTTCGCCCGAGGCGAGGACGGTGAGGCCGGCCGCGCGGAACAGTTCACCGAAGGTCGCGTCGGCCACCTCGGCGGGGGCGAGGCCGTGGGCGAACACCGGACGCAGCTTCGGCGGCGGCCCGTCCGGGGCCTGCACCAGCGCCTTCAGGACGTCCTTGGCCGCCGCGGACGGCTCCACCACGAAGGCTCGGCCGTCCGCCCCGACCAGGGTGGCGACGGCCTCGGCGACCGGGCGGCGGTCGGCCGGCTCGCTCTGGTGGATCAGGCCGCGGACGTACACGTTGGCGTCGCCCAGGCGCCCGTGCAGGGCGCTGACGGCGTCCGCGTCGGTGGCGTCCAGCCGGGCGAACTCGGCCCGCTGCGCCGGGTCCTGGCGCCGGGCGAGGTCGAGCGCGGTGTCGCACAGGTCGACGCCGAGGACCCGGGTGAAGCGGTCGGCGAGGAAGCGGGTCTGCCGGCCGTTGCCGCAGCCCAGGTCGACCACGGGCAACGCACGATCGTTCACGTGGGGTTCGAACAGCGTGAGGTGGCGTTCCGCGGTGAGGGCGGGCTCGGCGTCCCAGGCCACCGAGCCGGGGGCCTCGGGGGCCTCGCGCCAGAAGCCCTCCCAGGCTTCCCGGTACCGACTCGTCACGCTCATGGCGGGGGACCTCCGGATGTCACGCACCGTGCCGTCACGCAGGGTGTCGGGACCGTGTCTATCGGTCCCGGGTCCGGAAGGGCAAGGACCGCGGGCCCGGCCTGTCGCGTTGGCGCGGCCGGGCCCGGGATCCCGCCGACGGCGGTCGGCGGTCGGCTCGTTGACGTCGGCGGTTGACGTCGGCGGCCCGACGCCGGAAGTTCGCCGACGGGGTCCGACGGCCAGGGGGTCCGACGGCGGACCCTAGCGCCCCGGCCGCCAGTCGGCTTCCAGCGCGGTGCTCCCGTCCGCACGGGTGACGGTGTGCCACTCGGCGTGCAGCCCGGCCGGGCGCTCGGTCGAGCGCGGCGCGCCCATCGCGCCCAGCACGGAGCTGTCCAGCGGGCTGGCGGCCAGCCGGTCCAGCACCTGGGAGAAGACGGCGCGCAGTCCGGGGCCCCGGCGGCGCACGTCGGGGACGACGGAATGGAACGCAGCGATGACGGACATGCGACTCACCTCCGGAAGGACCTGCGGACCTGCAGGTGCGTTCCTCAGCTTGCGCCGTTCCGTGCACGTCCGGCGGGGGTTTGACGCACCGCTGACGCCCTGCTGACGGGCCCCTGACGGGCGCCTGGCGGCGCCGCGCCCGGTGGTCCGGGCGTCAGACCCGGTGGGCGGCGACGTAGCGGGCCGGGTCGCGGCCGAACTCGCCGTGCCAGCGCCGCAGGGACTGCTCGGCGAGGGTGTGCCCGGTGGCGACGATCTCGTCCAGCGGGTCCAGCTGGGCGGGCACGTGCGGCGGTTCGAGTCCGGCCGCGACGCGGGCGGACAGGCCGGCGCGGGCGAGGCGCAGCAGTTCGGCGGCGAGCGGGCGGACGGGGTCGCCGCCCAGCCGGGTGGCGAGACCGCGGACGGGCAGTTCGGCGAGGGCGGCGCGGTGCTGGGCGAGGGTGTAGGCGCCGAGCAGGTCCCAGGCGGCGGCCAGGGCGCCGGGGTGGTAGCTGAGGCCGGTCCAGAGCGCGGGGAGGGCGCCGATGAGGGGGTAGGGCGGGCCGTCGGCGGCGCGCAGTTCCAGGGTGCCGCGGACCCGGGTGTTGGTCCAGAGCTGGTCGAGGTGGCCGGCCCAGTGGGCGGCGGTCGGCCGGGTGCCGTCGGGGAAGCCGTGCCGGAGCAGCTCGGCGAAGGTGCGCCGGGGGGCCGGGCGGTGCCGGCCGGCCGGGTCGCGGTAGTGGATCAGCGGGCGGTCGAGCGCCCAGTCGACCACGTCGTCCGGGGTGACGCCGGGGTGCAGCGCGGGGGGCAGCACGCCGCAGCGCTCCGGGTCCATCCGCAGCCAGGACCAGCAGCGGTGGGACAGCAGGCCGTTCGAACGCCCTTCCTGGAGCGGGGAGTTGACCAGCAGTGCGGAGACCACCGGGGCGGCCGCCATCTGGGTCCGCAGCTTCCGGGTGAAGTCCTCGGGGGAGAGGTAGTCCAGGGTGACCTGGGTGGAGAGCGACAGCGCCATGACGTACGGCGCCCGGCTGCCCGGGGCCCCCAGCCCGGCGAAGTGCTCCCGCATGATGGCGCCCCTGGTCATCGGCACCCACTCCATGGCGGCCGGCCGGTCGAAGGGCTGGTTGCCGCCGGGCACCAGGGCTAGGCCGAACCGGTCGACCAGTGCGGCGAGTTGCTCCAGCGCCGTGTGCATGTCGTCGACCGCCGCGCCGACTCCGGGGGCCGGGGCGGAGGAGTACTCCAGCTGGCCGCCGTGCTCCAGGGTGATCCGGCTGCCGTCCGGGCGCAGCACGCCGGTCAGCCGCCCGGCGTCCTCCTGCCGGGTGCCGCCCCAGCGCGCCAGCACCGCCTCCAGGACGGCCAGGATGCCGCGCTCGCCGGAGTAGCGGGCGGCCAGTGCGGTGGCCGGGTCGAGCAGCCCGCACTCGACCTCGAGGCCGACCAGCTCGCTCCGGCCGGGCCGGAACGGGGCGCGCAGGTCCGCCCGGGTCAGGCCGGGGTCCGTCACGGGGTGCCGACCCGGGCGGCCGTCCGGGGGTGGCCGGCCCGGTCGAGCAGGGCGGCCACGGCGTCCAGGGCCGACCGGGCGGCTCCCTGGCACCAGGCGTGGGCGCCGGACAGGTGCTCGCCGGCGAAGAAGATCCGGGGGTCGGCGGCCGGGTGCGGGGCGCCGAGTGCGGTCAGGTAGCGGGTGTGCTCGCCGGGGGTCAGGTGGGCGAAGGCGCCGCCGCCGGTGCCGGTGCGGACGTCCCAGTCGCAGTGCACGATGTCGTCGACGTCCGCGGTGATGCCGGGGTGGAGCCGTTCCAGGCAGTCCAGCACCAGGGCGTCCCGTTCGGCCGGGGGCAGCGCGATGAGGCGCCGGGCGTTGGCGCCCCACAGGTAGGCGCCGAGCAGGGCGGTCGGTTCGGCCGAGCGCAGCGGGTCGCGGGCGGCCCAGCGCGGGCCGGAGCCGTTGACGCCGTCCTCGACCGGCACGGCGTTGTCGGAGGGGTACCAGCACTGCTGGATCGGCAGGTCGGTGAAGCTCCCGCCGCCGTGGATGCCGTCCTCCAGTTCCCACCGGCGGCGGGTGAGGTGGAGGACGGTCTTGGTGCTGCTGGCGTAGCTGATGCCGCGCACGGCGTGCCGCTGGGGGTGGGGCAGCTCGGGGGTGACGGCGATCCGGTCCAGCGCGGGCGCCGGGACGCAGCACACCACGTAGTCGGCGTGGTCGTCGAGCGGGGCGCCGAACCGCCGGCCGTGGAGCCGGACGCCGTCCGGGGTGAGCGCCAGTTCGTCGATCCGGGCGGAGAGCCGGACGCTGCCGGGGCGGAGGGCGCGGACGAAGGCGTGGACCAGCGCGTCCAGCCCGTCCACCAGCTCGACCTGGCCGCGGTGGAACAGGCCGAAGTAGTCGACCAGCACCTCCAGCAGCGAGGACTGCTCGTAGTGGGCGAGGCCGGTGGCCTGGCCGATGAGGTCCCAGGCGTCCTCCGACAGGTGCTCGTGGACGAACTGCCAGAGCGAGACCGAGGCGGCCCGCTCCAGCGCCGGGTCGTCCCAGTGCCCGGCCAGGGTGCGGCGCTGCTGTTCGGCGCCGAGGGCGCTCCAGACCGAGCCGAGCAGGCGGTCCAGCAGCGGGGCGGGGGCCTGTCGCTCGCCGGGGCGCAGCGCGTACGCCGGGTACAGCGCGGCCACGTCCTGGACCCGGACCCGGCGGCCGCGCAGGTGGTAGTAGGCGCGCGGGTTGGCGTTGACGAACGGGCGGGTCTCCAGCCGGAACCGGGAGACGTAGTGCAGCACGCAGTGGTGGTTGCCGGGGATGCGCATGGCGCCCAGGTCGACGTGGGTGCCGTCCCAGAAGCGGTGGGTGCGCACCCGGCCGCCCGGCCGGTTGGCCCGCTCGTACACCGCGACGTCGAATCCGCGCCGCTGGAGCTCGTACGCGCAGACCAGGCCGGCGACGCCCGCCCCGATCACGGCAACCCGGCCGCGGGCGCCGGGGACCGGGTCCAGCAGGGAGCGCGGGAACGCAAAGCTCGTATCGAACATCGACACCGTACCCATCTGGCGACCGGACCTCCGCCCAGCCTGGGCGAGGCGCCGTTCGTGTGCCACTCGGCGGCGCCGATGCGGGTGACGGGGCGGAGACGGGCCGGCCGGGCCAAGCCTGCTACGCCGGGAATTGACCCGGCCGGTATTCCGGCGGTGGCGGGAAAAGGCCGGATCGGCGGGCGTCGGCCGGGCATTGTCAGGCGCCTGTCGGAAGCCCGGGATGCGGCCGCCCCGAAGGGGGCGGAGCGGTGAAAGCCCTGGTGGTGGCCCGCTGATCATGCTGTCATCAAATGCCGTTCACGCGGCGGACATTGAGTGCGGAACGGCTCCGGAAGCGGCTTCTGCCAGCAATTCCCCAGCCCTTGGTAAACCTTGTTCCCAGGCGGCTGCGCGGGGTGATCCCGGCGGGGCATTATCGGCTCCCATGAGTCGACTCACCGCAATACCGCAGGGGGCTTCCGCGTGAAGGCCTTCCGCTTCCTCCCCGCCGTCGCGCTGGCCGTCACCACCGCGGTGATCGGGTTGGCCACCGTCGTCCCGGCCTCCGCCACCAGCTCGCGGGTGGACCTGAAGGTGCTGGTGGTCACCGACGGCAACCCCTGGGTCGAGGGGATCCGGCAGCAGCTCTCCGCCGAGGGCGTGCCGACCACCGTCATCGACCTGACCAGCAGCAGCCGTGCCACCATCACCGCCGGCTTCCTGGCCGACACCCTGGCCGACGGCACCCCGCACGGGCACTTCGAGGGCGTCGTGCTGCCCAACGACGCGCCGACCCAGCTCTCCGCCACCGAGCTGAGCACCCTGGCCGGGTACGAGCAGGGCTACCAGGTCCGCCAGGTGGACGCCTACGTCTGGCCCGGCGCCAACACCGGTCTGGCGGCGCCGACCTGGTCCGGTTCCTTCGACGCCACCACCGCCACCGCGACCGCCTCCGCGCGGGGGGACGCCTTCCACTACCTGAACGGCCCGGTGAGCTTCGAGGGCACCGCCGGCGGCAGCGGCTCGTACGGCTACCTGCCCACCCCGCTGCCCGACAACCCGGCCACCGGTTCGCACTTCGAGCCGTTCCTGACCGAGACGATCCCCGGCACCGGCACCCAGGGCACCCTCGCCGGGGTCTACACCTCGGGCGGCCGCCAGCAGTTGGTGCTGACCTTCGCCTACAACTACTACCAGCAGCAGTTCCGGCTGCTGGCGCACGGCATCGTGGACTGGGTCACCAAGGGCGTCCACCTCGGCTACTGGCGCAACTACTTCTCCGCCCACATCGACGACCTCTTCAACGCCAACTCCCGGTGGAGCCAGAGCGGTCACTGCACCCCCGGCGAGGGCGACTGCGTGGGCAGCGTCCCGGCGACCACGGCGATCCGGATGACGCCCGCGGACGTCGCCGCCACCGTCGCCTGGGAGCAGCAGAACAACTACACCCTGGACTTCCTGTTCAACGGCGGCCCCAGCCTGGACTACGCGCAGGCCGACGGCGGCACCGACCCGCTGACCACCGCCCTGCTGGCGAACAAGAACAGCTTCATGTGGCTCAACCACACCTACCAGCACCCGTTCCTGGGCTGCGTGCAGAACTTCACGGTGATCCCCTGGAAGTGCCAGACCGACTCCACCGGTGCGATCCAGTACGTCGACCAGGCCACCGTCAGCAGCCAGATCCAGCAGAACATCCAGTTCGGCCAGGCCAACGGGCTGCCGTTCCGGCCGGGCGAGCTGGTCGCGGGTGAGCACTCCGGCACCGTGATGCTGCCGCAGCAGCCCAACGACAGCCCGAACTTCCTCGCCGCGCTCAGCCAGAACAACATCCAGTGGCTCGGGGTGGACGCCTCCCGGGAGACCGGCCAGCGCCAGATCGCCTCGGCGCTCGGTGTGCCGCGCCACCCGATCAACGTCTTCTACAACGTCTCCACCCAGTCCGACGAGGTGAGCGAGTACAACTGGCTCTACAACTCCAAGGCCAACGGCGGCAGCGGCAACTGCGAGGCCAACCCGACCACCACCACCTGCATCCCGCCGCTGGACCTGAACGCCGGCTGGGCGAACTACGTCCTGCCGATGCAGGTCAAGATCACCCTCGGGTACGTGCTCAGCAACGACCCGCGTCCGTTCTTCATGCACCAGTCGAACCTGACGGACGACCGGCTCGCCCTGCAGGCGCTGACCGGCATCCTCTCCACGTACCGCGGCTGGTACACGGCGGACACCCCGATGGTGGACCAGACGCTGACCGACGCGGGCACCACCCTGCAGCAGCAGACCGCCTGGCAGCAGACCGGCAACTCCGGCACCGTCAGCGGCTACGTCCAGGGCGGCGTGGTCACCGTGCAGGGCCCGGCCGGCACCGGCGTCCCGGTCACCGTGCCCAGCGGCACCACCGTGACCGGCGGAGCCGCCTTCGGCAGCGCCTACGGCGGGGAGCAGTCCGGGTACACCACGCTCGGCAGCGCGCCGACCAGCCTCAGCGTGGCGAGTTCGCTGTTCGGCACCACCGGCGGTGCGAGCCCGAGCCCGAGCGGCGGGATCGCGCTCGCCTCGTACGCGGTCGGCTCGCCGCACGCGGTGAAGCGCAGCGGCGCCGCGGTGACCGTGACCGACCCGTTCGGCACCCATGTGCTGCCGCAGCTCGCCGGCAAGCCGGCCGAGGAGCTGCACGTCGGCGAGACCCACCACCACCCGTACCAGACCCCGGTGGCGCAGACGGCCCAGTAGCCCGGAGCACGACCGGCGGCCGGCCGGGGGTACCCGCCCCCGGCCGGCCGCCGTCCGTCGGCCCGCCGGCCGGCTCGGGGGTCGGACGCGCGGACTCCGGGCCGGACCGGGGAGAATGTGGACCGGCTCGGCCGGACGGTGTCGTGGTGGCGACGCCCGGCCGCGCCCGTGCCGACCGGGTGGCACCCGCGGGCCGCGGCTGAACCCCGCTCGGCGGCAGCCACGTTGATCGGAACGGGACGGGGGAGGAACGCGCAATGGAAGCGGACGACGGGCCGGAGCTGCGGGCGTACATCGCGGCCCTGGTGCGGATGGGGGCGCCGGAGCTGCCGGGGCCGCCAGGGCTGGCGGTGCCCGCCGGCACCGCGGCCGAGGTGACGGCCGTCGCCCGGGGGCTGGCGCTCGCGGTGCTGCCGGACCGCCGGGAGCTGACGGAGCCGACGCCCGGACTGCTGGCGGTGGCGCGGTCGCTGGTGGTGGACGAGCACCCGTCCGCGCCGGGGTGGACGGTGGCGGAGCGGGAGCGGCTGGCCGGGTGGGTCGCGGTGCTGATCGAGCACCGGGGCGAGGACGGGGTGCAGGAGCTGGTGCGGGCGCTCAACGGCGGCTGAGCCGGGGCGCGGGTACCGGCACGGTACCGGCACGGTACCGGGGCGGCACCCGGCGGCCGGTCGGGTGCCGGGTGGGCGGGCGTTGGCGGATCGTTGGCAGGTCCTTGGCGGCGCCCGGCAGTCTGCTGTTGCCGCCACGGGGGATGTCCGGCGGAAGCCCTGCCGTGTGCTTTTGCCCGACCTGAGAGGTAGCGCGTGTCGAAGCAGTCCGTCGCCCAGCCCACGCCCGTCGCCCAGCCGCCCGCAGGCCCCCCGGCTGCCGCCGTGGCGACCCCGGAGCCGGCCCCGGCCCGACCGACCCTCGACCCCGACACCCTGGCCGAGATCCACCGGCTGCACGGCGGATACCTGCTGCGCGCCCTGATCCGGGCCACCCGGGGTGACTACGGCAAGGCCGAGGACATCCTCCAGGAGACCCTGCTGCGCGCCTGGCAGCACCCGGAGGCGCTGGCCGCGGGCCCGGAGCAGAGCCGCCCGTGGCTGTTCACCGTCGCCCGGCGGATCGCGATCGACCACTACCGGATGGCCGCCGCCCGCGCCAAGGAGGTGATCGGCGAGCAGGTCGAGGACCGCCCGCTGGTCGACGACCCGTACGAGCAGGTGGTGGTCGCCCGGGACATCTCGCTGGCGCTGCGGCGGGTGCAGAAGCACCACCGCGAGGTGCTGGTCGAGCTGCACCTGAAGGACCGCTCGGTGCAGGAGGCCTCGGTCGAGCTGGGGGTGCCGGCGGGCACGGTGAAGTCCCGCAACTTCTACGCGGTCCGGGCGCTGCGGCCGGTGCTGGCGGCGGAGCACGGGTACGCCCCGGTCACCCGCTGAGCCCCGGGCGCGCGCCGCTCACCGGCCCCCGGCCCCCGACCGACAGCCGTCGGCCGGGGGCCGGTGAGCGTTCACCGGTCGTCGGCCGGCCGGTCGTCGGTGGGCCGGCCGTCGCCGCGCAGGCTGAGCGAGGCCTCCAGGCCGGCCGTCAGTTCGCTGCGGTGCCCCGACAGCCGGTCGTGCCGGCGGAAGCGCTCCAGGGCCGAGACGAGCCGGCGCCGCACCTCCGGCACCCGGCCGCGCGCCATCAGGTGCGCCGCGTAGCACTGCTCGGCGACCGCGTGCAGGTAGAGCAGGCCCGTCTCCTCGCAGGCGGCCAGCAGCCGGTGCCAGGCGAGGTCCGTGGTGTCGTCCCGGACGGTCGGGGGCAGCGCCTGCGCCTCGGTGAGCAGTGACCACAGGTGCACCTGGGTGACGGGGCGGGGCGGCAGCAGCTCCCGGGCCTCCCGGGACAGCCGCTGCGCGGCCGCCGGGTCGCCGGTGGTCAGGCACACCCAGCCCTGGTGGGCCAGGGCGTCGACCAGCCGCTTCCGGTCGCCCGAGGCGACGGCGAGCGCTGCCGCGGCCGCGGCCAGCCGGCGGGCCTCGACGGCGTCGCCGAGCATCGCGGTGACCAGGCCGAGGGTGGCCAGGGCCCGGACGCGGGCCGAGGCGGCGGCGGGCCCGTCGGCGGACCCGGCGGCGGCCACCGCCCGGCGGGCCGCCTCGGCGGCCTCGTGCCGGCGCTCCAGTCCGACCAGCGCCTGCGCCCGGCAGTTGTGCAGGAAGGCGGTCGCGACCGGGTCGGCGCAGCGCTCGGCCGCCGCGAGGCCGACGTCGGCGCGGGCCAGCCAGTCGGTGAAGCGGCTGGCGCCGTAGTACAGCGAACCGGTGGTCAGGGCGAGCCGCCAGGCCCGGTCGGGGTGGGTCACGGCGGCCCGGTCGATCAGCACCCGGATCGCCGGCTCCTCGGCGCGGAACCAGTCGAGCGCGGTGCGGACGTCGGTGGCGGGGACGGTACGGACGTCCACGTCGAGCGGGCCGGGCCGCTCCGGCCGGGCCGGCGCCCCGACGTCCTCCTGGCCGGGGTCGACGTGGCCGCCGCAGTGCAGCAGGGCGGCCTGGTAGTGGTCCAGCAGGCGGGTGCGGGCGTCCTCGCGGTACCGGTCGGGCCGCTCGGCCAGCAGGTCGGCGCCGAACAGCCGGACCAGGTCGGTGCGCCGGTAGCGGCCGGGCGCGGCGCCGGTGAGCAGGTGGCGGGCGGCCAGCTCGCCGAGCGCCCGGTGGGCGGTCGCGACGTCGCCGTCGAGCAGTGCGGCGGCGGCGTGGCCGTCCACCTCGCGGCCGGGGTGGACGGCCAGCAGGGCGAGCAGTTCCGCGGCGTCCGAGGGGAGTTGACGGTACGTCAGCATCAGTCGGTGGCGCAGGCCGGTGCTGCCGTCCAGGTCCAGGGCGGCCAGTCGGGTGCGTTCGTCGGCGAGTTCGGCGACCAGGTCGGCGAGCGTCCAGTCCGGGTGGGCGGCCAGCCGGGCGGCGGCGATCCGCAGGGTGAGCGGCAGGCGCTCGCAGAGCCGGACGAGCCGGGCGGCGGACTCCGGTTCGGCGTGCAGCCGTTCGGGGGTGAGCAGGTGCGCCAGCAGTTCCAGGGCGTCGGCCTCGGGGAGGGCGGCGAGCCGCAGCAGGGCGGCGTCGTCGGTGGCGACCAGCTTCTCCAGGGAGCCGCGCGCGGTGACCACGACGGCGCAGTCCGCCCCCTGCGGCAGCAGGTCGGCGAGCTGGTCGGCGTCGGCGGCGTCGTCCAGCACCACCAGCATGCGGCGGCCCCGGGTGCGGTCGCGGTAGAGCGCGGCGCGGCCGGCCCGGTCGGCGGGCAGGGCGTCGGCGGGGACGCCGAGGGCGCCCAGGAAGCGGCCGAGGACGGCGGTGGGGTCGGCGGGGCCCTCCGGGTCGAGGCCGCGCAGGTCGGCGTACAGCCCGCCGTCCGGGAAGCGGGCGGCGGCCCGGTGGGCCCAGGCGGCGACCAGGGCGCTCTTCCCGGCGCCGGCCGGGCCGACCACCAGGGCCGGTCCGTCGGTGGCCCGGTCGGTGGCGCAGGCGCGGTCCAGCCACGCCGTCTCGGCGGCGCGCCCGATCAGCTGGACGCCCAGGCGGGGGAGCTGCCGGGGGATGTGATGAAACGGTTCTGCCGCCGGTTCGGCGGCAGGCCGGGCGGTGCCCGGGGTGTTCCCGGTGCCGACGGCTCCCGGCACCTCCTCCCCGTCCTCGGCGAGCACCTCGGCGAACGCCGCCCGCAGCGCCGGGCCCGGTCGGATGCCCAGCTCGCGGTCCAGCCGCAGCCTGGTCCGGTGGTAGGCGTTCAGCGCGTCCGCGGGCCGCCCGGCCTGGTGCAGGCAGCGCACCAGCAGCGCCACCAGCTCCTCGCGCAGCCCGTCCCGCCGGACGCTCTGCTCCAGCAGCGCCACCGCCGCCGCGCCCGTGCCCTGCCGCAGCCGCAGCCCGGCCCAGCGGAGCAGCGCGGCCGTGGAGGACTGCTTCAGGTGGTCCACGGTGGCGGACCGCAGCGGGGTGTCGGGCAGGTCGGCCAGCGCGTCGCCGCGCCACAGCCGCAGGGCCTCCTCCAGCAGCGCGACCGCCTCGCCGTCCGCACCGCGCTCCGCCCGCTCGACGGCCAGCCGGGCCAGCCGGGAGAAGCGCAGCGCGTCCACCTCGTCGGCCGGCCCGCTCAGCAGGTAGCCGCAGGCCCGGGTGTGCAGCTCGAACGGGGTGTCGGCGAGCACCTTGCGCAGCGCCGCGACGTGCCCCTGCACCGCCGCCCGGGCCGTGGGCGGGGGCCGGTCCCCCCACAGCAGCTCGCAGAACTGGTCCATGGTGACCACCTGTCCCAGCCGCAGCGCGGGCAGCGCCAGGATCGCCCGCCGCTGGGACCCGGCCAGCGTGGCCAGCCCGCCCGCCACCTCGAGCTCCACCGGCCCGAGCAGCCGAATCCGCACCCTTACCCCCACCTCGCCCGCACCCGAGTCCTGAAGGCGGCCCTCGGGGTCGAGCAGTGTAATACCCGGACATGTCCGGTTCGTACTCGAACGCCCGGACCCGCTCGGGCCGCCACCCGAACAGACCGCAGCGCGGTACCGGAAGGTTGCCTGTCCGGCCGACGGACCGGCCGGATAGCGTTCGGGCATGGACGAGACTTCCGACCGACACGTCAGCGCCCGGTACGAGCGGCTGGCCCAGCGGGTCCGCGACGCGCTCGCCGCCGCCGGACTGCCGCTGGTCCCGCCCGGCCTCGACCAGGACCTGGCCGCCGGCGCGGAGGTCCGGGTCAGCACCTGGAACCGGCACTTCGGCACGGCCGACCTGGACGTCCTGGTCAGCTGGCACGTGAGCCCCCGGCTGCGCGGCCGGGCGACGGAGGACGCCCGGGACGCCGCCGGGGCGGGGACCCCGGCCCTCCGGCAGTCCGACGAGGCCCGGCGTGCGATGGCCGACGCGATGATCGCGATCCTCGCGTCGGCCGGGTTCACCGCCCGCGACCACGGCAACGCGTACGAGCCCTTCGACGTCCAGGTGCTGGCCGGGCCGGAGCGCCGGAGCACCCCGGCCCGGACCGGGGCCGAGCCCGTCCCGGCCGGGCAGGAGCCGCTCCCGGCCCGGACCGACGACGAGCCCGCGCAGTGAACCCGGGGCCTCCGGCCCGTCGTCCCAACCTGAGACGGGCCGGGACACCGCGGCACCGGGAAAGGTGAGCATGGAGATCGAGCTGCTCGGACCGATGACGGTCCGCCGGGCGGACGGCACGCCGGTCACGCCCTCGGCCCCGAAACGACGCGCGCTGCTGGCCGCGCTGGCCGTCCGGCTGAACCAGCCGGTGGCCGCCGAGGAGCTGATCGAGCTGGTCTGGGACGGCGACGCGCCGCCCACCGCCCGGGCCGCCCTCCAGGGGCACGTCGCCGCGCTGCGCCAGCACCTGGACGACCCCGGGCTGGCCCTGGGCACCCGGGGCGGCGGATACGTCCTGGAAGGGGACGCCGACCGGATCGACCTGGTCCGCTTCGGGGCGCTCTGCGACCGGGCCGGAGTCCTGCTGCCCGCTGCCGCCGTCCCGCCGGGCACGGACGACCCCACCGTCCGCCTGCTGCGCACCGCCCTCGACCTGTGGCGCGGGCCCGCGCTCGCCGACTGCGGGTCCGAACTGCTGCGCGCCCGCACCCTCCCGCACCTGACCGACCTGCGGCTGCGCGCGCTGGACCGGCTGGCCGAGGGACTGCTGCTGACCGGCCGCGGGGGGGGGGTGGGGGGGCAGGGAGGGCCCGGGCCCCGCCCCCCACCCCCACCCCGCCCCACACCACAGGAAAAAGCACCCAGCGCCACACCCAACACCACAGAACGGAAGATGAAAAGAGGGT
>NZ_JBFBGS010000090.1:0-16676 GCF_040684795.1 Kitasatospora sp. NPDC089797 | reverse complement strand
CCAGGACCTCCCCTTCGACCAACTCGTCGAAGCCCTCAACCCCACCCGCACCCCCCACCGCCACCCCCTCTTCCAAACCATCCTCACCCTCAACACCCCCCAGCCGGCGGGCAGTGGACCCGCCGTCCCGCAGGACGAGTCCGGCCGGACGGCGAAGTTCGACCTCTCCTTCACCGTGACCGAGCACCACACCGCCGACGGCGCCCCGAACGGCCTCACCGTCACCATCGAGTACGCCACCGACCTCTTCGAACCCGCCACCGTCGAGCGCCTCGCCCGGCAGTTCCAGCGCATCCTGCGCAGCGCCGCCGAACACCCCGACACCCCCATCCACGCCATCGACCTGTTCGACGAGCGCGAGCGCGCGGCCGTGTTCACCGACTGGAACGGCCCCACCCGCGAACTCCCCGGCCGGACGCTGCCGCAGCTGTTCGCCGCCCAGGTCGCCCGCACCCCCGACGCCACCGCCGTCGCCTGCGGCACCGACACCCTCAGCTACGCCCGGCTCGACGCCGCCGCCAACCGCCTGGCCCGCCACCTGGTGGCGCAGGGCGCCGGCCCCGAGCGGCTGGTCGCCCTCGCCGTCCCGCGCTCGGTGGAGACCCTGGTGGCCGTCCTGGCGGTGCTCAAGTCCGGTGCGGCGTACCTGCCGGTCGACCTCACCCACCCCGGCGAGCGGATCGCCTACACCCTCGGCGACGCCCGGCCGCTGTGCGTGCTCACCACCACCGGGGCGGCCGGGCAGCTGCCCGCCACCGAGCACCCGCGGGTGCTGCTGGACGCCCCGGAGACCGCCGCCGCGCTGGCCGCCCTGCCCGCGCACGACCTCACCGACGACGACCGCTCCGCGCCGCTGTCGCTGCGCAACCCGGCCTACGTCATCTACACCTCCGGCTCCACCGGGCGCCCCAAGGGCGTCGTGGTCGAGCACCACTCGCTGGACGCCTACCTGGCCTGGGCCCGCGAGGCCTACGGCAGCGTGGCCGACCGGGCGCTGGTCCACTCGCCGGTGTCCTTCGACCTCACCGTGACCGGCCTGTTCGCCCCGCTCACCAGCGGCGGCACCGTCCAGCTGATCGAGCTGGACGACCAGGCTCCCACGGCACGGGAGTTCGACCGCCCGACGTTCGTCAAGGCCACCCCGAGCCACCTGGCCCTGCTGACCGCGCTGCCCGAGCGCTTCTCCCCCAGCGAGCAACTGGTGCTCGGCGGCGAGTCGCTGATGGGCGAGGTCCTGGACGAGTGGCGCCGCCGCCACCCGGGCGCCACCGTGATCAACGAGTACGGTCCGACCGAGACCACCGTCGGCTGCACCGAGTTCCGGATCGCACCCGGCGACACCGCCCCCTCCGGGGTGATCACCATCGGACGGCCGATCTGGAACACCCGGATGTACGTCCTGGACGAGGCGCTGCGCGCGCTGCCGATCGGCGTCGGCGGTGAACTCTTCATCGCCGGCGACCTGGTGACCCGCGGCTACCTCGGCCGCCCGGCCCTGACCGCCGAGCGCTTCCTGCCCGACCCGTTCGGCGCGCCCGGCGCCCGGATGTACCGCACCGGCGACCTCGGCCGCTGGCGCCAGGACGAGCACGGCGAGGGCCGGCTCGAGTTCCTCGGCCGCACCGACGACCAGATCAAGCTGCGCGGCTTCCGGATCGAACCCGCCGAGATCGAGACCCACTTCACCAACCGCCCCGACGTCCTCCAGGCCGCCGTCCTGCTCCGCGAGGACCAGCCCGGCGACCAGCGGCTCGTCGCCTACCTCGTCCCGTCCGACGGCGCCGCGCCGGACCCGGCCGACCTGCGCGCCTCCGCCGCCGCCCAGCTGCCCGCCCACCTCGTGCCGTCCGCCGTCGTGCTGCTGGACACCCTCCCGCTCACCCCCAACGGCAAGCTCGACCGCCGCGCCCTGCCGGCGCCGGCCGCGACCGGCGGCCCCAGCGGCCGGACCCCGCGCACCCCCCGCGAGTCGGTGCTCTGCGGACTCTTCGCCGCCACCCTCGGGGTGGAGCGGGTCGGCATCGACGACAACTTCTTCGACCTCGGCGGGCACTCCCTGCTCGCCGCCCGGCTGACCGCCCGGATCCAGGACGAACTGGGCGTCCGGATCGGCCTGCGGGCCCTGTTCGAGACCCCCACCGTGGCCCGGCTGGCCGAGCGCCTCGACGCCGACGGCGGCGCCGAATCCGGCAACGGGCTCGGCCGGTTGCTGCCGCTGCGCACCGGCGGCAGCCGCCCGCCGCTGTTCGCGGTGCACCCCGGCGGCGGACTGGGCTGGTGCTACTCCGGTCTGGTCCGCCACCTGGACCGCGACCGGCCGGTCCTCGCGCTCCAGGCCCGCGGGCTGGACGGCGACGGTGAACTGCCGGGCAGCGTCCCCGAGATGGCCGCGGACTACCTGCGGCTGATCCGCGAGGTGCAGCCCAGCGGCCCGTACCACCTGCTCGGCTGGTCCTTCGGCGGCACGGTGGCCCACGAGCTGGCCCGCCAACTCCAGGCGGCCGGCGAGGAGGTGGCCCTGCTGGCGATGCTCGACGCGCACCCCACCGGCCGCTTCCGGCACGCCGGACGCCCCAGCGACGCGGAGATCCTCGCGCTCGCGCTGGACGGCCTGGACGTCGACGAGCTGACCGCCCTGGCGGCCACCGCGCCGGAGGACGGGACCGCGCCGGAGGACGGCAGCGGGCCGCTCGGGGCCGGGCTCCCCGCCGCCGACGCCGTGCTGGAGCTGCTGCGGGAGCGCGGCAGCGTGCTGGCCGGGCTGGACCCGGCGGCGCTCGGCCGGTTGGTGCGGGTGACCGCCAACAACCTCGCGCTGGCCGCCGGCGAGGACCCGGGCCGCTACCGGGGCCCGGTGCTGTTCTTCGAGGCCCTGCCCGGCCGGGGCGCGGACGGCGCACCGCTGACCGACCTGTGGACCGCCCACGTGGACGGCCCGATCGAGAACCACCCGCTCGACATCCCGCACAGCCGCCTCACCACGCCCGAGGCGCTGGACGTGATCGGGCCGATCCTGGCCGACCGCCTGCGCTGAGCCGCCCGCCCGGTGGTGGGGGGGGCCCCCCCCCGCCCCCCCCACCCCCCGGGCCGCACACCCGCCGCCCGCCGCCCGCCGCCCTCCGCCACCTCCTCCACCACCACCCGGAGCCCTGTCATGCACCTGTCCCCAAGCCCACCGCCCCCGGAGGCCCCGTGACCACGTTCCTGCTCGTCTGGGCCGGACGGCTGCTCACCGCCCTCGGCTCCAGCGTCTCCGGCTTCGCCCTCGGCCTGTGGATCTACCAACAGACCGGCTCCGTCACCCAGTTCGCCACCGGCCTGCTGCTCGGCTTCGCCCCCGGCATGCTGGCCGCCCCCGCCGCCGGCGTCCTCGTCGACCGCTACCGCCGCCGCACCGTCCTGCTCTGCGCGGACACCGCCGCCATGCTCACCGCCGTCGCCCTGACCGCCGCCGAGACGACCGGCCACCTGGCCGTCTGGCAGGTGTACGCGACCACCGTCGTGGAGTCCTGCTGCGCCGCCTTCCAGTGGCCCGCGCTCGCCGCCGCGGTGACCGGGATGGTCCGGCCCGAGCAGCGCGGCCGGGCCGGCGCGATGACCCAGACCGCCCTGGCCGCCGCCCAGTTGCTCGGCCCGATGCTCGCCGCCGTGCTGCTCGGCGCGGGCGGGCTGCGCGCCGTCCTGGTGATCGACGTCGTCTCCTTCGCGCTGGGCCTGCTCACCCTGCTGCTCGCCCGCTTCCCCGAACCGGCCGGCCGGCCGCCCGGGCCGGCCCATCCCACCCGACAACGCGTCGGCTGGAGAGCCGAGTTGGCGCACGGCCGACGCATCCTCACCGGCCAACCGGGCCTGCGGCACCTGCTCCGCGTGGTCACCGTGCTGAACGGCGCCGAGGCCGCCGCCACCGCCCTGCTGCTGCCCCTCGTCCTGGCCGCCACCCCGGCCGCCGAACAGAACGCCGCCGTCGCCATGGTCAGCACCTCCGGCGGCCTCGGCCTGGCCCTGGGCAGCGTCGTGATGTCGGTCTGGTCCGGCCCGCGCCGACCACTGACCTGGGTCACCGCGGCCACCGTCCTCAGCGGCGGTGCCGTCCTGGCCGCCGGCCTGCACCCGCAGCCGGGCGCCCTGGCCGCGGCCGCGTTCACCTTCTTCCTCGGCCTCCCGGTGGTGACCAGCTGCTCCCAGGTGCTCTGGCAGTCCGCCGTCGCGGCCGAGGCCCAGGGGCGGGTCTTCGCCCTGCGCCGGATGTTCACCCAGGGCGGCACCCTCCTCGGCTACCTGCTGGCCGGGCCGCTCGCCTCCCGGGTCTGCGAACCGCTGGTCGCCCCGGACGGCCCGCTCGGCCCCACCCTCGGCCGACTCCTGGGCACCGCCCGGGACCGCGGCAGCGCCCTGCTGCTCTGCCTCACCGGCCTGTTCCTCGCCGTCGTCGGCCTGGTCGGACGGCGTCACACCGTCGAGCCCTTGCCATCCCCCGACCCGGTCGTGTGCGATGGAACACCCCCCACCAGGATCCCCGTTCACGCCACACCCGCCAACTCCACCGATCCGGAGCCGACATGACCGTCCGTCCCACCGAGGCCGCCGACCTCGACCGCATCCTCCCGCTGATCACCCCCGACCCCGGCGTGGCCCTGACCGCCGACACCTACCGGTCCCGGCTCGCCACCGGCGAGTACCGCCCCGAGTGGACCTGGACCGCCCGGCACACCCCCGACGGCCCCCCGCTCGCGCTCGCCGTCTGGTGGGGCGACCCGGACGACGGCCTGCCCTCCGCCCTCGACGGCGTGTTCGTCCACCCGTCGGTCCGGTCCGCGGCCGACCGCACCGACCTGGCCGCACGGCTGCTCACCACCGCCCACACCGCCTACGCCACGGCCGGCGCGGACACCGCCCCGGACTACCACCTGATGCTGCCCGGCGACTGGCGCGACCGCCCCGACACGGCCGCGGCCGTGGCCTGGCGCCGGGACGCGGCCGGCCGGGCCGGCCTCCCGGTGAGCCTGGAACGCCTGCGCTTCGAGTGGACGCCCCCGGCCGGCGTCCCGGAGCCGTCCGGCCGTCTGCTCCTCCAGCCGGAGCCCGACGACGAGGTCTTCGTCGAGCTGTTCCGCCGGGTCCTGGTCGACACCCTGGACACCGACACCCGCAAGGAGGCCGAACGCCTCGGCGCCGAGGCCCAGGCCCGGGCCGACGTCGCCTTCTACCGCGACACCATGCCCGGCGACCGCTCCTGGTGGCGGGTCGCCCGCACCCCCGGCGGCGAGCCGGTCGGCTTCGGCATCCCCTCCCGCAACCACGCCGCCCCCGTCGTCGGCTACCTCGGCGTCCTCCCGGAGCACCGCGGCCACCACTACGCCGACGACATCCTGGCCGGGATCACCCGCATCCTCGCCACCGAGGCCGCCGCCACCCGGATCCTGGCCGACACCGACCTCACCAACACCCCGATGGCCGCCGCCTTCGCCCGCACCGGCTACCGGAACACCAGCCGCCGCCTGGTCCTCTCCGCACGCTGACCCCGGACCGGACCGCCCGGTGCGGCGCCCCGGCCCCCGGCGCCGCACCGGGCGGAACCGCGCTGACCACGCCTGATACCTTGCCAAGGCCGTGGTGTACGGGAAACCGGTCGAAGTCCGGTGCGGCCCTCGCCACTGTTGCCGCGGAGTGTCGCGGCCCTCGCCGACCGGCTCCCCCAGCGGTCGGGGCCACTGGGCGGTCCACAGGAACCGCCCGGGAAGGTCGGCTGCGGCGCGTCGATGCGGAAGCCAGGAGACCGGCCACGGCGCGACATGTTCCACGAGGGTTTTGGAGAACACGTGCCCAGCGGTCTGCCGTACCCGGCCCGATCGATACGTCCCACCGGTTCCACCCGTCCCTCCGGCCCGCTGCGGGTCGGCCGGGCGGTCGCCGTCCTGCTGTCCGTCGGCGTGCTCGGCGCCTGCGCGGGCGCCCCCGCGCCGAGCGCCTCCGCCGGGGCGACCGGGAGCGCCGCACCGGTCAGCGTGGACAACTGCGGGACCACCGTGACGGTGAGCGCACCGCCCGCCCGGCTGGTGACGCTCAACCAGGGCGCCACCGAGGTGGCCCTGGCCCTCGGCCTGCAGTCCCGGATGGCCGGCACCGCCTACCTCGACGACGCCGTGCCGGACCAGTGGAAGGCCGCCTACGACTCCGTCCCGGTGCTCTCCGAGAAGTACCCGACCAAGGAGAAGCTCCTCGCGGCCCGTCCCGACTTCCTGTACGCCTCCTACGCCAGCGCCTACACCGACAAGGTCGCGGGCACCCGGGAGGAGCTGCGCGGCCAGGGCATCGCGTCGTACGTGTCCCCGTTCGGCTGCTCGGACAAGAGCCAGGTGCCGCCGACGACGTGGCAGGCGGCGTGGGGCGAACTGAACGACGTCGCCAAGGTCTTCGGCGTCCCGGAGCGGGCGGCCGAGGTCCAGCACCGGCAGGAGGAGCAGCTGGCGCAGTTCAAGGCGACGGCCGCGGGCAAGGACCTCAAGGTCCTGTGGTTCGACTCGGACACCAAGACGCCGTTCGTCGGCGCCGGGCACGGCGGACCCCAGCTGGTGCTCGACGCGGTGGGTGCCCGCAACGTCTTCGCGGACCTGCCCGGCGGCTGGCAGACCGTGAGCTGGGAGAAGGTCGTCGCGGCGGACCCGGACGCCATCGTGGTCGCGGACGCCGGCTGGGACACCGCCCAGTCCAAGATCGACTACCTGGAGAACGACCCTGTGCTGAGCAAGCTCGGCGCCGTGCAGCGCAAGGCCTTCGTGGTGGTGCCGTTCTCGGAGTCGACACCCGGTGTGCGGCTCGCCGACGGTGCCGCCAAGGTGTCCGCCGGGTTGGGCCGACTGCACCCGGCGTCATGACCTCCGCGCCCCGCCCCGCCGTGCGGCCGGCCGGTCCGGGTCGCGCGACGGCGGCCCTGACCGTCGGGGCGGCCCTGCTGCTGGCCACCGTGCTGCTCGGCCTGGCCGTGGGCTCGCAGCCCGAGCCGCTCCCGACGGTGATCGACGTGGTGCTGCGCCGGCTCGGGCTGACCGACCCGCACGTGACCCTGCTGGACGACCAGATCGTCTGGCAGCTGCGGCTCCCCCGGGTCCTCGGGGCGGCCGCCACCGGCGCCGGCCTCGCGGTCTGCGGTGCGGTGCTGCAGACGCTGACCGGGAACGACCTGGCCGATCCGTTCCTGCTCGGGATCTCGGAGGGGGCCGCCGCCGGCGCGGTGACGGTGATCGTCCTCGGCGTCGGCGTGGCCGGCGCCGTGGGCACCGGCGCGGTGGCGACGGCGGCCTTCGCCGGCGCCCTGCTCGCCGCCGTCGTCGTACTGGCCCTGGCCGGCGCGCGCACCCGGTCGCTGCCGACCGCCCGAACGGTGCTCGCCGGCATCGCGGTGGGGCAGATGTGCGGGGCGTACACCTCGTTCGTCGTCATGGTCCTCGGGGACCGCAACGCGGCGCGCGGGGTCATGGAGTGGACGCTGGGCTCGGTCGCCGGCGTGCGGTGGCCCACCGCCGTCTTCCTGACCGCGGTCGCGGTGGTCGGCGTCGCGGTGCTGGCCTCCTCCGCCCGCGACCTGGACGCCTTCGCCTTCGGCGAGACCGCCGCCCGCTCCCTCGGCGTCCACGTCGAGCGCACCCGCTGGGCCCTGGTCGCCACCGCCGCCCTGGTGACCGCGTGCCTGGTCGCCCACACCGGTGTCATCGGGTTCGTCGGCCTGGTCGTCCCGCACGTGGTCCGGCTCCTCTGCGGCCCGCGGCACGCCCTGCTGCTGCCCGTGTCGGCCCTGGTCGGCGCGTCCCTCCTGGTGGGCAGCGACGTCCTGGCGCGCTCGGTCCTCCCCGACCGGGAGATCCCGGTCGGCGTCATCACGGCCGGACTCGGGGCGCCCTTCTTCGGCTGGCTGCTCTGGCGCCAGGCCCGGGCCGACGGGGGGCCGCGGTGACCGCGCCGCCCCCCGTCGAGCTGCGCGCGGAGGGCCTCGGGGTGCGGGTCGGCGCGGCCACGCTGCTGGACGGCGTCACGCTCGCGTTCGCCCCCGGCCGGGTCACCGGCCTGCTCGGGCCCAACGGCGCCGGGAAGACCACCCTGCTGCGCGCCGTCGCCGGACTGACCCGGCCGAGCGCGGGGCGCGCCCTCCTCGACGGAGCGGACCTCCACGCGCTCTCCGGCCGCCGCCGGGCGCAGCAGGTGGCCTTCATGGAACAGCAGGCGGACACCCGGCTGGCGCTGTCGGTCCGGCAGGTCGTCGAGCTCGGGCGCACTCCGCACCGCGGGCGCTGGCCGGTGCCGCCGAACTCGGCCGCCGACGCCCACGAGCGGTCCGTGGTCGCGGCGGCCGTCGCCGCGGCCGACGTCGGCCACCTGCTCGACCGCTCCTGGCCGACGCTGTCGGGCGGCGAGCGGCAGCGGGTCCAGCTCGCGCGGGCGCTGGTGCAGGAGCCCGGGGTGCTCCTGCTCGACGAACCCACCAACCACCTCGACCTGCGCCACCAGCTGGGCTTCCTGGAGACGGTCCGCGGGCTGGGCATCACCACGGTCGCCGCGCTGCACGACCTCGAACTCGCCGCCGCCTACTGCCACGAGGTCGCCGTCCTGCTCGACGGCCGGCTGGTCGCCCACGGGCCCGCCGCCGAGGTGCTCACCGCGCCCATGATCGCGCGGGTCTACGGCGTCGACGCCACCGTGGAACGGCACCCCCGGCACGACCGGCCGCACGTCCGGTGGAACGGACTGCTCCCCGAAAGGACTTCGCCATGACCTCCCCGACCCAGCGGCGTGCCGTGCTCCTGGTCGGCATGTCGATCGGGGAGGCCGTCCGCCGGGACGAACTCCTCCGGACCGCGGCGGCCCACCGGGCCTCGATCGCCTTCCTGCAACAGGCGGACCCCTCCCTGTCGGCCGAGCTGACCAGGCTGGCCGACGCGGGCGCGGAGACCGTGGTGCTGGTCGGCGTCCGCCTCGCGGCCTCCGGCCCGGCCCAGTCCTGGCTCCGGCGGATCGCGGCGCACTGGTGGCGCGAGCGGGCCGGCCGCCGGCCCGAACTCCTCGTCGCGACCCGCCTCGCCGACTCGCCGGAGACGGTCGCCGCGGTGGCCGCGGTGACGAAGGCCGTCACCGGCTCGGAGCCCGGCCTGACGTCCGCGGCCTGGGAGGAGGTCACCGGCCACCGGCACCAGGTCCTGCTGTGCCGCGGTCCGCGCTGCACGGCCCTGGGCGCCGAGGAGGGCGCCCGCGCCCTGGTCCGGGAGCTGGCCGCGCACGGCCTCGGCGACGACGACGTGCTCGTCACCCAGACGGGGTGCCAGTTCCCCTGCAACCAGGCCCCCGTCGTCAGCGTGCAGCCGGACGACGTCTGGTACGGGAGGGTCGACGCGGCCGCCGCCGGCCGCATCGTCGCCGAGCACCTCGCCGCCGGGCGGCCGGTCGGCTCCCACCGGCTGCCCCGCCACCGGAAGGAGCGCCCCGGCGACTGACCGCGGCCGCCGGGCCGGGCGCGGCGCCCGGCCGGGCTCAGCGGGCCCGGAGGAGTCCGGCCCGGCGCCGCCAGTACTGCCAGCCCGCGTCGATCTGGCTGTCCGGCCAGGCCACCGCGTCCTTCTCCAGGCACTCCTGGTGGCCGGTCCAGTGCCGCAGCTCGCCCGCGGCCCGGGCGGTGAGCTGGGTCCGGCAGGCGCGTTCGAGCAGGATGCCGTACATGACCGCGTGGGCGAGGTCGCGGCCGACCGCCGCCAGGCCGTGTCCGGGCATCAGGCAGGCGCGGGCGGCACCGAGGTCGGCCGCCAGCGCGCGGCCCAGTTCGGGGGTGCGGACGAGGTTGTCGGTGGCGGTGAAGCGGGGCAGGCCGTGCTCGGCGAACACGGCGGCGTCGTGGCTGAGCGCGCGCAGCGGTTCGCCGAGCGCGCTGAAGGCGTTCACCGTCGACGCGTGGGTGTGCAGGCTGACCTGCACGTCGGGCCGCGCCCGCATGATCCCGGTGTGGATGTGGTGTTCGAGGTGCACCCGTCCGCTGCCCGCCAGCAGCTCACCGGTCCAGGAGACGAGCAGCACCCGGTCGGGCGTGATCTCCTCCAGGCCCCACCCCGCCGACTTCATCCAGACCCCGCGGCCGCCCGGGTCACGGACCGCCAGGTGCCCCCACACCATGTCGTCCTGTCCGGCCGCGGCCAGGACCCGGCTGCCCGCCGTGACCAGCGCCGCCGGGTCGTCGTCGATCGTTCCGTCCGTCATGGGCCGTGCTCCTCGCCGTCGTACGCGGGCCGCGGGCTGCGGCGCCGGTTCCGACCCTAGGAACGCCCGGGGATTGCGACCAGTGAAAAGAACGCAAGTGCTAATTTCAGAAAGTGAAAGTGACCTCCCTCGACCTCAACCTCCTCGTCGTCCTCGACGCCGTGCTGGAGGAGGGCGGCGTCACCGCCGCGGCCCGTCGGCTGGACCTCTCCGTACCCGCGGTCAGCCGGGCCCTGGGGCGGCTGCGCACCGCCTTCGCCGACCCCCTGCTGGTGCGCTCCGGCCGGGGCCTGGAGCCGACCGCGCAGGCGCTCGCGCTGCGGCCGCGGGTGCGCGCGCTGGTCGAGGACGCGCAGCACCTGCTGGGGCCCGCCGAGGGGGACGTGCCCGCCGCACTGCGCCGCGCCTACACCGTGCTGGCGCCCGAGGACCTGGTCGCGGGCTTCGGCGCGGACCTGCTGGCCCGGGTGCGCGCCGAGGCCCCCGGCGTCCAGTTGCGCTTCCTGAGCGAGGGGCGGGCGGCCGACGAGGGGGCGGCGGTGCGGGAGAGCGCGGCCGATGTCGCGATCGGCGTCAACACCCCCAAGGAGGCCGACCTCCGCGTCGAGGGCCTGGTCCGCGAACCGCTGGTCGGCGTCGTCCGCGCCGGTCACCCGCTGGGCGCCGACGGGGTCACGCCCGCCCGGTTCGCGGCCTGGGAGCACGTCGTGGTCTCCCGCCACGGCCGGCTGCGCACCGCGGTCGACCGGCGGCTGGAGGCCGAGGGGGTGCGGCGCACGGTGGCGGCCTCCGTGCCCGACTTCACGACGGCGCTGCGCCTGGTCGCGGCCGGCGACCTGGTCGGGATCGCACCCGCCGCCCTGGCCCGGAACCTGGCGGGCCCCCTGCGACTGGCCACCTTCGCGCCGCCGTTCGAGCTGAAGCCGTTGCGCGTCAGCCTGCTCTGGCACCCCCGCCGGGACGGCGACCCGGCCCACCGCTGGCTCCTCGACCGCCTCCGCGAGGCCGCCGGCCGGACCACCGGACGCCCGGGCGGCGGACTTCACGAGTTGACGTCGCGGAGCACGCTTCCATCCTCTTGACGCCTTGTCAGGTACAGGAGTTGAATGCGCCTCAGCTCAGCACACGATGGGACGACTCCAGGGCCCGTCCGGCGTTCTCCGCCGGGTCGGAGCCCCCGCTCCGCGCCGCGGACCGGCCCCACCCCACGTCACGGGCCGGGTCCGCGCCCTTCCGTTGGGAGCCCCAGATGACCCGTGACCCCGCGCGCCGCCGCACCGGCCGACGCACCCGCCTCCTCGCCCGACTCGCTCGACTCCCCCACCCCGGCCGCCGGCTCGCGGCCCTGGCCGCCCTGGGCCTGCTCGTCGCGCTGACCGGCCCCGCCCCCGCCGCCGGCGCCGCCGTCACCGCGGCGACGGCGCCCGCCCCGGTGACCGCCGCCGGGCCGCCGCCGGGCTGGACGACCGTGTTCAGCGACGACTTCTCGGGCCCCGCCGGCGCCCGGCCGTCCGGGGCGAACTGGACGTACGACACCGGCCCGGGCTCGAACTTCGGGACGGGCGAGATCGAGACCATGACCGACTCGACCGCCAACGTCCACCTCGACGGCAACGGCCACCTGGCCATCACCGCCCTCGGCAGCGGCGGCTCCTGGACCTCGGGCCGGATCCGGACGCCGGGCGCGGTCGCCGGCGCGCCGGCCGGCGGCAAGCTGGAGGTCACCGCCTCGATCATGCAGCCCGACCCCGCCGGCGGGCTGGGCTACTGGCCCGCGTTCTGGATGCTGGGCCAGGGGCAGTGGCCCGAGAACGGCGAGATCGACATCATGGAGGACGTCAACGCCCGCTCGCAGACCGCGGGCACCATCCACTGCGGCACCTCCCCCGGCGGCGTCTGCAACGAGGGCACCGGGATCGGCAGCGGCCTGCGCGCCTGCCCGGGCTGTCAGAGCGGCTACCACGACTACGCGATGATCCTGGACCGCACCGACACCGCCGCCGAGTCGATCACCTGGTACCTCGACGGCGCCGCGTACTTCACCGTCACCGAGAACCAGGTCGGCACCGCCGTCTGGCAGCAGGCCTTCGACCACCCGCTGTCCGTCATCTTCGACCTGGCCGTCGGCGGCGGCTTCCCCAACGGCGTCTGCGGGTGCACCACCCCGACGGCCGCCACCACCTCCGGGGCGACGATGAGCGTCGCCTCCGTCGCGGCGTACACCACCAACGGCGGTGGCAGCGGCGGCGGTTCGGCGATCACCGGGTACGGCGGCCTCTGCCTGGACGACCGTTCCGCCTCCACCGCCGACTACAACCCGGTGCAGATCTACACCTGCAACGGCTCGCCCGCCCAGCAGTGGACGGTCGTCCAGGCCGGCAGCACGCTGCACGTGCTGGGCAAGTGCCTGGACGTGTACGCGGCCGGCACCGCGAACGGCACCGCGGTGGACCTCTACACCTGCAACAACACCGGCTCCCAGGTCTGGATCCCGCGCTCCGACGGTTCGCTGTTCAACCCGCAGTCCGGCCGGTGCCTGGACGACCCCGGGTGGTCCACCGCCGCCGGCACCCAGGTGCAGATCTGGGACTGCACCGGCGGAGCCAACCAGCAGTGGAAGCTGCCTGCCTGACCCTCCGTCACACCACCGGAGCGGGCGCGTCGCCGCGCCCGCTCCGTGCGGGTTCCGGAGTTCAGCCCGTGGCGACCGGCGTGCCGCCGGACCGTGCGATCAGCTCGTCCGCGGCGATCCGGTACTCCTGGGTGCCGACGGTCCGCAGCGCCTCGGTGGCCAGCGCGCAGCCCAGCCGGGCCGAGCGCGGCAGCGTCCAGCCGTGGCTGAGCCCGGCCAGGAAGCCGGCCCGGAAGGCGTCGCCGACGCCGGTCGGGTCGGCCACCCGGTCGGTCGGCACCGCGGGGACGGTCACCCGGGTGCCGTCCGCCCCGGCGATCACCACACCGTCCGCGCCCCGGGTGGTGATCCAACTGCCCACCTGCTCCAGCACCTGCCGCTCGGTCCAGCCGGAGAGCTGCTGGAGCAGGGCCGCCTCGTACTCGTTGGTGAACAGGTAGCGCGCGCCCGACACCAGGCGGCGCGCCTCCGCCCGGTCCAGACGGGCGAGTTGCTGCGAGGGGTCGGCCGCGAACGGGATCCCCGAGTCCCGGCACTCGTCGGTGTGCCGGACCATCGCCGCCGGGTCGTTGGGCGAGACCACCACCAGGTCCAGGCCGCCCACCCGTTCGACGACCGGCGCCAGCGCCAGCCCGCGGGCCTCCGACATCGCCCCGGCGTAGAAGGTGGCGATCTGGTTCTGATCGGCGTCGGTGGTGCAGACGAAGCGGGCAGTGTGCCGCTCCTCGCTGATCAGCACGGACGCGGTGTCCACGCCGGCGGCCTCCAACCAGGCGCGGTACTCGGCGAAGTCGCGGCCGGCCGCACCGACCAGGATCGGGCGCAGGCCCAGACTCCCCAGTCCGAAGGCGATGTTGGCCGCCACCCCGCCCCGGCGGACCTCCAGGTCGTCGGCGAGGAAGGAGAGCGAGACCTTGTCCAGCCGGCCCTCGATCAGCTGGTCGACGAAACGTCCTGGATAGACCATGAGGTGGTCGGTGGCGATCGAACCGGTGACGGCGATGCGCAAGGGGTTCCTCCCGGGAACGGCGGTGGGGTGGGGACGGTGGGCCCTGGTCAGCCCAGGGCGACGGCGCGGAGCTTGTCCGCCCGGTCGGTGCGCTCCCAGGTGAAGTCCGGCAGCTCGCGGCCGAAGTGGCCGTACGCGGCGGTCTGCGAGTAGATCGGGCGCAGCAGGTCCAGGTCGCGGATGATCGCGGCCGGGCGCAGGTCGAAGACCTCGGAGACGGCCTCCTGGATGGTGAGCACCGGCACGGTCTCGGTGCCGAAGGTCTCCACGAACAGGCCGACCGGCTCGGCCTTGCCGATCGCGTACGCGACCTGCACCTCGGCCCGGCGGGCCAGCCCGGCGGCGACGATGTTCTTCGCCACCCAGCGCATCGCGTACGCGGCCGAACGGTCCACCTTGGACGGGTCCTTGCCGGAGAAGGCGCCGCCGCCGTGGCGGGCCATGCCGCCGTAGGTGTCCACGATGATCTTGCGGCCGGTCAGCCCGGCGTCGCCCATCGGGCCGCCGATCTCGAAGCGGCCGGTCGGGTTGACCAGCAGCCGGTAGCCGGCGGTGTCCAGCTCCAGTCCGGCGAGCACCGGCTCCACCACGAACGCGCGGATGTCGGGCTCCAGCAGCGACGCCAGGTCGATGTCGGCGGCGTGCTGGGTGGAGACGACCACGGTGTCCAGCCGGACGGCCTTGTCGCCGTCGTACTCGATGGTGACCTGGGTCTTGCCGTCCGGGCGCAGGTACGGGATGGTCCCGTTCTTGCGGACCTCGGTGAGCCGCTCGGCCAGCCGGTGCGCCAGCCGGATCGGCAGCGGCATCAGCTCGGGCGTCTCGTCGCAGGCGTAGCCGAACATCAGGCCCTGGTCGCCCGCGCCCTGGCGGCCCAGCTCGTCGTCCTCGCCCTCGACCCGGTGCTCGAGCGCGGTGTCGACGCCCTGGGCGATGTCGGGTGACTGCGCGCCGATCGAGACCGAGACTCCGCAGGAGGCGCCGTCGAAGCCCTTGGCCGAGGAGTCGTAGCCGATGTCGAGCACGGCCTCGCGGACCAGTCCGGCGATGTCGGCGTAGGCGCTGGTGGCGACCTCGCCGGCGATGTGCACCTGACCGGTGGTGATCAGGGTCTCCACGGCCACCCGGGCGGCCGGGTCCGCGCGCAGCAGGGCGTCCAGGATGGTGTCGCTGATCCGGTCGGCGATCTTGTCCGGGTGACCCTCGGTCACGGACTCCGAGGTGAAGAGGCGGCGGGACACGGTTCCTCCGGGTGGTCGGCTGTCGGTGGACCGGCCGGGGCGGTGCGGCGGCCGGGGCCGCCCGGGCCCCGGCCCGGTTGCGCACACGGTGGGAGCCGCCCCTGCAAGGCGGCTCGAGCCCGGCTGGAAGCGCGGCCCGGACCGGGGCGGCTCCAGCGGTGCCCGAGCGGCGCACCGCACCGTGCCTGAGTCACCGCGCGCAGCAGCGCGCGGACCGGAACGGACGAGAGGAGAGGGGCCGATGACTGTGCCGACGAGCCGATCACCCCTGCGGGTCCTGGTCATTGGCGGCGGTATCGGCGGCCTCTGCCTGGCCCAGGGGCTGCGGCAGGCCGGTGTCGACGTCCAGGTGTACGAGCGCGACGGATCCGCCGAGGGCCGGCGGCAGGGCTACCGGCTGCGGATCAGCCCGGAGGGCGAGCGGGGCCTGCTGGCCTGCCTGCCGCCCGGCCTGCGGGAGCTGCTCTCGGCCACCGCGAACACCCGCGACGACAGCGGCCTGGTCGCCTACGACGAACACCTGGTGGAGCAGTGGGCCCCGAGCTTCGAGGACCCGCGGGCGGACGCACCCGACAAGATCGACGCGGTGGACCGGGTGACGCTGCGCCGCATCCTGCTGGCCGGGCTGGCGGACGTGGTGCGGTTCGGCCGGACCTTCGAGCGCCTGGAGCGGACCGCCGACGGCCGGGTGGTCGCGCACTTCGAGGACGGCAGCTCGGCCGAGGGCGACGTGCTGATCGCCGCCGACGGCAGCAACTCCCGGGTCCGCGAGCAGCTGCGGCCCTGGGACCGCCCGACCGACCTCGGGATCCGCACCGTCTTCTCCCGCATCCCGCGGGCCGCCGCGGTCGCCGCGGGCCTGCCCGCCGCGCTCCAGGACCGGTTCAGCTACGTGATCGGCACCGACGGCCACCACCTGGGGCTGATGCCGATGACCTTCCGGGAGCAGCCCTCGCGGGCCGCCGCGCGGCTGTGGCCGGACGCGGGCCTGACCGACAGCGAGGACTACTACATGTCGGTCTTCAACGTGCACCGGGAGGACCTGGGCATCGACGACGACGCCTTCTTCGCGCTCAGCGGTGAGGAGTTGTGCGCGCTGGTGGTCGAACGGACCGCGCACTGGCACCCCGACCTGCGCGGCATCTTCGGCCACGCGCTGCCCGGGACCACCTTCGCGGTCGCCCTGCGGGCCACCCGGCCGGTGCAGGCCTGGGAGCCCGGGCCGGTGGTGCCGCTGGGCGACGCGGCGCACACCATGCCGCCGTCCGGCGGGGTGGGGGCCAACACCGCGATCCGGGACGCCGAGGCGCTCACCGGGCTGCTGACCGCCGTCGACCGCGGCGAGCGGGAGCTGGGCGAGGCGATGGCGGAGTACCAGAAGGCGATGGTGGAGTACGCCACCGAGGGGGTGGAGATGTCGCTGCGGATCGCCCAGTGGTCGATCCGTACGGCCACCTCGGCGGAGGCGGCCGGCTGAGCTCCGGCGGACGCCCGGCACGGCGGCGGGGCCGGCCCCTCAGGGCCGGCCCCCCCCCCAGGGCGGCGGCGCGGGGCGCCG
>NZ_JBFBGS010000089.1:0-16799 GCF_040684795.1 Kitasatospora sp. NPDC089797 | reverse complement strand
CCGCATTCCTGCGGTGCCCGGGGCCTTCGCCACGACGGGCGCGACGCGACACGACGCGACACGACGCGACACGACAAGGCCGGTGGGCGGGCCCGGGCCCGCCCACCGGCCGCGGAACGGTCAGCGCAGGCCCATCCGCCGGGCGATCTGCGGGCCGGCCCAGCTGTCCTCGTCCTCCAGCAGCTGGCGGTTCAGCTCCGGGAAGGCGTCGAAGGCCTCCAGCGCCTGACGGGTCGGCAGCGCCCGGGCCACCAGCGAGTCGGCCGCCCGGCTGCGGGCCTGCCACTGCTCCAGCGGCTCGCCCAGCTCGAGCAGCCGGGTCGGGACCTGCTGGCCGAGCAGCAGGCAGTCGATGCCGTACAGGCCGAAGAACGACGGTGCCACCCGGTTCGCCAGGTCCTGCACCACCGCGTTGCGCCGCGACAGCGGCGCGCCGGCCGCGTAGATGTCCAGCAGCGGCTGGAAGCCGGAGACGTCGGTGAGCGCCCGGCACTCCTTCCAGAACGGCGTGTCCAGGCGGGTGTTGAACTTGTAGTGGATCGACAGCAGCCAGCGGATCGCGTCCCAGTGCTGCGCCAGGCCGATGTTGACCGCGTCGCGCGGCTGCGGGTCGGCCCAGGAGGCGGGCAGGCTGGAGACCAGCGTGAGCGCCTCGGTGGCGATCATCAGCAGGCCGGTGGACTCCAGCGGCTCCACGAAGCCGTAGGAGTTGCCGATGCCGACCACGTTGCCGCGCCAGGCCTTCTCGTAGCGCCCGCTGCGGAACTTCACCAGCCGCGGGTTCTTGATCCCGGGGAAGCGGGTGGTCAGCTCGTCCACGGCCTCGTCGTCGGAGATGGCGGCCGAGGAGTAGACGTAGCCGCGGTGGTCGTCCTCGCGGGTCGGGATGCGCCAGCACCAGCCCGCGTTCATCGTGGTGGCCTGGGTGTAGGGGACGATCTCGCCGCCGTGCTCGATGTTGCCGGTGACCGCGCGGTCGGTGAACAGGCTGCTGCCGAAGCTCTGGTAGGGCGTCTTGAGGGCGTCGCCCAGCAGCCGGGAGCGGAAGCCGGTGCAGTCCACGTAGAGGTCGAAGGAGAGGTCCCGGCCGTCGCCGGTGCGCACGTGGTCGACCCACTCCTCGCCGCTGAGCACCACGTCGTCGATGGTGGCCTCGACGTGGTGGATGCCGCGCCGCTCGGCCAGCTCGGTCAGGTAGGACACCAGCCGCGCGTTGTCCAGGTGGTAGGCGAACGGCAGGTACTTCATCAGCGAGACCGGGTCCTGCCCGACCTGGTACACCGGGGCCCGGTCCGCCCCCATCATGGCCGAGCCCAGGGTCGAACCGTTGATGCTGCCGTGGGACTTGATCGCGCCGACCAGGCCGACGGAGTCCGCCGACCAGTCGAACGGGCCCATGAAGGCGTCCGAACCCGGGCCCCAGTCGAACTTGATGCCCAGCTTCCAGGTCGGCCGCACCCGCGCGTACAGCTCCTCGGCGTCGATGCCCAGGTAGTGGTGGAGGAAGAGGGTGAAGTAGGAGACCGTGGCCTCGCCCACCCCGATGATCGGGATGGACGTGGACTCCACCAGGGTCACGTCCAGCCACGGCCGCTTGGCCTTGAGCGCGAGCGCGGTCAGGTAGCCGGCCGTCCCCCCGCCGATCACCCCGATCCGGCGGATCGCCTGCGGGTCGCCGTCCACCGGCCGGGCGTGGTCGCTGCCCGTCGCGGCCAGCGCGCCGAGCAGCGCCATCGGGTCGGTGCCCGCGCCCCCGGCCCCGGGCAGCCAGCTCCTGACGCCGGCCGCGTCCGCGTCCGGAAAGGACTCCAGCAAACGGTCCAGCACGTTGCGGTCGTCCGACCCCAGCCCGTTGGCGAGGTTCTTGTGGTCCATCTGGGACTCCCCAATCTGATCCGACTGCGGGCACGCCGCCCGCCTCACCGGGGCGGCCACGCCGACAGCAGTGTCAACAGGGCGGCTCGAGCCGCCCTGGAAAGCCGGGCTGCGCGCCCGCGCTCACCAGTCGAAGGTCACCTCACCGCGCCGGAACGTCCCGGTGGGACCGCCGTCCGGCAGCGTGGCCGCGTCGGCGATGTCCCGGGCCGCCTCCTCGGCGGTGCGCTGCGCGTCCGGCATCATCCGGGTCCGGGTCGGTCCCGGGTTCACCGCGTTCACCAGGACGCCGAACTCCCGGGTCTGGCCGGCCAGGAGCTGGGTCAGGCCGTTGACCGCGGCCTTGGAGAGCGAGTAGCCGGGGCTGCCGGCGAACAGGCCGTGGCTGAACGAGCCGGTGCCGCTGGAGACCAGCACCACCCGGCCCCAGCGCCGGCGGACCATGTCCGGCACGAAGGCCTGGGCGACCCGCCAGGAGCCGAGCAGGTTCACCGAGAAGGTCTGCCGGACCAGGTCGAGGCTGACCGAGAGCGGGTCGCTGCCGCTGTCCAGCAGGACACCGGCGTTGGAGACCAGGACGTCGACCGGGCCGATCTCCTTGCGGGCCCGGTCCACGCTCGCCTGGTCCGTCACGTCCAGGGCGTGGGAACGGACCTCGGGGCCCAGCGCGAGGGCGGCCGCACGGGCCTCCTCCTCGTCGCGCGCGGTCAGCACCACCTGCAGTCCGCGCTCGCGCAGCTCGGCCGCGACGGCCTGGCCCAGCCCCCGGTTCGCTCCGGTGATCAACACAGTCCGCTGCTCGGTCACTTCAACCTCCCGTACGACACGACGTGATACCGGCGATGGTGGGGGGCGCGGCTCGAGCAGCGCTCGGGTCTTCGAGTTCGGCGCGAGTCGACGCGGTCACAGTGGTGCCGCGGACGGACCAGGCCCGCGGCCCCCGTCCCCTCGCGAGGCACCACTTCTTCCCACCCTGGAGGCCGCGATGACGGCACTGCCCCCCGCACCACCGAGGAACGCCGAGGAACTGGCCCGGGCCGTGGCCCGGGACGGGGTCGAGTTCCTGCTCGTCATGTTCGTCAACCTGCACGGCCGGCCCTGCGCCAAGCTGGCGCCGGTCCGCACCCTGGACCAACTGCTCAGCGAGGGACTGGGCTTCGCCGGCAACTGCGCGGGCGCGCTCGGCCAGTCCTCCGGCGACCCGGACCTGGTGGCGATCCCGGACGTCACCTCCTACACCAAGGTCCCGCTGCAGGAGGGCCTCGGCATCATCCAGTGCGACCTGTACGTCGAGGGCCGGCCCTGGCCCTACGCGCCGCGCTGGATCCTGCGCGAGCAGCTGGCCCGACTCGCCGACCAGGGGCGGCAGTTGAAGGTCGGCGCGGAGCCGGAGTACTTCCTGGTCAAGCGCGCCGAGGACGGCTCCATCGCGGTGGCCGACGAGCTGGACACCGCCCCCTCCCCCGGCTACGACGCCGGCGCGGCCACCCGCGCGTTCGACCACCTCAGCACGGTCAGCCGGGCCATCGACGCGCTGGGCTGGGAGAACTACTCCAACGACCACGAGGACGCCAACGGGCAGTTCGAGCACAACTTCGGCTACGCGGACGCGCTGCGCACCGCCGACCGGGTCGTGGTCTTCCGCCACCTGGCCCGGATGGCCGCCCACCGCAACGGCCTGGTGGCCACCTTCATGCCCAAGCCGTTCGGCCACCTCACCGGCAGCGGGCTGCACCTGCACGTCTCGCTCTGGGAGGGCAACACCTCGCTGTTCACCGACCCCGCGGACCCGCGGGGCCTCGGCACCTCGGCGCTCGGCTACAGCTTCATCGCCGGCCTGCTGGAGCACGCGCCCGCCCTGCTCGCGCTGACCTGCCCGACCGTCAACTCCTACAAGCGGCTCTCGGCGGGCGCCGACACCCTGTCCCGCTCCAGCTGGGCGCCCGGCTACGCCACCTACGGCGGCAACAACCGCACCCACCTGGTCCGGATCCCGGACACCGGCCGGATCGAGGTCCGCTGCGTGGACGCGGCGGCCAACCCGTACCTGGCGATCGCCGGCGTGGCGGCCGCCGGTGCGGACGGCATCGCCCGGGGCGCGGACCCCGGCGACCCGCTCACCGGTGACCTGGAGGCGGCCGGCGCCGGGGCCGGGCTGCGCCCGCTGCCGGCGACCCTGCTGCACGCGGTGGACGAGCTGGTCCGGGACGGCGCCCTGCGCGCGGCGCTCGGCAAGGTCCCGGGCGGGGAGTACGCCGACTACTACGCGGCGGTCAAGCGCGAGGAGTTCGCCGAGTTCCACCGCCAGGTGACTGCCTGGGAGCTCGAGCGCTACCTGCTGGCCTGACCGTCGGGCCCGGCCCGACGGCAAGGGGCGAGGGGTGCGATCCACCGGGATCGCACCCCTCGCCCCTTTCCCGCGTGCCACCGACCCCTAGGAACGCGGGCCCGGCAGCTCCTCGATCCAGGAGACCCCGGTGGAGCCGTCGCCGCGGCGCCACCGCTCGCACAGCCGGACCCGGCCGTCGGGCAGCAGCTCGGGGGTGCTGACGCACTCCCCGGAGACCACCCGGCCGTCGGTGAGCACCTGGGCGTAGGCGATCGTGAGCACCCCCTCCGGGTCGCAGCGGCCGACCAGCCGGCCGTCCCGCACCGGACCGCCCGCGAACTCGGCCCACACCAGCTCGCCCTGCTGGTGGTAGTGGCCGGTCGGGCGCTGGTCCGGGGCACCGCCCCCGGCCGACACCCCGCGGAAGGTCCGTCCGTCGTAGTCGGGCGCCGTCCGCCGGCCGCCGGCCGTCATCGGACCGGCTCCGCGTCCCCGGCCGGGTCGACGTTGTAGTTGGAGCGCAGGAAGTTCTCCGGGTCCAGCCGGCGCTTGAGCGCCACCAGGCGCCCGTACGTCTCGGCCCCGAAGGTGCGCACCGCCCGCTCGGGGCCCGCCGAGGGGCCGTCCCCGGAGTAGTTGATGTACCCGTCGCCCCAACTCCCGTACGGCTCCGCCGCGGCGGCCACCGACTTGGCCCAGGCGGTGCGCTCGGCGTCGGCGTCCGGGCGGCTCGGGTCCCAGATGGCCATCCCGGTGACGTTGAAGCCCGCGCCGCGGAACGGCACCGCGCTGCGCGCCGGGTCCGCCGTGCGGACCGCGCCGTTGATCGGCTCCAGCAGCACGGTGTCGTTGAACGGATCGGTGATCCGGGCCGCCCGGAACCGCTCGGCGACGGCCTCCACCAGCTCGTCCGGCAGGCCGTCCACGCAGCGTGCGCTCCAGTAGTGCCGCAGGCCGAACGGCAGCCGCCCCAGGCAGAGTTGCATCGAGAGGTAGCCGCGCTCCTCGATCCGCCAGTCGATCGGCTCCAGCCGGCGCAGGGTCTTGTCCAGGGTGGCCCGGTACTCCGGGTCGTCGCCGCAGTAGCAGACGCTCATCACCGCGGCCGGTTCCTGGGTGGGCCCGAAGCGCTCCAGCAGCAGGGTGCAGGTCAGGTCGTCCGGCGCGGAGAGCATGAGGTCCCGGAAGAGCCGGATCGCGGCGGCCGGGTCCGTGCCGGGGTAGGCCACGTAGCCGCCGTAGACCCGCTCGACGGGGTGCAGCCGGAACTCGAACCCGGTGACCACGCCGAAGTTGTGGCCGGCCCCGCGCAGCGCCCAGTCCAGCTCGGGGTCACTGGCGGCGTCGACGGTGCGCACCTCGCCGTCGACCGTGACCAGTTCGTAGGACTCGACGTTGTCGCAGGCCAGGCCGTGGCGCCCCATCAGGTGGCCGATGCCACCGCCCAGGGTGAGCCCGCCGACGCCGGTGTCGTCGAAGGTGCCGCCGGTGGAGGCCAGCCCGTAGCCGGTGGTCGCCAGGTCGAAGTCGGCCCAGATCGCGCCGCCGCCGACCCGTGCGCGCCGTCGCTCCGGGTCCACCGCGACCCGGTTGAGCAGGCGCAGGTCGATGACCACGCCGTCGTCGACCGAGCCGGAGCCGGCGATGTTGTGGCCGCCGCCGCGGATCGCGGTGGGCAGCCCGGTCTCCCGGGCGGCCAGCACCGCGGCGCGGACCCCGGCCACGTCGGACGGCAGGCAGATCGCCTGCGGACGGCGGTCGTGCATGCCGTTGAACAGCAGCCGGACCCGGTCGTAGGCGGGGTGGCCGGGCGTGACGACCCGGCCCGGGCAGGCGGTTTCCAGGGCACGGCGGACGGCGGCGCTCATCGGGGTTCCCCTCCAGGGATCGGGATCGGTCGGGCGGCGGCGGCCGACACGGCGCCGGACCGCACGCCGAACCGGGCCAGCAGGTCGTCGGCGGCCAGCGCCCCGGCGGCCAGCGCGGTCTTGGCCGCCGCGCCGCTGCCGCCGGCGAAGGTGAACAGGCCGGCGGGGCAGGACGGCACCGGCCGCAGGGCCAGCCGCCCCTGTGGGACGTACGCCTCGGCGGTGGCCACCGAGCGGTGCGGCGGGTCGACCTGCAGCCCGGGCAGCCGCAGCGCGACGGCGCGGCGCACCGCCCGCTCCTCGGCGTCCAGGAACGGCTGCGGGCCGGCGTGCACGTCCCAGCGTTCGGTGGGCAGCCCGAAGAGCATCCGGCCCGGCCCGGCCGGGCGGCCGTAGAGCCCGCTGGAGACGTCCACGAAGGGCGGCGGGCAGACGCCCCGGACGTCGTAGAGCGCGTACTGGATGACCTTGGTCCGCAGGCCGACCGGGGGCAGGCCGCTGTCGTGCAGCAGCCGCCCGGTCCAGGCGCCGGCCGCCAGCACCACCGCGTCCGCGCACCGGCGGCCCCGGTCGGTGGCGTAGCCGACGCCGTCCTCCCCCGGCCGCAGGTCGCGCAGGACGCCTTCGTCGAGGGCGCCGCCGCGGGCCGTGAAGTCGGCCCGGGCGCCCGCCCTCAGCTGGTCCGGGGAGAGGTAGCCCGCGCCGCGCTCCAGGATTCCCACCGCCTGCGACGGCAGGCCCGCCAGGCCGAACCGCCGGGCCAGCGTCCGGCGGTCGAGCAGTTCGACCGCCCCCGGCATCCGGCGGTGCAGCCCGGCGAGCCGCTCCTCGGGCAGCGGCTCGCCGAGGACGTAGAGGCCGCCGGTCTCCCGGTAGCCGGACCAGCTCCTGAGCAGCTCGCTCCCGCGCAGCTCGGCGAGGCTCCGCCAGGCGAGTTCGGAGAGTTCGGGATCCTCCTCGAAGCCCCGCACGATGCCGCCGGAGGCCCGGGTCGCGTCCCCGCCCCCGGCAGGGCCGGCGACCAGCTCGACCTCGACGCCGCTGTGCCGCACCAGCCGCCAGGCGAGCATCGTCCCGGCGAGGCCGCCGCCGACGACGCAGATCCTCATCGCGGCACCTCCGCCGCCCCACCGGTCAGCACGTCCAGCAGCTCACCGGCGGCCGTCGCGGCGCCGCCGGCGGGCGCCCCGGCGGCCGGCAGCCCGCCGCCCAGCAGGCAGCGCGCGGCCAGCGCCGCGTCGAACTGCTCCAGGCTCAACGCCGCCTCGGCCCGGGCGAGTTCGGCCTCGTCCGGGGCGGCCGCCGCAGAGCCGCCGGTCCAGGCGCCGGTGAGGGCCCGGTAGCGCTCCAGGGTGAAGTTGGCGGGTTGCGGCGCCGGACGGTCCCAGCTGAGGAAGGCGCGCACCAGCCGCGGGTCCTCCTCGTCGAGGAACTCGTGGGCCCACACCGCGTGTCGGCGGCTGGTGGAGAACTTGGCGCCCTCCAGCCGGTAGAACTCGTTCACCACCAGCCCGCCGAGCACCCGGGCCGGCAGTCCGGCGGCGGCGAACAGCGCGGGGAACAGCGCGAGGTAGTAGAAGGCGTTGTCGAGGCCGAGGAAGGCCCAGACCGCGTCGACGTCGCGCCAGGCGTCCAGGTGCCCGGCCATGCCCCGGGTGCCGGGTGCCAGCCGCTGGCCGATGGTGTAGAGGTAGCCCAGGCCCATCTCCCCCCAGACGTCCACCCGGTGGCCCGGGATGGAGGGCAGCTCGATCCCCCAGTCGGTGGGGTAGCTGAACGGCACGACCGGCAGCGGCTGCCGGAGCAGCTGCGCCGCGATGCGGCGGACCCGCGGGGCGAGGCCGGCGTTCAGCCAGGCCTCCTCCAGCGCGGCCCGGTGGTCCTCCAGCCGCAGCACCGGGCCGCGGACGGTGCGCCGCGCGGTGGCCGGCGACCCGCAGCGGGTGCAGTGCGGCCGGCCCAGGGCGGAGGCCGGGGTGTAGCCGGCGCACCCCTCGCAGGTGCCGCCGCTGCTGACGGCGCCGCACTGCGGGCAGTCGCCGGTGACGTAGGCGTGGTGCAGGATGCCGGGGCAGTTCGGGCAGACCGGCGTGTGCCACTCCTCGACCGGCAGCGCGCCGCTGAGGACCAGCTCCTCCAGGAACTCGACCACGGCGGCCCGGTAGCCCGCGTCGACCAGCGGCTCGGTGAAGCCGTCGTGGGCAATGCCGGCCCGCTTGAACACGCCGCGGATCAACTCGGCGTTGCGCTCGCGCAGTTCGTCGACCGGGAGGCCCTCGCGGCGGGCCTGGGCCAGCACGTAGTTCTGGTGGTCGTCCAGCCCGCACAGCGCGAGCACCCGGTCGCCCCGGCGGTTCGCGGCGCGCACCGCGAGGTCGGCGGCGAGGTAGGGGCCGGCGAGGTGGCCCAGGTGCAGCGGCCCGTTGGGGGTGGGCGGCGGCGACAGCACCACCGTGGCCGCTCCCGTGCGGTCAGTCGACATCGGACACCGGCCCGTCGGACGCCGGCCCGGCCCCCGGCAGCCAGTAGATGCTCAGGAGGCTGACCGGCGCCGCGCCGTTCGCGGTGATCACGTGGCGCTCGCCCGGGGTGAGCAGCATCGCCGTGCCCACCGGGGCCGGGGTGTCCACGCCGTCCACCGTGAAGGTGGCGTCGCCGCCCAGGACGATCGCGAGCTCGACCTCGGGGTGGGTGTCCGGCGTGCTCTGCGAGCCGGCCGGAACCTGGCACCACATCGCGTCGAACGGGAGGGCCCCCGTGCCGGGGTAGCGGTCCCAGCGGCCGATGCGGATGCCGTACTCGGTCTCCAGTTTCGAGTCGCCGATGGTGAACTTCTGCACGAGGGCCCTCCTGCGCGGTGGTTGGCTGGCCTGACGGCCCGATGGTCCGTCGCCGCACTCAAGAAGGCCTCGAAGGGAGGTTGGCAGCTTCGGGGCGCCGTGCCACCATCACCGGTATGACCACGGACACGCAGGTGGGACGACGCCCGGTGGAGTACGCCCCGCGCTCGATCACGGCGCTGGCGGCGGAGTCGGTCGGGGGCTGGACGGTGAAGCGGTACGGCGTCTCGGCGCTGCGCGACACCCCGCCGGAGCCGGTGCTGGACTTCGCCCGGCTGGCGGTGCGCCGGTCGCTGCCGGACGGACAGCCGGGCGGGTACGGGTTCAGCGTGGTGCATGAGGACGAGGACGGCTGCTACGTCGTGGTGGGCTGGTGGAGCCCCAACCGGCTGATCCTGCACACCCGTACCTGGCTGGCCGGTTGGGACGACCTGACCGCGCCCGCCCCGGCGCCGGGCGACGCGACCGCCTGCGTCTGGGAGCTGGTCGCCATCGGCCACGAGCGGGACGCCTGGGTGCGCAACGTGCTGGCCCCCGCCGAGCCGGACTTCGCCGCCTACCTGGCCGCCACCGTCGCCGGGCGGTACTGACCGCCCCGCGCACGGGCGGACGCCGCCGCGGACCCCGGAGAAGGGTTCGCGGCGGCGTCCGTGGTGTCCGGGGCGCCTCCGGTCAGAAGCCGGCCCCGGCGCCCTGGTAGGCACCGATGTTGAGGTTGCTGGACGGGACCGGGTCACCGAAGTAGTCGATCGGGCCGCCGCCGGCCACCGGGGTTCCGGTGGCGAGCGCCGGTGAGCCGGCCGCCAGCTGGTATCCGGCGGCGTCGTCGAGCGAGGTCGCCGTCCCCGGGGAGAGGAACAGCGGAGCCCCCTGAACGGCGTGGGCGCCGTACGAGGTGACGCCGTTGACGTTCTGGAAGACGTTGTACGCGTACGTGCTGCGCGGGTCGTTGAGCACCGAGCCGCCGGGCTGGCCGACGAAGATGTTGTTGGTGAAGGAGAAGGTCGAGGCGCCCGTGACGAGCACCATGTTCGCCGTGGTCGGTTCGTAGAAGGTGTTGTTGTAGATCTGCGAGTTCGGTTCGTCACCGCAGGGCATCGTGATCACGGCGAGGTTGCCGCTGCCGACGTCGTTCTGGCTGATGTTGTAGCGGAAGACGCCGCCGGTGGACGAGGTGCCCTCCGAGGGGCAACTGAACAGGGCGCCACCGCCGTTGTCGTGCGAGAAGTTGTACTGGTAGACGGCGCCGCGGTTGCCGCCCTCGAAGTCGAACGCCATCGCGGGGCTGACCCCGTGGGCGACCTCGTTGTACTGGAAGACCGCGTTGTCGGAGTTCCACGGGTAGGCGCCCACGTTGTAGTCGGCGGACCGCTCGTTGTAACCGTCGATCAGGTTGTACTCCACCACCGGGCTGATCCCGTTGAAGACCAGGATGCCGTCGCCGCCGATGTCCGTGACGGTGTTCCCGCAGACGACGACGTGGGTCAGCGGGACGAACGAGCTGCCCGGGCCGGTCGGGTTGAGGTCACGGCGCTGCCAGGAGGAGACCAGGGCGATGCCGGTCCGGTCCACGTGGTTCACCGTGTTGCCGAGCACCCGGACGTTGTCGAAGCCGGTGGGCTTGGTGGTGCCGCCCGCGTCGAACACGATCCCGCCGCTGGGGTTGGGGAAGCGGGTGTCGCCGCCGTTGACGTCGGCCACGTTCAGGCCGGTGATCCGGTAGTAGCTGCCCGTGCCGAAGTCGGTGAGCTGGACGTAGACGCCCACCCGCTGCTGGCCCGCGGTCGGCGCCGGGCCGGTGTTGCTGACCGTCAGGTTCTTCACCACGTAGCCCTGGACGTTGTGCAGGTAGACCGCGGCGAGCGCGCCCTGTCCGTCGATGCGGGCCTGGCCGGAGCCGTAGGAGGTGAGGGTCACCGGGCTGGCCGCGGTGCCCGAGCCCTGGGGAGCCAGGGTGCCGGCGCAGGTCGTGCCGCCGCGCAGGCGCACGCTGTCGCCGGCGTGGAGCACCACCGTGTTGACCCGGGCCAGGGTGCGCCAGGCCGTTCCGGTGCCGGTGCCGGCGGCGTGGTCGTCGCCCGCGGCACAGTCGACGTAGTACGTGGTGCCGGCCGCCCGGGCCGCGGTGGCCGGGGTGGTGCCGTCCGTCGGGGCGGTGCCGACGGCGGCGGCGGTATCCGCCGCCGCCAGCACCAGGCCGATGCTGAGGAGCATCGCCGCGAGGGAGCGTATCCGCGAAGGTCTTGTCATCCTGTACCCCTTCGAGCCGACGGCGGCTGCCCGCCCGCCCTGGTCCCGTGACTACTGCTGGTCATTTCGTCGAGCTGGCCGAATAGTGGCGACCCCCGCTCAAGCCCCACTCGCATACGACTCGATCGCAGCGGCGTGATCCGGACACGGCCGCCGGGCCGGCCGGACCGGGGCGAACCGGACCCGGATCTTCTGCATGTCCATGACCTGCGGCGTTCGCCGCCGACGGTAGCCGACCGATCACTGTCGCGGATCGCCGGTTCCCAAACCCCTGGTCGTCCGTGGCCGGTCGGTTTCGGCCATCCGCCCCCGCGGCGCGCCCGGCTCCGGTCGGCCGACACCGCCGCTCCGCCAGGACTCGAGCCGCAACCAGGAACATTCCGCTGCTCCCGTCCACACCAGATGTACCCAAATTCGTCATAACCGGAGGTTCCCTATGAGCCCTAGGCGCACCGCGGCCACCGGCCGCCGTCTTCGTTGGCTGGTGCCGCTACTGATCGTGTTCGGCTGGCTGGTGGTCAGCGGGGCGACCGGCTCGTTCGAGTCCAAGCTCGGTGACGTCGCCACCAACGACGGTGCGGCCTACCTGCCGGCCAACGCCGAATCGATCAAGGCGGACAACCAGCAGGCTCTGTTCTGGGACAACAAGACCTACCCCGCCGTCGTCGTCTACCAACGGACGTCCGGCATCACCGCGCAGGACCGCGCCGCCGTCCAGTCCGACGCCACCGCCGCGGCCGCGCTGCCCGGCCTGCGCGGTGCGGTCGGACCGGTGACCGCCTCGAAGGACGGTCAGGCGCTGCAGTTCACCGTCCCCGTGCTCAACACCACCGACGCGATGCACACCACGGTCGCCAAGCTGCGCGGCCTGGCGTCCAGCCACCCCGGCCTGGCCGGACACGTCACCGGACTGGGCGGCCTCTACGAGGACCTGTCCAAGTCCTTCAGCAGCATCGACGGCCAACTCCTGCTGGTGGCGGTCGGCCTGGTCATCCTGGTGCTGATCCTGGTGTACCGCAGCCCGACCCTGCCGATCCTCGTCCTGCTCGGGGTGGCCCTCGCCTCCGGGGTGGCGGCCGCCGCGGTCTACGGCCTCACCAAGAGCGGGGCGATCTCGCTCACCGGCCAGAGCCAGGGCGTGCTGTCCGTCCTCGTGGTGGGCGCCACCACCGACTACTCGCTGCTGCTGATCAGCCGCTACCAGGAGGAACTGCGGCGCACCGCGAGCAAGTACGACGCCCTCGCGGCCGCCTGGCGGGCGGTGCTGTGGCCGGTGCTGGCCTCCGGCGTCACGGTCATCCTGGGCACCCTGTGCCTGATGCTCAGCGACCTCAACAGCAACCGCAGCATGGGGCCGGTGGCCGCACTCGGCATCGGTGCCTCGCTGCTGACCGGTCTCACCTTCATGCCGGCGGTGCTCGCCCTGACCGGGCGCGGCGCCTACTGGCCGGTGCGCCCCCACTTCGGCAGCACCGCGAGCACCAAGGAGGGCGTCTGGGGCCGCGTCGCCGGCCTGGTCGGCCGCCGCCAGCGGGTGGTCTGGGTGTCGACGGCCCTGCTGCTGGTCCTCGCGGCCGGCTTCTCGGCCCAGTTCAAGGCCTCCGGCATCGCCCTGGCCGACAGCTTCAGCACCAAGACCGACGGGGTGGCGGGCCAGGACGTGCTGAGCGCCCACTACCCGGGCGGCGCCGGCACCCCCGTGACGGTGATCGCCAAGCAGGAGGCGCTCGACCCGGTGCTGGCCGCCACCCGCGGCATCGGCGGCCTGACCGCCGTCGCCCCGCTCACCGCCGCCGGCGACCCGGCCAACGGCACCGGCGCGGCGAACGGACCGGCCAAGGTGGTCAACGGCCTGGTCGAGATCGACGGCGTGCTGGACACCACGCCCGACAGCCCAGCCGCCGTCCACGCCGTCCGCCAACTGCGCACCGCCGTGCACCAGGTGGCCGGCGCCGACGCGAAGGTCGGCGGCTACACCGCCGTCACCATCGACACCCGCGACGCCAGCGACCGGGACCTGCGCACGGTCATCCCGCTGGTCCTGCTGGTGATCCTGGTGGTGCTGGCCCTGCTGCTGCGCTCGCTCGTCGCGCCGCTGCTGCTGGTGGCGACCGTGGTGCTCTCCTACGCCGCCACCATGGGCGTCTCCGCGCTGGTCTTCAACCACGTCTTCCACTTCGCCGGGGCCGACCCGTCGATCCCGCTGCTCGGGTTCGTCTTCCTGGTCGCCTTCGGCGTCGACTACAACATCTTCCTGATGCACCGGGTGCGGGCCGAGTCGCTGCAGCACGGCACCCGGACCGGCACCCTCACCGCGCTGCGGCTGACCGGCGGGGTGATCAGCTCGGCCGGCATCGTGCTGGCCGCCACCTTCGCCGCGCTCGCCGTGGTGCCGATGGTCTCGATGGCGCAGCAGGCCTTCATCGTCGGCTTCGGCGTCCTGCTGGACACCATGCTGGTGCGCTCGCTGCTGGTGCCGGCGCTGACCCTGGAGCTCGACCGGCGGGTCTGGTGGCCCTCGCGGGCCGGCCTGAAGCGGTCCGCGACCGGCTCGGGGACGGCCTCCGAGCACCAGCCCCAGCTCATCCACTGACGACCGCCCCCGTACAGCACTGCGCCCCCCGGTCGGCCGACCGGGGGGCGCAGTGCTGAGCGGGCTCAGCCGGCCTTGTAGCAGGTGACCAGCGTGTCGTAGTCGCCGAGCGGGGTGACCTCGGTCCGGGCGAACCCGGCGTCCTTCGCGTAGCCGACGATCTCGGCGGCCGGGTACTCCGAGCCCCCGTCGGTGACCAGCAGCATGTCGAGGCTGATCACCAGGTTCTCCGCGTGCTCCGGCTCGTCGTCCAGCATCCGGTCGTAGACCAGCAGGGTGCCGCCGGGGTTGACCGCCTCGAACGCCTTGTGCACCAGGCCCTCGCGCTGCTTCGGGTCCCAGTCGTGCAGCACGTGCCCGAGGATGACCACGTCCGCCGAGGGCAGCGGGTCGGTGAAGAAGCTGCCGCCGTGGAACTCCAGCCGGCCGGCGAGCCCGAGTTCGGCCACCAGCTCCTTGGCGAAGGGCTCCATCTCGGGCAGGTCGAAGACGTGCCCGGCGAGGTGCGGCCGGGCCCGGACGATCTGCGAGGCCAGGTTGCCGCGGGCGCCGCCCACGTCCAGCACCGAGGCGTGGCCGGACCAGTCGTAGGCCTCGACCAGCTCGGCGCCGAGCACGTTGGTGAAGGCGTCCATGCTGCCGATGAACTGGCGCAGGATCTCCGGGTTCTGGGTCACCTCGTCGTAGTGGCTGCCGGACTGCTGCTCGCCCGTGCGCAGCGCCTCGCCGAGCCGGCCCCAGGCCGGGTAGAGGTTGCGGCTGGAGCGCAGCAGGAAGCCGCCGATGAAGGCCGCCTCGCCGCGCACCAGGTGCCGGTCGGTGCCCGGCGCGTTGCGGTAGCGCCCGTCCTGGCGCTCCAGCACCTTCAGGGCCGTCAGCAGGTCGAGGAAGTCGCGCAGCCCGCGCCCGTGCAGGGACAGCTGCTGCTGGATCTCCTCGGCGGTGGCCGCGCCACCGGGCGCCTTGTGCAGGTGGGTGAACAGGTCCAGCTCCACCGCGGTCAGCAGGGCCTTGGCGTCACAGAACGCGTTGCCCAGCCGCAGGATTCCTGCGGCGGTGCTGACGTCCGGGGCCGTGGTCGTCATGGTCGGGACTCCTCTCCTGGACGCCTGCCTGCCAGGCGCCGCACCGATCGGCCAGGACACTGTCAGCCCGGTGTGGAGCGCGCCTCGAACCTGCCTGGAAGCCCTCCGGACCGCCGTGCACCCGACCCGGATGCCAGGAATCCTCGAGTCCCCGTCGGTACCTCTGTTCTCCGTGCCGCGGATCGACCCGTCTGACCCGCGCACCAGCACGGTTCAGCGCTCAGCCGGTCCTCGCCCGCCCGGGAACGAGGCACTGCTCATCAGTTCTTGAGGGGACACGCATGTATGACGTGAACATCCCTGTGTTGATCGTGGGGGCGGGGCCGGTCGGCCTCTCCACCGCCCTCTTCAGCGGCCGCCACGGGATTCGCACGATGGTGCTCGAGAAGCGCGACGGCACCTCCCTGCTGCCGCGGGCGCCGGGCCTTCAGGCGCGCACCCTGGAGCTGTTCCGGGCCGCCGGCATCCACGACGACATCCGCCGGCTCGAGATGGGTGACTCGCACCCGTACTTCGAGGGCGGGATCATCCAGGTCAACACCTTCGCCGAGATCGACGACGCGGTGGTGCTGGAGTCCCCGTCGCTGGACGGCCCCACCGTCAGCCCCGAGCGGGTGATGGGCTGCGGCCAGGACCGCTACGAGAAGGTCCTGGTCGAGAAGGCCCGCGAGTTCGGCGCGGACGTCCGCTTCGGCACCCGCCTGGTGGAGTTCAGCCAGGACCGGGACGGCGTCACGGCGCTCGTCGAGGAGAACGCCACCGGCAAGCGCTTCACGGTGCGCGCCGACTACCTGGTGGGTGCGGACGGGGCCAGCAGCGCGGTGCGCCGGCAGCTGGGCACGGAGCGGGTCGGCCGCGGCACCGTCTTCAACGCGCTGAGCATCTACTTCAAGGCTCCCGAGCTCGAAGTGGTGCTCAAGGGACGCAAGTTCATCCTCTGCTACGCGAACGTCGACAACACCCTGATGGGCCTGTCCCGGCTGCACGGCTGCGACCCGTACCTGGCGGCCCCGATCTACCACCCCGAACTCGGCGAGAAGCCCGAGGACTTCACCGACGAGCGGTGCGTGGAGATCGTCCGGACCGCGGCCGGGGTGCCCGACCTGGGTGTCGAGATCGTCGACAAGGTCCCGTGGCAGGGCGCGCAGCTGGTGGCCGAGCAGTTCCGCACCGACCGGGTCTTCCTGGCCGGCGACGCGGCCCACCTGCACCCGCCGGCGGGCGGGTTCGGCGCCAACACCGGGATCCACGACGCGCACAACCTGGCCTGGAAGCTGGCCGCGGTGCTGCACGGCTGGGCCGGCGACGAACTGCTGAACACCTACGACGCCGAACGCCGCGCCGTGGGCAGCGCGATGGCGGCGCAGGCCATGGTCCGCAACCGGATCCGGCACGGGTACGCCACCGACCAGGACCGGGCCGAGATGGTGGACGACATCATCATCACCCTCGGCTACCGCTACGCCTCCTCCTCGATCACCAGCACCACCCACGGTCCGGTGCTCTCGCCGGAGCTGGAGCTGCGCGGCGAACCCGGCACCCGGGCCCCGCACCTGTGGCTGGAGCGGGACGGCGAGATCATCTCGACCATCGACCTGTTCTGGGACTCCTTCGTCCTGCTCACCGACGAGGCGGGCGACGAGTGGGCCGCGGCGGCCGAGCAGGCGGCGGCCCGGCTCGGCGTGCCGCTGCGGGTCCACCGGATCGGCCAGGGCGGCGAGCTGCACCCCAAGGACCGCGACTGGGCCGAGGCGTACGGCGTCTCGGCCGGCGGCGCGGTCCTGGTCCGGCCGGACGCCTTCGTCGCCTGGCGCGTCGCGGGCCCCGGCGGGACCCCCGCCACCGAGCTGACCGACGTGCTGGCACGGGCCGCCGGGCTGGACCCGGTGACCACCGCGGCCGGCTGACCCGACCGAGCGGACCGGCCGGGCGCGGGGGGGCCCCCGGCGGGCCGCCCCG
>NZ_JBFBGS010000088.1:0-19544 GCF_040684795.1 Kitasatospora sp. NPDC089797 | reverse complement strand
CCGACGGCAAGCCCAGGGGTGCCTCCGTCGCCGGGGTGAAGAGCGGAAACCGGCCCGACTCCGACTGGCTGTCCGGTCAGATCCTGGAGACGGACACCTACACCGACTCCTCCGCTGACGCGGGTTCGCCGGTGTCGTACACCGTCAACAGCTACGAGAACCCGTCCGACCGGGCCACCCACAAGCGCGCCGGCCTGCCGGACCTGGTCGCCCGCTACGGGTCCACCAGGACGACCAAGACCACCACGGCCGTCACCACGACCGGCACCTGGGACACCTCGACGGTGACCATCACCGATCCGGGCAACAACAACCGGGTCACCAGCTCGCTGAGTACCGCCGACGGCACGCCGGACGTGTGCACCCGCCAGAGCTACGCGAGCGGCGGCAGCGCCCAGATGACCGCCCTGGTCTCCGAGGTGCTCGTCGTCTCCGGCGCCAACGCCTGTACGGCCGGCCAGACGTCGGCCAACACGGTGTCCGACACCCGTACCCTCTTCGACGGCCAGGGCTTCGGCGGTGCCGGGACGAAGGCGGACGTGACCGGGACCCAGGTGCTGGACGGCTACGACGGCAATGGCGCGGCGCAGTTCGTCACCACCTCCGCCACCACGTACGACGCCTATGGCCGGATTGCCTCGGTGACGGACCCGACGGTCACCGACGGCGCCAACCCCAACGGCGCGGTCGCCACGACCGCGTACAGCTCCGCCAACCCGGGCGAGCTGCCCAACAAGGTGGTCACCGGCAGCCCGGCCCCGGCCGGCGCACCGGACGCGGGCACCGCCCGCACGACCACGACCACACTCAACCCGGCTCGCGCCATGGCGCTCACCTCGACGGACGTCAACGGTCGCACCACCAGTCAGAGTTACGACGGCCTGGGACGGCTGACGGCGGTCTGGCTGCCCGGTCGGGACGCCGGGTCCGGCGCCAGCTACAGCTACGACTACGCGGTGAACGGCACCGACTCGCCGTCCACTGTCACGACGAAGTCCCTGCGTCCGGGCGGCACCGCCTACGGGAAGTCGACGCAGATCGTCGACGGCCTGGCCCGGGCGGTGCAGACCCAGACCGACCCGGCGATCGCGGCCTACCATGGCCGGCTGATCGCGGACACTTTCTACGACTCGCAGGGCCGGATCGGCCAGTCCTACCAGCCGTACTACGAGGACACCAACGTCCCCAACACGACCCGGTGGATCCCGGACGGCGCCTCGGTGCCGAACCAGAGCGTCGTGCAGTTCGACGGTCTGGGGCGGGCAGTGAGCACGCAGTTCGTGGCGCTGGGTACGCTTCAGGCCACGACGACCACCGCGTACCCCGGTGCGGACCGGGTCGACGTGTCACCGCCGGCGGGTGCCACCGCGACCAGCACGGTCACCGACGCCCGCGGGCGCAAGACGCAGCTCTGGCAGTACCGGACAGCCGCGGCGACCGGCAACCAGGCAGACGCCGACGTCACTGGTTACACCTACACGCCGGGTGGTCAGGCGGCCACCCGGGTGGACGCGGCCGGGAACACCTGGAGTTTCGGCTACGACCAGCGCGGACGGGTGGTGCGTTCCGACGACCCGGACACGGGCGTCGCCACCCGCAGCTACGACGGTGCGGGCCGGCTGGCATCGACGACGGACGCGCGAGGGCAGAGCGTCGCAATCACCTACGACCTGTTGAACCGGAAGACCGGTACCTACAACGGGTCGGTCGCGCCGGCGAACCAGCTGACCGGTTACTCGTACGACACCGTGGTGAAGGGCCAGATCACGGGCTCGACCCGCTATGTGGGCGGTGTTGGTGGTTCGGCCTACACCAAGTCGGTCGGTGAGTACGACGTGGCCTACCGGGCGACCAGGACCAGCATCTCCATTCCCGGCAGTGAGATCGGCCGGACGGGGCAGGCAACCTTCGACTACACGGCGGCCTACAACCCGGTCAGTGGTTCGCTCGTGTCGGAGGGCCGGGCTGCGGCGGGTGACCTTGCCCAGGAGGCGGTGAACTACAACTACGAGGCGTACGGGCAGCTCAACGACGTCAGCGGCTCGGGGTACACGTACCTGCGCCAGGCGGACTGGGACGCGTACGGGCGCAACATCCGGGACACGATGAATCCTTGGGGCACCCAGGTCGTCTCCACCAACACCTACGACGAGCCGACCGGGCGGCTGCTGACCCAGTACGTGGACAAGCAGACCTCGACGACGGGAACGGTGCAGAACACGACGTACGCGTACAACCCGGCAGGTCGGATCACCGGGATCCGGACGACCCCGGACAACAGTCCGGACCGGACGGACCTGCAGTGCTTCTCCTACGACTACCTGGGCCGGCTGACCACGGCGTGGTCGGACACCGGGCGGCTGAACCAGCCGACCCCGTCGCTGGCCGGGCAGGGTGCGTGCGCCAACCCGACGCCCACCAGCGGGGCTTCGACGCCGGGAACGACCACGGTCGGCGGCAGCGCGCCGTACTGGCAGGACTACACCTACGACGCGGTCGGCAACCGCACCAAGCTGGTCATGCACAACCCGACCGGCGACCAGTCGAAGGACCTGACCCTCGACCAGACCTTCCCGGCCACCGGCGCCCGCAACACGCCGACCACGGCGGCGGGTACGGGCGGCGGCACCGGTGGTGTGCACGCGCCGACGGCGGTCAAGTCCACCTTCCCCAACAATGGCAGTGTGCCGGGCAGTTACCAGTACGACGCGGCGGGGAACACGACGAAGATCGCCAACCCCGGTGCGAACAAGACCATGGGTGCCGGGTTCGTGCTCAACCCCGGTGAGAGCGTGCGGTCCAGCAGCGTGCAGCTGACGATGCAGCCGGACGGCAACCTGGTGCTGACCTCGCTGCGGACCGGGCTGGTCACCTGGTCGAGCGACACCGCCAACCACCCGGGTGCGTGGGCGACGATGCAGGACGACGGCAACTTCGTCGTCTACGACCCGCAGCGGGTCCCGCTGTGGTCCTCGCAATCGTGGACCGGCCCGAACAGCAAGTTCTTCGCGGTCGTCCAGGACGACGGCAAGTTCATGGTCTACGGGCCGGGCTGGAGCCCGAAGTGGGACTCCAAGACCTGGACGACGGTGGACGCGGCCAACGGCGCGGAGATGACCTGGGACGTCGAGGGCAAGCTCGCCACGATGAAGCAGGGCAGTGCCACCACCTCCTACGTCTATGACGCGGACGGCAACCAGCTGATCCGCCGCAACCCCGGCAAGGTCACCGTCAACCTCGGCGGCGGCGACGAACTCACCTACGACACCGGCTCCAAGACCAGCACCGGCACCCGCTACTACAGCCTGCCCGGTGGCGTCACCCTGGTCCGCCAGGGCGCGAACGCGCTGACCTACCAGTTCGCCGACCACCACGGCACCAACAGCCTGTCCATCGACTCCGCGACCACCGCGGTGAACCGCCGGTGGACCGACCCGTTCGGCGTCCTGCGCGGCTACGGTTCGGCCAACTCCTGGTCCGGGGACAAGGGGTACGTCGGCGGCCTGAAGGACGACGCCACCGGCTTCACCAACCTGGGCGCCCGCCAGTACCAGCCCGCCACCGGCCGCTTCCTCAATCCCGACCCGGTCATCGACGCGGCCAACCCCCAACAGTGGAACGCCTATGCCTACAGCACCAGCGACCCGACCAACCTGAGCGACCCCGGCGGCCTCCGCCCCGAGGGGGTCTGCGGCGGCTTCGGCACCTGCTACACCGACAAGGGCGACGTCATCACCGAGACGTTCAAGCCCGAGGGCCACGGTGTCTGGACGGAGAAGTACTGGAGCGACGGGAACGGCACCGCCGAGTTCCCGAACATCGTCAGCCCGCACTACTTCATCATCACCAGGGGCGGAACGCTCTGGGGCAACGTCCGCGAAGCCACGGACAGCGCCTCCTGGTTCCCGGGCCTGAACGTGCCGGCCACCGTGCTGGGTGCCGCCATGGACATCAAGGACGGCAAGTACCTGGACGCCGCCGAGGGCCTGGCGAGCATCCTTCCTGGCGGCCGTGCCGTCGGCGTGGTCGGAAAGGCGGAGAAGGCCGAGAAGGCGGGTGCGACCGTCGCGAAGGACCTGGAGAAGGTCGAGGGGGAGGTGGCCGGTGCTTGCCCGAACCCGCTCCTGGCGGCGACGGCCACCCACAGTTTCCTGCCCGGCACCAAGGTTCTGCTGGCGGACGGGAGGAGCAAGGCGATCGAGGACCTCCAGCCCGGTGACCAGGTCGAGGCCACGGATCCGGCCACCGGAAAGTCCGAGCCGAAGCCTGTCACGCGCACGATCCGCACGCCCGACGACAGCTGGTTCACCGACCTGACCCTGCAGGCCACCGACCCCGCCACCGGGGCAGCCGGACGGACGGAGAACCTCACCAGCACCCAGCACCACCCGTTCTGGGACGAGACCACGCACCGTTGGACCGACGCGGCCAACCTCCGGCCGGGTGAGACGGTCCGTACCGCGGAGGGCCGAACCCTCACCATCCGGACGGTCCGGAACTACGAGACAGCCCCGCAGGTCGCCTACGACCTCACCATCGCTGACATCCACACGTACTACGTGCTGGCCGGCGAGACGCCCGTCCTGGTCCACAACAACGGTGGGATCCCTGAGTGCTTCGCCGCCGGTACCCCGAAGCACCGTGTGCGCGACATCGAGGCTGACGCCGAGGGTTTCATCCACCCGCCTACGGCCGACGAGCTCCAGACCTTGAAGGTGAGCGGGGCATCGACCTATCGGACCGTCGGTGAACTGCGGGACCAGGGGCTGACGGGGAAGGTCCGGAACCCCAACGCGCCCCTGCCCGACGGGCTCGGCATGATCGCGGACGGTAAGGATGTCGGCGGGACGCAGCCGCACGGGCACATTACGCTCTATCCGACCAGGAAGATGACCCCGGAGGAGTTCACCGGTCTGCTCAGGGGCATGGACTGGCAGAACTCCGCTGTCCAACACTGATCAGGGAGGATTGGTGGACGGTTCGAAGTCCGATGAGGACCTGTGGGCTCTGGTGGTGACGGCCGAACAGCAGGTTGCCAGGGCGCGCGCGGATTTCTACCAGAACGCGGGTTCACGCCGTGCCGTTCTGTCAGCCGCGTTGCGCGGGTCGGCCTGGGATCGGGGAGCGGCGCTGTCGTTCCTGGAGGGCCTGCCGAGTGATGTCCCCACCTTGCTCGACCAGTTGGTCGGCATCTCGTTGTCGACCGGATCCGCACTCGCGGCGAGGAAGGCCATTGCCGCCAGGAACCCGCAGGTGACGAGGTCGGAGGTGCGGCGACTCGTGGAGGAGCAGCTTCCGACCGCCGATGCCGATGACTGGCGCAGGCTGGCCGAGCTCCACCTGCACCTGAACGACCGGGTGGCACTCCGCGGGATGGCCGCTCGGGCGGAGGGGAGCGGGGACCCGGAGATCCGTGAGGTGGGACAGGACATCCTGGACTGGCTCTCGGAGGACTCGTGAGTTAGCGGAGGCACCTGTCGGGTGTGATCCGGTGGCCCCTGCTGCGGATGCGGCAGGGGCCACCGGCCGTTCGTACCGGCCGGGGCGGCCGTAGCCCCGTGGGGGCCGCCCGGTGGCCTCCCGTCACGGGAGGAACGCGACCTCCGGGAACTGCGCGGACGGGCCGTCGAGGAGGGTGCCGCGGCGGTGGCGGAGGTGGCGGTCGAAGAAGGCGAGCGGGTAGGCCTGTTGGATCGCGATGCCGCGGTCGGGGGCGAGGGTGCCGACCTGCTGCTGGATCTGTTGTTCGGTCATCCCGAGCAGCTTCCCCGCCTGCGGGATCAGGGTCATGTTGTCGCCGTAGGAGCTGTGGACGGCGCCGGCGGCCTGGAGGTTGAGCCGCCAGCCGCGCAGGTGGGTCCAGAAGGTCTCGGCGTCCGAGCCCGGGGTGCGCGGCCAGACGGCGGTCATCATCAGGAACGGGCGGTCCAGGTCGGTGGTGATGGTCGGGATCATCGGCCCGTCCAGGCTGAGTCCGGCCCGGACGCGGGGGTCCAGGACGGTGCTCTGGGCGGTGACACTGCCGCCCTTGGACCAGCCGAACATGCCGATGCGCTGCGGGTCGAGGGCGCCGAGCAGGCCCTCGGGCAGCGCGCGGCCGTCGGCGTCGGGGTTGCGGCCGGCGGCCAGTTCCTCGACGCAGTCGAGCACGAAGCGGAAGTCCGGGATGTACGCCCGTACGCCGGTGTCGGCCGTCGGGTCGGTGGCCGGGGTGAGCACGGGGCCGCCGGGGAACCGGGTGAAGGCGTCATGCGGGAAGTCGACGGTGATCACCGCGTAGCCGTGGCTGGCGAGCTCCTGGACGATGACGGTGTGGTCGCCCCGGTGGCTGTGCGCGCCGTGCGCGTACACGACGACGGGCAGCCGGTGGCCGGACCGGCGCACGGGCGCGCCCAGGTGCCCGGCGGTGAGCGGGGCGAGCGAGAGCGGCAGGGGGAAGCCGGCGTCGTCGAGAAAGGCCTGCAACGGTCCGTCGGCCAGCCAGGGGGCGAGCGGGAGGCCGTCCGTCCGGCGGGCCGGGTACCAGACGCTCGCCATCAGCTCCCGGTAGCGGCCGGCGCCGGCCGCAGGGTCCGGCCGGGAGGTGTCGCGCAGGTGCAGTTCGACGGTGCCGACGCGGTGCGGGCCGGTGGGCTCGGGCAGGGTGAGCCGGTTCGGGGTGAGCCGGTTCGGGGCGCCGCCGGAGGGCGCCGGGGTCGTCGCCCGGGCGGTGGAGGCCAGGCCGAGCGGGGCGGCGACGCCCAGGGCCAGCGCGGTGCCCAGCACGCGGCGGCGGGTCGGTCCGGTGGAGTCGGTGAGCGGCGTGGTGTCCATGGCCGGAACGCTGTCACGCGGCCGGGGAGGCCGGCATCGGCCCCCCGATTGATCTCGCGAACGACCCTATTGGTCCACGGGTTTACACCCCCGGGCTGATGCGCGGTGCGGCCGCGCGGGCGGTGATGTACAGAATCCTTGACACCGGGTCGGACTTCCTTGACACTCTCCGATGTCGGGTTTTTTTGACATGGGAGGGGTTCATGGCTTTCGAGGAGAAGCGCGCCTGGATACTCGGCCTGGTATCGGTCGTCGCCTACGCGCTCTATCTGACGGTTGTTCTGGACAGTTCGGTGGAGGGCGAGTTGGCGCGGACACCGTACGTGGCGACGCTGTTGTGGACGGTGGGCGGGTCGATCCTCGCCTCCATCGGGCTGACCGTCCTCACCGCGGTCGTCTCGCCGGAGGGGGCGAACCACAAGGACCAGCGGGACCGGGAGATCCACCGCTTCGGCGTCCACGTCGGGCAGGGGTTCCTGGTGCTGGCGGTGGTGGCGGGCCTGGTCCTGGCCATGGCGCGGTGCGACCCGTTCTGGATCGCGAACGCGATCTTCCTGGGCGTGGTGCTGTCGGCGGTGCTCGGCGCGGTGGCGAAGATCGCCGCGTACCGCTGGGGGGCCCAGCCGTGGTGAGGCCGCCGACGCGGGTCACCAACCGGATCCGGGCGCTGCGGTTCGCGGCGGCGGAGATGACCCAGGCGGAGCTGGCCCGGCGGATCGGGGTGACCCGGCAGACCGTGATCGCCATCGAACAGGGCCGCTACTCACCGACCCTGGAGCTGGCCTTCCAGATCGCGCGGGTGTTCCGCGCCCCGCTGGACGACGTCTTCCAGTACCCGGACGAGAGCGAGGGCGGGTCATGATGCGCGCGATCGTGCACAGCGTCTACGGCGGGCCGGAGGTGCTGCGGCCGGCCGAGGTGGAGCGGCCGCGGCCGGGGCCGGGGGAGGTGCTGGTGGAGGTGCACGCCTCCGCCGTCGACCCCGGGGTGTGGCACGTGACCGCCGGACTGCCCTACCTGGTCCGGGCCACCCCGTTCCGGCTGCGGCGCGGCGTCGCCCGGGTACGCGGTACGGACGTCGCCGGGCGGGTGGTCGGGGTCGGTGCGGACGTCTCCCGACTCGCCGTCGGCGACGAGGTGTTCGGCAGCTGCGACGGCGCGTTCGCCGAGTACGCCCGAGTCCGCGCCGACCGGCTGGCGCGGATGCCGGCCGGGCTGGACTTCCGGGAGGCCGCCGTGCTGCCCGTCTCCGCGTGCACCGCGCTGCAGGCGCTGCGGGACCGGGGGCGGCTGCGGCCCGGGCAGAGCGTGCTGGTGATCGGCGCCTCGGGCGGCATCGGGGTCTTCGCCGTCCAGTTGGCCAAGGCGCTCGGCGCCGGGCACGTGACCGCCGTCTGCGGGCCGGACCGGGAGGAACTGGTCCGCTCGCTGGGTGCGGACGAGGCCGTCGACCACACCCGCGCGGACCCGACGGCGGACCCGACGGCGGGTGACCGCCGGTACGACCTGGTCCTCGACCTCGCCGGGAACCGTCCGCTGGCCGCGCTCCGCCGGGTGCTGGCCCCGCGCGGCACCCTGGTGCTGGTCGGCGGGGAGGGCGGCGGGCGCTGGTTCGGCGGGCTGGGGCGGCAGTTGGGCGCGTTGGCGCGCTCCCCGTTCTCCCGGCGGCGGTTCGCCGCGCTGGTCGCGACCCAGCCCGCGGCGGACCTGCGGCTGCTCGCGGAGCTGGTGGAGCGCGGGGCGCTGCGGCCGGTGGTCGACTCCTGCTATCCGCTCGCCGAGGTGCCGGCCGCGGTGCGGCGGCTGCGGGCGGGCCGGGTGCGGGGGAAGCTGGCGGTCTCCGTGCGGTGAACGACGGGGCGGGAGTGGGAAGTCGGCCGATCCGACGTCCCACTCCCGCCGCTCTCCGTGTGCCGTGGTCCGCTCAGTTGAAGACCAGGAGATCGGTGCGCATCGGCAGCGAGCTGCCCCAGTCGATGTTGATCTTGAACGTCACCACGCCGTTGGCGGCGGCCACGCTCGACACCTGGAACGCGGCCGCGCCGACGAAGCGGTTCCCGTTGGCGTCGATCTCGGAGGCGGTGACGACGACGGTCGAGTCGACCCCGATGACGTTCCAGTTCAGCTGGAGGTTGAACGTCCCGTGCGACGGCGTCCACGTCCACCAGGCGCGCCAGACGGCGCCGACGTTGCCGCCGACGTCCGCGAGGTTCTGTCCGTGCTCGGCGGGCAGCGAGTGGTGCACGATCTGCGGGATCTCGGAGGAGGCGGAGGATTCGGTTGCGGTCATGGCGGCAACTCCTTGCGCCGGGAGGGCCTTCGGGCCCTCCGAATACACCGAGTGTCAGTCAGTGTGCGGAGCGTCGGCAATCACTCGTGCGAGTGAACCTCCGGCGGGTTGGGGGAACGTGGACGTGGTGCGCGGCAGCCGGGCGCCCCCCGCCTGCTACCAAAAGCCCCATGTCCCACCACCTCAGCGGCCCCAACCTCCGCTCCCCGCGCGGCGACGCCCGCCTCGACCTGACCGACCTGTTTGCCTTCCCGGCGGCCGACGCGTCCGGCCGGACCGTCCTGATCATGAACGTGAACCCCTACGCGCCCACCCAGGGCGCCGAGTTCCACCCCGACGCGGTCTACCGGATCAACGTGGACAACGACGGCGACCACCACGCCGACGTCGCCTACTCCTTCACCTTCTCCGCGCCCGCGAGCGGCACCGGCGGGCAGACCGTCACCGTCCACCGCTCCACCGGCTCCGCCGCCCGCACGCACGAACCCACCGGCGACGTGCTGTTCTCCGCCGCCCCGGTGGCCTTCGGCGACGCGCCCGACGTGGTCGAGGCGAACGGCCGCAAGCTCTCCGTCGGCCTGCGCAGCGACCCCTTCTTCGCCGACCTCGAGGGCATCGTCAACGACTTCACCTGGACCGGCAAGGACGCGATGGCCGGGGCCAACGTCTTCGGCATCGCCCTCGAAGTCCCGGACGACGACCTCGGCCCGGACCCGACCATCGGCCTCTGGTGCCGGGTCAGCCTGCGCCAGGACGGCCGACTGGTCTCCGTCGACCGGGGCGCCCACCCGTCCCTGACCGCCTACTTCAACGCCGAGGGGGCCAAGGACGCGTACAACGCGGCCGAACCCGCCGACGACTGGGACACCTACCGCGAGCCCTGGACGGCCGTCCTCCAGCACACCGGCGACTACACCACCGCGGCCGCCACCGAGACCCTGAAGCTCGTCCTCCCCGACATCCTCCGCTACGACCGCTCCCGCCCGGCCGGCTACCCCAACGGCCGCACCCTGGTGGACGACGTCACCTCGGCCCGGCTCACCATGATCTCCGGCGGCAAGATCACCAGCGACCACATCGGCCCGCACACCGACCTGCTCCCGACCTTCCCCCACCTCGGCCACCCGCACCCGGTCGGCTGAGGCCCGTCACCGGGGTTCTTCCGGGGCCGTCCGCAGCGCCTCCGACAGCCTCGTCACCAACGGCAGCGTCGGCGCCGCGTGCCCCGCCTCGACCGCCCGCACCTGTCCCTCGCTCAGCCCCGCCCGCTCGGCGAGCTCGGCCGGCGACCACCCCAACTCCGTGCGCCGCTCCCGCACCGCCCGGGCCAGGTCCCCGGCCGGATCGCCGTCGGGGTGGGCGGGGAAGTCCTCGATCAGGGGGCGTCTGCCGTTCACCGAATCTCCTCAACTGCGCTCGGGGGCGCACAGTGTGGCAGCGGGACGGCCGGAAAAGGGTGAAGGGGCGGTCAAGTTTCCTCGACCGCCCCTCGGTTGGGCGTCCCGGCCACCCCGGCCGGTGGATCAGTCCCCGGTGAACCCGATCCGCAGGTCGGGTTCCGCTCGGCACCTGCGTCCCCAGGTCAGGAGCAGGCGCAGGACGGTCCGCTCGTCGGGTTCCAGCGCGCCGAAGCTCACGGCTTCGAGCTCCTGCACGAGACGCCGGACGGATTCACCTTGGAACCGGTGGTCCTGATAGGGATCCAGATCCGCCAGGATCGGCAGTCTGTCCCGTCCGATCCGCTCGACGGCGGAGCGGAGCTCGCCGTCCTCGACGTGGCGTTCCACCGCACCGATCGGAGCCGGCGGCCCGGCGGGCCGTCTGGTCCTGGCCGTGGACTTCACCCGTCGTAGTTCGATGACGAATCCCATGTGTCTCCTCTCGCGGTCGGCGCCGAAGGGGCGGCCCCGGAACCTCCCGGGGGGGGGGACTGCTACTCGGCGGCGGTCATTTCTCCCTGATCTTCTTGAACTCCTGGTAGAGGATCCTCTGCCCCTCGACGATGTTGGCCCAGCTCAGGACCGTCCAGAGGGCACGGCCGACGGCCACGAGGCCGGAAACGATGATGTCCATCAAACTCCTGAATTCTTCACTGGGAGCGCGGTGCGCTGCTCACCCCTCCGGCTCGGGCCGGTGGTTCCGGGCCCGGGTTGCCGGGTTCTGTAGTTCCGTGACCCTGAGCGGAGGAAGTCCCAGCGCCTCACCCGGCTGTCCGTTGTCCTGCAGCCAACGACCGTACGAGAACGGTGCCCCTTCGTCGGATCCGGCCACGGCCCGCCGATAGGCCGTGTCGATCTCGGTCGGATCGGCCGCCGGATCGGATGCGAGCGCCTCGGCCGGCGCCAGATCGGCCGAGTGGACGCCGTGGGCGGCCGCCTGCCAGCAGGTTCGCCCCCGGGATCCCGGCGCCCGCCCTGGAGACGGCTGCCGCCTTGGCCCGGGTGAGATCCCCCGAATCCGCATGGGCCTTCACCAGGCGAGCCCTGTACCGCAGCGAGCCGAGACGGGAACCCGTGCGCCGCAGAAGCCTTCGGATCGTGTCCACAGAACCCGTTCCTTCGGGGCGGCGGCGGTCAAGTCTCCTTGGCCGCCGCCGCTCGATTCACGCGCCCCGGGCGTGTCGCTGACGTTCCTGACCGGTGTCGAAGTGCCGGTCCAGGTAGGCCTCCCCGTCCAGCTCGCTGTCGCGAAGCAGCGAGAACACCTCGTCCCCGTCCCCCGGAGGACCGTCGGTCGCCAGGCGGTACGACTGCGCGAACTCCAGGTACTCGACCCCGTTCTCACGCGCGTACCGCCCGGCCTCCTCCTCCGCCCGCCCGATCGCCTCGTCCGCCGACCCGGCTCGCCACAGCGTCAGCCGCTCCTCGTACGACGGCCCCTCCGAGGCCTCCCACCGGAACACGCACCGCACCGCGTACCAGGACTTCTTCGCCGCTGTCATGCCTCATCCGCTCCCCAGCCGACTCGTCGGCCCGTTCCAACGCCTCGGGCTACTTCTCCTCGTCTTCCTTGGTCCCTCTGACCTTTTGGGCGAGGATCCTGCACCCATCGACGAAACTGACTGCATCGCAGACCGCGGCCGACGGCCGTGAGGCCGGAAATGACGACATCCATGTGCTCCCAGCTCGTTCCTCGGCTCTCGCGGCCGGGCTCAGAAGATTTCCAACAGTGGTGAGGTCATGAACGGTTCGAGGGCTGCCGCGATGAAGAACGAGGCGAAGGCCACAGCGGCGGGACCGGGTTCCTCGAACTCCCAGAAGGCTCCGTCGTAGCGGGCCCGCTCGACCCCGTCCCCGTCCCGCACGACGTGTCCGGGGAAGCGGGTGCGGGCCTCGTACGCAAGGGTCGGGGTGCTTATCCTGACGTACCGCCGGCTCGGCCGGAGGGTGCGGACTGCCGACACCCGGCCCGGCTCCCCGAGCAGGGTGATGTCCAGTCCGCGGCGAACACGCCGCCGGGCGGGATAGCCGGGGTTGAACATGCCGTCGACCGACAGGACGCAGGCCCCGTCCAACACGAAGTCCCACTGTTCGAGACGGCTGCCGAAGGACGTCACGGCGCCGGTGCGCCTGCGGTCGACGCGTACGGTGCCGAGCGGAGAGTCGATCTCCGCGGAAACGCCCTGGGGTTTCACCGGGTCGAGCCATTGACGCCGCTTTCCGATGTGGCGCATTTGCACGGCAGGTGCTCCTCGGATTCCTGTTCTCGAGAACGGTCGGGCTGCACGAGGGCGGGACACCCGGACGTGCCCCGCCACCGCAGTGCCTCGGTTCTTCTCCGCCTGATCCCGCTGAACTCTGCCGAGTTCTGATTCTTGTACGTCGGTGCCGGGTGCGGCATCAGCGGCAGAGCTTGAAATCGAGGTCGGTCCCGGCTCGGGCGGAGTCGAATTCCGTGGTAGTCATTCGTCCCGGCGCCAGGGGAGGAGCCTCCCCAGCCAGTCCTTTCGGGGTTCGGCATCCGTTGCGGACCTCTTGAGTTCCGGATAGGCATCGTCGGGCCTGTTGTGTCCGGTGTCGAGGTCCTCGCCGGCTCGAGTGGACACCCAGCCGGGGCCGTAGTTGGACCAGACCGATACGCCGTCATCCGTCATCTGTACGACGAAAGGGATTTCGGTGCCGGGCGGCGCCTCGCTGTTGACGACGAGCGCGTCGCCGGGTTCCATCCAGAAGTCACTGCCCTCGGGTTCGAGCATGAGCTCCATTCGTCGGTCGCTGCGGTTCTCGATCTCGACTTTGAATCTCACTGTGAGCTCCATTCGGTCATTATGTCACGGATCGGACCGGAAGTATCCGGAAGGTTTGCGGAGTTGGATCAGTTCGGTCTTGGTGACTCCGGAGGTGTGGGCATGGCCCGGGTTGCCCACCACTTTGTGGTGGGCAACCCGGGCCACTAGTCATTCTCGGTCAACGGGACCGGCCGGCCTTTCGCCAGTTCTTGAGGACGTAGCGTGTGGCGGCCGCCCGGGGGCCGGCGCTGGGGCTCGGGTTCCCCCTGAACGCCGAGGCGGCCGCGACCTCCTTGAAATACTTGTGGACGATCCGCACTTCCTTCTTGGTGAAGGTCTTGCGGACATTCCTGACGTGTTCCAGCGTGTGCAGCTTGCGGTTCTCGGTCTTGTTGAGCCACAGCACGCCGTTGCCGAGTTGGTTCGGTGGAACGTTGTGCTTCTGGGCGACGGCTTCCAGCTTCTTCCGATGCTTGGCCACGGACGGGAAGTCCGACACCTTGGTGCCGACTCCCTTCATGCCGCTCACCTTCCGCATCATCGAGACGCCTCGGGTGACACTCTTGGCGGCGACCACCGCGGTGGCGACGACGGCGGTGGCGCCGACGGCGGCGGCGACCACCGTCGCTGCCATGACGGCTGCCTGTTGCCAGTTGCCGGTGGCCGCGTAGGACACGGCGGACACGGCGGCGGCGACGGAGCCGATGGGGCCGGGGATGTAGGCCGCGACCTCGGCGACCTTGGCGACGACCTCCACCGTCTTCTTCAGCCACTTGGGCATGCCCCAGTTGCCGTCGAGGTCGGTGCAGTTGATCGGGTCGCCGGTGCAGTAGTCGTACGGGCTGGCGTTGCCGCCGGGCACCGGGTCGACCTGGAGGAACCGGCCGAGGGCCGGGCTGTAGAGGCGGGCACCCATGAGGATGTCGCCGTCCTGGGCTTCGGCGGAGCGGAGCTTGCCGCCGAGCCAGCCGTAGCGGACGGTGGCCTGACCGTCCTGGGGGATGCCGAACTCGTCGAAGTCCAGTACCACCGGCTTGGTCAGCGCGGTGTCCGTGGTGATGACCACGGAGCCGAACAGATTGGTGAGCTGCAGCTGGACGTCACCGGTCTTGCCGGTGGTGGCGACCAGGTCGGCGTCCGGACCTGAGACGTTGCGCGTCAGAGTGCCCTGAGCGGTGTTCTCGACGGTCCACCGGACGTGGTCCGAGTCGTCGCCGTAGTGGTTCAACTTCGACGAGGAGTCGGCCCAGGTCCCGTCGGTCTGCTTCTTGCTGGTGGTGAACGAGGTCAGGCGGTGGGCGGCGTCAACGGCCCACTCCTGCTTGGTGTCCCCCTTCTCCTGGGCGGCGACCTTGTCGTTCGCCCAGTAGGTGTTGGTGGCGCCGGTGGCGGTCTTCACCGTGCGGCCGAAGGCGTCGTAGACGAAACCGGCGTCCGTGAGGCGGTCGGCGCTGTCGTAGGTGTGGTTCTCCGCCGTGGCTCCGGCTGTGCTGCACTCACCGGCCGCCCCGCGCGGGGAGGCCTGCTTGGACAGGCGGTTGGAGTGGGCGTCGAAGGCGTACTGACGGGTGACACAGCCGGCGGCGACCGTTGTCTGCTCGGCCTTCACCAGCCGGCCGAGCCGGTCGTACTGGTAGGACCGGGTGGCGGTGGAGCTGGTGTCCTTGGCCACCTGGCCCTGGGTGGAGATGTCGGTGGTCTGGGCCCAGATCACCGTGTTGTCGGAACTACGGGTGTAGCTGCGGCTGGTGGCTTCGCCGACCGCGTTGAAGGTGTCCTTGCGGACGATTCCGCCCGGGTAGGACTGCTCGACCAACTGGCCGTCCGCACCGTACTTCGCGGTGAACTCGCCGGCGACGCTGTCGTTGATCGAGGTGACCAGCCCGCGGGGTTCCTTGGCGCGGTCGTAGGTGTAGCTGGTGGACCCGGTCGGGTCGCTCACCTTCGTCGGCTTGCCGTACCGGTCGAACTCCGTGGTGGTGGTGGCACCGTCGGCGTCCGTGTAGGAGATCAGCCGGCCGAGGGAGTCGAGGACTCGGCTGAGGGACTTGCCGGCTGTGGTGGTCCGTGTCGCGTCGCCCGTCGCCGGGTCGTACTCGACGGTCACCGGCGGCAGCGGCTTACCCTCGTCCGAGGTGATCTCGGTCGAGACGATCCGGTCCAGCCGGTCGTAGACGGTGACGTTCTTGCGGGACTTGCCGGCGTTGGTCTCGATCGTCTCCTCAGGTTGCTTGAAGGCGGAGTAGCGGGTCACCCGCTTCACCGGCAGGGTAGTCGGCATCCGGGTGCCGTCCGCTCCGGTGACTGCACCGCCGGGCAGGGTGACGCAGGCCAGGCCGGCCCACTCCGGGCGGTCGCCGCAGGTGGCGTCGTCCGGATTGGCCTTGGCGGTGTAGAAGACCGATTTGACGGTACCGGCGTCGGTGCCGTTCGAACCCGGCTTGCGTGACTCCAGAGCCCGCCCGGCATCGTCGTACTTGACCGATGCGGTCAGTTTGGCGCCGAGGGCGTCGGTGGTGACCGAAGTCGCCGTCCTCAGCTTCCATCCGGAGGTGCCGCCGATGGGCGTGTCGTAGCCGCGCTTGCTGACGCGCAGCTCGACGTCGTCGGCGTAGCCGTCGATCCGGGCGCCGTCGGTGGCGGTGGTGAGCAGGTGGTAGGTCTGGCCGTCGGGCTTTCCTTCGTCGTAGGTCTTGGTGTTGTGGTCGCGGGCGACCACTGAAGTTCCGGCCGGCAGAGTCGGGTTGACGGTGCTCTTGGTCAGGGTGACGGTGTCGACACCGGCGTGGAAGCGCTCGCCGCCGCTGGCGGTGTTGGTGTCGACCAGGGTGAGCTTGACCTCGTGGTCGCCGCGTGCCAGGTGTACCGACTGGCCGACGGTGAACGGGCTGACGGCGGCTGTGGCGCTGTAGGTGTCGACCGGCTGACCCACGTTCTGGCCGTCGACGGCCCACTGGACGACGCCGTGGTCGCTGTTCTTGGTGAGTTGGCCGGAGAGGACGTAGTCGCCCTCCTCGGGGACGCTGACCCGCATGCTGTCGAAGGCGCCCACCGTCGTTCCGCGGATGCCCAGTTGGGCGCCGCCGGACCAGGTCAGACCGCAGCAGTCACTGTCGATCTGGACCTTGGTGTTGGTGCCCAGCTGCGGGAGCTTCTCGGCCTCGAACGTGACGGTGACGGGGGTGGTCTGTCCGTTCACCTGCTCCGCGAGCGAAGCACGGTAGACAGGGCCGAGCGTCTCCAACTCGTCCAGCCCGTCGGCCGAGTAGACGGTACGCGAATCCAGGGACCGGGCTCGGGAGGCGGAATCCGTGGGGAGGTTCTGCTCGGCCACGAACTTGTCGGTGTCGGGGTGGGTGCCGAGCGCGATGGAGCGGTTGGTGGCTTCCAGGACGCGTACGACATGGCCGAAGCGGTCGTACTCCTTGGTGTCGATGTCACCACCAGGGGTGACGGACGGGGTCGCGGTGTTGACCTCGTTGCCGGAGGCGTTGAGGTAGTGGACGGTGGCAGGCTTGTAGCCGTCCGGGCCGGGCTTGGCGGCGGTGGCCGTGCCGGTGCCCGGGCCGTCCTCGGGGCCGAACACGGCGGCCGCGTCCGTGGGGGCGTCGGTCTGTGCCCACTTGGCCACGTCGGTGCCCGACAGGTCGTACGGGCCGCCGGCGCCGCGGGTCAGCGGTACGTCGTAGACGACGCTGGTCGCGTTCTCACCGGTCACCTTGTCCCTGGTACCCGGCGCGAGCGCGCCGCGACGGACCTTGAGCAGCCGGCCGGGGTCCTGATCGGCTGCGGCCTTGCCGTAGTCGAAGTTCCACGGCAGCTGAGCTGCCGGGGTGATGCTGGTGACCCGGCCCGCGTCGTCGTAGCCGTAGGAGAGCCTCAAGGGGTTGGCCGGGCGCGGGTCCCACACCTGCGACAGGCGGCCCTTGTCGTCGTACGCGTAGTGCGCGACCTCGACGGGCTCCTGCTTGGAGGTGGCCGGGTTCCACGACCAGACCTTCACCCCGCGGACGCGGTCCAGGTAGTCACCCGGGGTCGCGGCCGTGGCGGTGGTCGCCTTGGCGTAGTCGTACTCCATCACCTCGCAGCCGCGCGGCAGCGGGTCGACGGTGCAGCCGTTGACGTCGTCCACGCCCGGCTCGACGGCCGGGATGACGCGCTTGACCAGCGAGCGGCCGTCGGTGGTGTCGTACTGGTAGCGGGTGGTCGACGCGGCGTCCGGGCCGGTCTCGCTGACCACCTGGTAGATGTTCGAACCGGCCTGGCGGGCGAAGACGGTCCTGGAGCCGTCCAGCTCGGTCAGCTCGTAGGTGGTGCCGGCCGTCTGGAGGTCCCAGACCTGGTTGGGGCCCGCCCAGCAGACCCAGATCGAGGCGCCCTTGTCGGCGTCCAGGCACTGGCCCGAGTGACGGTTGGTCACGGTGTTGTTGGGCCGGACCTCCCACTGCTGGTTGTCGCCGCCGTTGCAGCCCCACAGGGTGAGCGGGGTGCCGTTGGCGACCTGGCCCCACGGGTTGTCCAGGCAGTAGCCCAGCAGCCGCAGGGTGAGGTCGTCGCCGCGGGTCCACTGCTGGTTGGCGGCGCCGGTGCACGGGGCGGGCTGGAGCCGCGCGCCGTTGCCGGCGGCGCCGTTGGGCACCTCCAGGCACTGGCCCGAGGTGGACAGCACGATCGCGCCGGATTTGGCCGGGACGGCCTGCAGGGTGAGGGACTCGGCGCCGGGCTCGGGGAAGAACGTTCCGTCGTTGCCCTTGGCGAAGGTCAGCGAGGTGTCGTCGTTGGCCTTGATCTCGACCAGGTCGGACTGCGGGAAGGAGAGCGAACGGTAGTCGCCGCCGGTGCCGGCATCCGGGCCGCCGGCCCACTGCGGGCCGAAGGGGGCGACGAGCTCCTTGAGCGAGAGGTCGTCGAAGAAGACCTCCTTGCCGCTACCGGCGGTGTTGCCGTTGTAGAGGCGGAACCAGGCCTCGGTCGCGTCGGCCGGGACGGCCATGTCGACGGTCAGCTGCTGCCAGCCGTCGGTGAACGAGGCCTTCGGCGAGGCGGTCTCGCCGTAGCCGGCCGGGGTGCGGTACACACCGACCATCCGCAGACCGCGGTTGGCCAGCGGGTTGTCCAGACCGGTGGCACCGGGGACGTAGATCCAGCCGGTGAGCCGGTAGGTGCGGCCGGGCTTCATGCCCTGGCCCATGGTGTACTCGGGGCCGAGCGCTGCGAAGGAGTCCCAGCCGGAGGAGGCCGGGACGACCCGCAGCGAGTCGGTCGAGCTGTCGTGGCCGCGCGCGGTGGAGCGCGAGATGTCGGCCTGACCAGGGGTGAAGCCCGCGGTGTCGGTGCCGATCTGCCGCTGGTTGACCGTCAGCCGCTCGCCCTGGGGCTGCCAGCCGCGGCCGAGGTCGCGAGAGGAGGTGGTGCGCTTGACCGACATGCCGAACTCGTCGGCGTCGGTGACGTCGGTGGAGTAGTCACCGGTGAGCAGGTTGACCGAGCCGGGGCCGATGTTGCTGCTCGCGGCGCCGTCGGCGTTGCGGTCGACCGTCATGGTGTTCCAGACGGTGGTGTAGCCGTTGCCGGAGCCGTCCTCGGGGAACAGCACGGCGCGGACCTGGACGACGCCGCCGACCTGGCCGAGGGTGTCCAGCACGTTCCAGTTGGCGTGCGGGCCGAGGTCCGCGAGCCGCGGCTTGTCCTCGGTGACCGGGGAGTTGTCGGCCTTGGTGAGGTTGGCGCGCGGGACGGTGTACTCGGTGGCGCCGGGGCCGCGGCGGTACTGGTAGACCACCCGCTTGAACTGGGCCTGCGCGTCGACCGAGAGCTTGACGCGCTTGGCGGTCTGGGTGCCGTTGACCGGCGAGCTCATGCCCGCCTGGCCGACCTGGAACACGTACGTCGCGGGCGGGGAGAGGTTCCCCGCACGGTCCTTGGACTGCACCGACAGGACCCGGCGGCCCTCGGTGGTCGGCGTGATGGACGTGGTCAGGGCGCCGGTCGCGGCGACCGTCACCGGGGTGCCGCCGTCCAGGGTGTAGACGTAGGCCGTGGTGTCGTCGGTGCCCGGAGCAGGCGAGAAGGTGAACGAGCCGGGCTGGTTGGCGGTGCCGTGCCAGAGGCCGTCGGACGGGTAGTCGGCCGAACTGACGAACGGCGTACCGGGCTTGACGGTGTCGGCGATGACGTTGGTGCCGACCCATCCGGACCGGGACTTGCCGTCGT